>JBMOKE010000061.1:0-13764 GCA_049315425.1 Mycobacterium sp. | reverse complement strand
GACACCGAAATCGCTGTTCTCGCAATGGCTCTGCTGGAGGATCCGTCGTTGATTCGGAAGGCGACCGAGGAGTCGATGCGCGTGACAATGAACGCCAACCCCGGCATTCCCCGCTACGTGCGCGAGGACGTCGCCATCGCCGACGTCACCATCACCGACTGCGATCTGGTGATACTGGACGCAGGATCGGCCAACCACGACCCGGCGTTCTTCGCCCATCCCGACGTCGTCGACTTCACCCGCAAGGGGACGACTCCCATGTCGTTCGGCTACGGTAGGCGGTACTGCCTGGGCGCACCGCTGGCTCGTCTCTAGTTGAAATCGGTTCTTGCCCAGTTGATCCCACGTTTTCCGGATATGCGACTGATGGTCGATGCCGCCGGACTGAGCGTCAACATCGATTCGCTGGGATCCGGCCTGGGTGCGCTGCCCGTCACGTGGTAGGTGACGACCCGTACCTGTCGATCAGGCTCTGCTTGTAGAGCTTTCCGGTGTCGGTGCGCGGGAGTTGCTCCTCGAAGGAGATCGACCGTGGGCATTTGTAGTGCGCCAGTTGATCTCGAAGCCAGCCCAAGAGTTCCTCAGCGAACTCATCGGTCGCATCGGCGTGGTCGACCAGTTGCACCGCGCCCTTGACCGACTGACCCATGTCGTCGTCGGGGATGCCGAACACCGCGGCGTCCATCACCTTGGGATGCGTGACCAGCAGGCTCTCGGCCTCCTGCGGGTAGATGTTCACCCCGCCCGAGATGATCATGTGGTGCCGGCGGTCGGTCAGGTAGAGGTAACCCTCCTCGTCGAGGAAGCCGATGTCGCCGACGGTGGACCAGCCGCGCTCATGACGTGACGCCGCTGTCTTCTCGGTGTCGTTGAGGTACTCAAAGGTGTTGCCGCCTTCGAAGTAGATCTCACCGGGCTGCCCGGCTGGGAGTTCGTTGCCCTCCTCATCGAGGATGTGCACGGCCCCGCCCATCGGCCTGCCGACCGAGCCCGGATGCGTCAGCCACTCCTCGGCACTGATCAGCGTCGAGCCGTGTGCCTCCGAGGAGGCGTAGTACTCATCAACAATGGGACCCCACCATTCGATCATCTGCTGTTTGATCGGCACCGGACACGGCGCGGCGGCATGCATGACGCGTTCCAGGCTGGAGACGTCGTAGGAATTGCGCACCGCCTCAGGCAGTTTCAGCATCCTGGTGAACATCACCGGGACGAACTGCCCATGGGTGACCCGGTGACGGGCGATGGCATCGAGGGTGCCCTCGGGGTCGAATTTCTCCATCACCACCACCGGGATGCCAGCGGCCTGCATCGTCAATGACCAGACCGACGGCGCGGTGTGATAGAGCGGAGCGGGACTGAGATAGACCCCGTCGGGCCTTGCCCAGAAACTGACCAGCGCGGTCATCAACCCGGACGCCTCCGACGGCGGCAGGTGCGATAGCGCCCGCTTGATGCCCTTGGGTCGCCCGGTGGTACCCGACGAATACTGCAGCAGATCACCCTCGATCTCATCGGAGATGGGTGTATCAGGTTGGTCAGCAACGCATTCCGGGTAACTCAGCCAGCCGTCCAGTTCGCCGCCGGCGATGAGGAGCAATGCCGGTAAACCCTTGGGAAGGTGCTCGCCGAGGTGCTCGAGGACGGGTCGCAATCTCGCGGAGCCGATGATCGCCTTCGCTGAACTGTTGTCGATGATGTAGGCGGCCTCGGCCGCGGTGAGGTGGGTGTTAATCGGCACGTAGTAGAGGCCGGCGCGACGGGCCGCCCACATCACGGTGTGGTAGTGCTCATTGTTCTCCAGCAGGATCGCCACGGCGTCACCCTCGCGTAAACCGGCCTGACGCAATAGGTGTGCCAACCGATTTGCCCGCGCCTCGAGTTCTCCGAAGGTGACAGTGATCCCGGAGGGATACATGATGACGGCGGGTTTATCGGGGGTGGCTTGCGCATGCTCGCGGATCTGCATGCGGTGCACTCTACGACAGGCAGCGACGCCGATTTCAGATGATGCTGACGGTGCCGTCCTGCAGGCTGTAGTACCCGACGACGAGCTTGACGGTTCCCGAAGCCAGAGCGGCCGTGAGACCCGGTGATGTCCTGATCTGGTCGGCCGATTGCGCGGCATTGGCCCGGACCGCGTTGTCGAGCAGGTCCCCCGGCCGGCCCCGCACCGACTCCACTGCCGGGGCGATGGCCTGGATCAACGTGCCCACCGCGCCCCGGGGTGTGGTGAACGGTGGCTGCAATGCCTTCACCGTTGCCGATACCGCGCCGCAGTTCTGATGCCCCAACACCATGATCAGCGGAGTCGCCAGTTCCTCGACCGCGTACTCGATGCTGCCCCGAATTGCCTCGTCGACGATATTGCCCGCCAGTCGCACGACGAACAGGTCACCGAGGCCCTGATCGAATAGCTCCTCCGGGGGAACGCGGGAGTCCGAACACGTCAAAATCACCGCGAATGGCTTCTGTGACGTCGACAGCGCCTGCCGCACCCGGGTCGATTGGTCCGGATATTCCCTCGTCGCCGTAACGAACCGACGGTTTCCGTTGAGTAATTCGGCCAATGCCTGATCAGCCCCGGCGATCACCGGGTGGGTGACCTCGGTGGGCGCGGACGCCTTCTCCGGTCGTCCGCAACCCGCAGCGATAGTGGCCGCGGTCGTGCCGACGGCTGCGAACCACGCCCGCCGAGACAGCACCCGCAGCCCCTAACCCCGGTCTGCGTCGGCCAAACGCTGCTTGAGCGAGTCGAACTCGTCCTTGAGGCTGGTGGGCAGCTGCTCGCCGATGAAGTCGAACCACTCCTCGATCTGCGGCAGCTCAGCGCGCCACTCGTCTGGATTGACTGTCAACGCCTCGGCGACATCGGCCTCGGCGACGTCCAACCCATTCAGATCCATATCGCCGACGGCGGGCACAAAGCCGATCGGGGTCGGTACGCCTTCGGTTTTTCCCTCGACGCGTTCGATGATCCACTTCAACACCCGGCTGTTCTCACCGAAACCCGGCCACAGGAAGCGACCGTCGCCACCTCGACGGAACCAGTTGACGAAGAAGATCTTCGGCAACTTCGAGGAGTCGGAGTTCTTACCGAGGTCGATCCAGTGCTGGAAGTAGTCGCCGGCGTTGTAGCCCAGGAACGGCAGCATGGCCATCGGGTCACGGCGCACGGTGCCGACGGTGCCCTCGGCGGCGGCAGTCTGCTCGCTACCCAGCGTGGCCCCGATGAACACTCCGTGCTGCCAATCACGAGCTTCGGTCACCAGTGGCACCGTCGTCTTGCGCCGGCCGCCAAACAGGATCGCCGAGATCGGCACGCCCTCCGGGTCATCCCACTCCGGCGCCAGCGAGGGACACTGCGACATCGGCGTGCAATAGCGCGAATTCGGATGGGCCGCAGGCGAACCGGACTCCGGTGACCAGTCCTGGCCCTTCCAGTCGATCAGATGCTGCGGTTCGCCCTCCAGGCCTTCCCACCACACGCCACCGTCGTCGGTCAGCGCGACGTTGGTGAAGACGGTGTTGCCGCGCGCGATCGTCTTCATCGCGTTCGGGTTGGAACTCCAGTTGGTTCCCGGTGCCACCCCGAAGAAGCCGAACTCCGGGTTCACCGCGTACAGCCGGCCGTCCCTACCGAATCGCATCCACGCGATATCGTCTCCGAGTGTCTCGGCGCGCCAGCCGGGGATGGTGGGCTGCAGCATCGCCAGGTTGGTCTTGCCGCAGGCCGAGGGGAACGCCGCCACGACGTAGTAGGCCTTGTTCTCCGGGGAGATGAGCTTGAGGATCAGCATGTGCTCGGCCAGCCAGCCCTCATCGCGGGCCATCACCGAGGCGATCCGCAGCGAGTAGCACTTCTTGCCCAGCAGGGCATTGCCGCCGTAACCGGATCCGAAGCTCCAGATCTCGCGGGTCTCGGGGAAATGGCTGATGTATTTGGTGTCGCTGCACGGCCACGGCACATCTGTCTGCCCGGGCTCCAGTGGCGAGCCGATCGAGTGCAGTGCCTTGACGAAGAATCCGTCGTCGCCCAGTTTCTTCAGTGCCGCCTCACCCATTCGGGTCATCGTGCGCATCGCCACCACGACGTACTCGGAGTCGGTGATCTCAACGCCGAGTTTCGGATCATCGGCACCGAGGGGGCCCATACAGAACGGCACCACGTACATGGTGCGTCCATGCATACATCCGCGATACAGCTCGGTCATGGTGGCGCGCATCTCGTCGGGAGCCATCCAGTTATTGGTCGGCCCGGCATCTATCTCGCGCTGCGAGCAGATGAACGTCCTGGACTCAACCCGCGCGACATCCGACGGAAGCGACCGGGCGAGATATGAGCTGGGATCCTCTGAGTCGCGTAGCGGGGTGAATGTACCGGCGGCCACCAGCCGATCGCAGAGCCGCTGATACTCCTGCTCGGAGCCGTCGGCGAAGACGACGCGATCCGGCTGGGTGAGCTCGGCAACCTCGCGGACCCAGGCAAGCAGGGCGGCATGCTTGGTCGGTGCGTTGTCCAGACCGGGGATGGTCGCTGAGGTCATCGGTGTCTCCCGCTTGAGTTCCGTGCAGTTTATTGAGTTCGGTGCAGATTAACGCGGGCGCGATACCCGTCGTTAATCCCCAATTATGTCCGATCGCTCCCGGGCTCGATCGGGCAACCGCGCCGGGCTGGTAACTCGCGGCTGGCTGCCGCGGCCACAAGGGCGGATTCGGCCGCCAGCAGCTGCGTCACCAGGTGATCCTCCAGGGCCGACCGCAGGCCCGCAGTCACCTCCGCCACCCAACGATCCAATGCCGCGCGCTCAGCCAACAGCCCGCGGGTTCGGATGACCCACCCGGTGAGCACCGAGCCGGCTACCAGAGCACCCACGGTCACGGCCCGGGTCCAGGCGGGCGCGAGGTCGGCGAGCAGGCGGCCGGCAGTCAGGGTCACACCCAACCCGAACCCGGCACTGAGCAGAATGGTCAACCGGTTCTCGGACCGGGGGCGCACAAAGCGTGGCAGGTAGGACTCGAGTGCCGGGCACGCCGGTGCCGACAGGGCAACCGCCGCTGCATCGACCGCCGTGAGTCCGACGCCGTCAGCCATGTGGATCAGCTGCCGGGTCAGCGTCGCGTCAACCTCGGCAGCCACCCGCTGCGACCTACGGCGCACCCCGGTACAGAACTGGTCAACCCCTCCCCGGGTCACCAGGGCCGCCTCGTGGCGCAGTTCGGTGCGCAGGGCCGCGCATGCGGCACGCGCCTGCCCCGCGATGTGCGCCCGCGACTGCTGAACTTGACTACGCAGCGCGAGGGCCCGCACCGCCCGCGATTTCCCCCGAGACTCCCTTGTATGCAACAGATTTCGCTGTTTTCGGCCGTTGCGGGTCACTGCCGCCAGCACCGCGTCAACGAGTTGATCGACCTTCGGCGACCCGACGTGCGGATCAGCCGCCACTGTCACCCAGGCCAGACCGGCATACCGGGTCGCGTGACCGGCCAACAGAGCCCGGTCGGCGGCGAGCACCTGCGGCCAGCTGCGATGAACGTCGATCTTGGACACCGCAGCCACCACGGCATCGGTGTTCGCAGCCGCGGCATCGAGAAGCTGGGCGTCGGACTCAGTCATCGGGGCGGCCGCGGAGACGACGAAGACCACGGCGGCCGGCTGCTCACCGGACCGGAGTTGTTCGACGACGCGGTATCGGCCGAACTGCTCGCGCAGTGCGCAGGCCACGCTCGTCACGCCCGAACGCGTCGGACCGATCACCGCGATGATCTCCCGGTCACCGCTCATGTCATCGGCTCGGGGATGCCGCCCGCCCGCAACCACAGCCGCAGCGCACCGCGTGCGATATCAGCGCCGCAGCCGCGTTGCCACGCCGATACCGGGCCCCGCGCGTAGCGCTGCCAATGAATGGCCCGGCGCAGGTGATCGGCAGCTCCCTCGGTGGGACCGGGCGGCGGGTCCTGGGCCTGCATCGCGTCCATCGCGGCGGCCATCCGCGCCAGCACAACGGCGTCGCTGGCGAGAAAATCGGCCACCCGGGCACCACGGGGTCCAACCGCCCGCTCAGCCAGTCCGGCCAGCGCGCCGATCAGGCGCCGGTAACGGACCGCCGCGGCAGCCCGGTCGATCTCGTCGAGCACGGCCTGAACACCGCTGACGCCGCGGAGTAGCGCCGCCAGCATCGCTCGATCCGCTCCGCCGCATACCGCCGCCGAGGCGGTGGCAATACCGAAAAGGTCCAGTTCGGAGAGCAGTCGGCGACGGATAGCGGGCGTCAGCCGGGCGGGATCGGTCGTTACCGCGCGCAGGGCGTCGACGAGAGATCGGTCGAGGATGGCCGGGTCCGAGGCGGCGACCGCGAGCTGCGCGGCCAGCGGCCGGGTCGGCACACCGGTGCGGCTCTCCAACTGCCTGCAGTGGGCGCCGGCAACCACCATGGGTCCGGCGCCTCGAAAGCTGATGAGATCGGACTTGTTGAGCACCGCCACCGCGGGCCCGCGAGTCGCAGTGAGTGCGGCAGTGTCCTCCGGAGTGAGGGTTTCGACGAAGACGTAGACGTCCATATCGGCGGGCTCGCCCGGGTCGGCCACCACCGCGCCGGCGCCCCGCAAGGCCCGGCGCACGGTGTCCCGGCCGGCGCCGGACCTTCCGACCACACCCACCCGCAGCGGTGCACTCACAGCGGCGGCCAGCAGTGCGGCAAACGGGTGCTCGGCCATCGCGCCATGGTGGCAGCCCCGCAGCTGGGACGCGAGTCAGCCGCAAAGGCAACTGTTGGGTATCAATCTGCGTCCTGGTGGTGGTCAGCCGCAGTTCATACGCCACCATGGACCAATGCATTCGCAGCGTCAGGGGAGCTCGACCACGCCCGGATCCCCGACGCATCCCTATCCGCGGGTGACCAGTTTCCGCTCCCGACGCGCAGCGCTCACCGAAGCACAGCAGGAGATCTGGGAACGGCTGTGGCCCCGGTTGGGCATGCTGGCCCAGCCGCCGCGCGAACTCGACACCGCGGACTGGTTCGGCCGCAGCGCGCCGCTGGTCCTCGAGATCGGTTGCGGTACCGGGACGTCGACCTTGGCCATGGCGCGCGACGAGCCTGATATCAACGTGATCGCCGTCGAGGTCTACCGTCGCGGACTGGCGCAGCTGCTGAGCGGGATCGACCGCGAGGGCGTATCCAACATCCGGTTGATCCGGGGTGACGGCGTCGATGTGCTCGAGCATCTGGTGGGCTCCGGCACGCTCACCGGGGTACGGATCTTCTTCCCGGATCCCTGGCCGAAGTCCCGGCACCACAAACGGCGGCTGCTGCAACCACAGACGGTCGCACTGATCGCCGAGCGGCTGCGTCCCGGCGGTGTCCTGCACGCCGCGACCGACCATGCCGGCTACGCCGAGCAGATCGCCGAAGTCGGCGACGGCGAGGCGCTGCTGCGCAGGGCACTGCCCGACGAGGCGCTGCCGATCTCCGCGGATCGGCCGACCACCAAATACGAGACCAAAGCCCGGCATGCGGGCAGCGCGGTGACCGAATTTCTGTGGGTGAGGCAACCGTGACCGTGGTCGAGGGAACCGCGGGCGGCAGATTGGTAAACCTGCTGGTGGCGTCTGCCGACGGGCAGGCCTTCCGAACCCCTGTGGACGACATCCCGCGGTCCGGCACCGGGGTCGGCGCGCTCGGATTTCGCGAACATGCCAGCTGCGCGTTAGCGTCGGATACCTTGGATTTCGTCGACTTAGAGGACATTCCCGGTGTTTTCCGCTATCCCGGGGCACGGCGTAAGCCGTGCTGGCCGCTGTCCTCGCTGCTGACATCGCGGCTGTAGTTAGGAGATCGAGTGTTCGCCTGGTGGGGTCGAACCGTATACCGGTACCGATACATCGTCATCGGTCTCATGGTCGCGCTGTGTGTCGGCGGCGGCATCTACGGCATCGATCTGGGCAAGCACGTGACCCAGAGCGGGTTCTACGACGAGGGCAGCCAGTCAGTGCGCGCCTCCCTGCTCGCCGACGGCGCCTACGGCCGGGATCGCACCAGTCACATCGTGGCCATCCTGACTCCGCCCGATGACAAAAAGGTCGACGATCCGCAGTGGTCGAAAGAGATGGTCGACGAGCTGGACGCGTTCGCCACGAAGCATGAGGACAAGGTGGCCGGCTGGGCGGGGTGGTTACGCGCGCCCGACAGCACCGACGCGACCGTCCAGCAGATGAAGACCCAGGACTTGCGCAAGACGTTCGTCAGCATCCCGCTCAAAGGTGATGGCGACGACGAGATCCTGAAGAACTACCAGGCCGTGGCACCCGACCTGAAACAGGTCAACAACGGCGATATCAAATTGGGCGGGCTCAACCCGTTGGCCAACGAGCTCACCGGAACGATCGGCGTCGATCAGCAACGCGCCGAGGTGGCGGCGATTCCGCTGGTGGCGGTGCTGCTCTTCTTCGTCTTCGGCGGTGTGGTGGCGGCCAGTCTCCCGGCCATCATCGGCGGCCTTTCTATTCTCGGGGCGCTGGGCATCATGCGGCTCGTCGCCGACTACGCGCCCGTGCACTTCTTCGCCCAACCGGTGGTTACGCTGATCGGTCTCGGTATCGCGATCGACTACGGATTGTTCATCGTCAGCCGGTTCCGAGAAGAGCTCGCCGAGGGCTATGACACCGAGGTGGCCGTACGGCGCACCGTGATGACCGCCGGTCGAACCGTGGTGTTTTCCGCGGTGATCATCGTGGCGTCGTCATTACCGCTGCTGCTCTTCCCGCAGGGATTCCTCAAGTCGATCACCTACGCGATCATCGCCTCGGTCATGCTCGCCGCGATTCTGTCGATCACCGTGCTCGCCGCCAGCCTTGCCATCCTCGGCCCGAATGTCGACGCGCTCGGAGTGCGCACATTGCTGCGTGTTCCGTTCCTGCGCAACTGGTCGTTCTCCCGCACGATCATCGAGTGGCTGGCCGAAAAGACTCAGAAGACCAAGACCCGCGAAGAGGTCGAGAACGGCTTCTGGGGCAAGTTGGTCAACCGGGTGATGAAGCGGCCCATCATGTTCGCCGCGCCGATCGTGGTGCTGATGATCCTGATGATCATCCCGCTGGGCAAGCTGGCCCTGGGCGGTATCAGCGAGAAGTACCTGCCGCCGGACAACCAGGTCCGAGTGGCCCAGGAAGAGTTCGACCGAACCTTCCCGGGTTTCCGCACCGAGCCACTGACCCTGGTGATCAAGGGCGATGACGGCAAACCGATCACCGATCAGCAAGTCGCCGAGATCCGCAGCAAGGCAATGGCTATCAGCGGCTTCACCGATCCGGACAACAACCCCGACGCGATGTGGAAGGCCCGCCCCGGCACATCCAATGACCCGTCGGTACGGGTGATTCAGAACGGCCTGGTGAATCGCAACGATGCCGCCAAGAAGATCCACGAGTTGCGGGACATCGTGCCGCCCAAGGGGGTGTCGGTCTACGTGGGCGGCACGCCGGCATTGGAACAGGACAGCATCCACAGTCTGTACTCGAAGCTGCCGTTGATGGTGCTGCTGCTGATCACCACCACGACGATCCTGATGTTCCTGGCGTTCGGCTCGCTGGTGCTGCCCATCAAGGCGGCACTGATGAGCGCGCTCACACTGGGATCGACCATGGGGATTCTGACCTGGATGTTCGTCGAAGGCCACGGATCGGGAGTGATGAACTACACCCCGCAGCCCCTGATGGCCCCGATGATCGGGTTGATCATCGCGGTGATCTACGGCCTGTCCACCGACTACGAGGTGTTCCTGGTATCCCGGATGGTGGAGGCCCGCGACCGCGGCATGTCCACCACCGAGTCGATCCGGATCGGTACCGCCACCACCGGCCGTCTGATCACCGCCGCCGCGCTGGTGCTGGCCGTGGTGGCCGGGGCCTTCGTATTCTCCGACCTGGTGATGATGAAGTATCTGGCGTTCGGTCTGTTGATCGCCCTGCTGCTGGACGCCACCATCGTGCGTATGTTCCTGGTGCCGGCGATCATGAAGTTGCTGGGCGATGACTGCTGGTGGGCGCCGAAGTGGATGAAACGGCTGCAGAACAAGATCGGCCTCGGTGAGACCACGCTGCCCGTTGAGCGCAAGCGGCCCGGCTATGCCGAACCCGAGCCGGCACTCGTTGGCGCCGCCCCTGCGATCGCCATCGCACCGGCGGTCCCCATCACACCGGGGGTCCCAGTCGCACCGGTGAACGACGCGCCCACGACGAAGTTCGCCGCCGTACGAGCAGACGACGATCGCGACATCGGTTCCTGGCTCGGAGAACTCAGGAGTAAGAAGCGCCCACCGGGCGCCAATCCACCGGGCGCCAATCCACCGGGCGCCGAGGATGCCACCACGGCGATTCCGACGCAGTCTGGCCCCGTCTCCTCGGGGCCCATCTCCTCGGGGTCCATCTCCTCCGAGGAGACCCGGGCCATCCCGGTGAGCCGAGCGGAGTCCGGCGACACCGACGTGGCCACCGAGAAACTCAACGCCCGCGCCAAGAAGGGCGGCGGGGTCAGCGCACAGGACCTGTTGCGGCGCGAGGGCCGGCTCTAGTCCGCAGGATTATCAGGCCGGGCGTGCATGATCAGCGGAGCCTCGCCGGCTTCCAACTGCGCCGCCTCGGCACCGGGGTCCGGTGCGGCCAGCACCCTGATGGCGCTGTTGAAAAAGGCCAGCACGGGGACCGACAACAGCGCACCGATGATCCCCGCGAGTACAGCGCCGGTTGAGATGGCGAGCACGATCGCCAACGGGTGGATCGACACGGCGCGGCCCATCACCAGCGGTTGCAGAACGTGGGCTTCCAACTGCAGAACGGCGACGACCAGCCCCAGGGTGATCAGCGCGTAAATGACGCCCTTGGCGAGCAGGGCGATCACGACGGCGAGAAAACCGGTGACCACAGCGCCGACGAGGGGGATGAAAGCGCCCAGAAACACCAGCGAGGCCAGTGGCAGCGCCAATGGCACGCCCATGACCGCCAGGCCGGTGCCGATTCCGACGGCGTCGACGAGCGCCACCAGGAAGGTCGCCCGGACATAGCCGATCAGTGAACCGAACCCGGCCCGGCCCGCGTCGCGAACACGTTCGCGGGCCCGCGCGGGCACGATCGTCGTCAGGTAGGCGTAGATGTTGCGGCCACCGTAGAGCAGGAAGATCAGGGTGAAGAACATCAGTAGCGCGCCGGTGATGATCTCGGTCAGGGTGGCCGCGGTGGACAGCGCCCCGCTGGTCAGCTTCTCCTGGTTGTCCTGCAACGCTTTAACGACCGTGTCGCCGGCTTTGTCGATCTGCTCACGACTCAGATGTGCGGGGCCCTCGATCAGCCAGCGCGTGGCGTTATCAATGCTCCGGGTGACCTGTTCGACCAGATCCGGTAGACCCGAAATGAACTGGCTCACAACGAAAGTGAGGATCCCCCCGAAAACAGCAAAGCCACCCAGCAAAACCAGGGCCACGGCACCGCCACGGGCCATGCCTCGCCGGTCCAGCCAGTCGACCACCGGCACCATCAATGCGGTGACCATGACTGCCAGTGCCAGCGGAACAACGATCACCTGAAGGCGCTGAATCAACCACACCAGAGCTAGGACGGCAGCGAGGATGACCAATAGACGCCACGACCACGCCGCCGCCTTGCGAACAAAGGGTTCAACCGCGTCGTCGTCGGACGGCATCGGGCCAGCCTAACCGGCCGGAGTCGACATCCCGAGATGAACGGCGGGGAAAACGCCCGGCACCGATACCCTGAAACACGTGGCCCACGACGCGACGGTTAACTCCGCCCGCGAGGGAAGTCCCCGCCCCAAGCCCCGGGGGAAGTACTGGTGGGTGCGCTGGGCAGTACTCGGTGTCGCGGTGATCGTGCTCGCGGTAGAGGCCACCCTGGTGTGGGATCAGTTGGCCAAGGCCTGGTTGAGCCTGATCTCGGCGAACCCGTGGTGGGTGCTCGCGGCGATCGCCGCGGCAATGGCCTCGATGCACAGCTTCGCCCAGATTCAGCGAACGCTGTTGCGGTCGGCCGGGGTGACGGTGCATCAGTGGCGGTCAGAGGCGGCGTTCTATGCGGGCAACGCATTAAGTACGACGTTGCCGGGCGGGCCGGTACTCTCGGCGACGTTCGTCTACCGTCAGCAGCGACTCTGGGGTGCCTCTCCGGTGGTGGCGTCCTGGCAGTTGGTGATGTCGGGTGCACTGCAGGTGGTGGGACTGGCTCTCATCGGTCTCGGCGGAGCATTCCTGTTGGGCGCCAAGAACAATCCGTTCTCTCTGCTGTTCACCCTCGGCGGTTTCATCGCGCTGCTGCTCCTCGCGCAAGCGGTGGCGAGCCGGCCTGAACTTATCGACGGAATTGGTGTCAAAGTACTGGGTTGGGTGAACTCCGCGCGCGGCAAGCCCGTCGAGACCGGATTGCACAAATGGCGCGAGACGCTCACCCAACTGGAATCGGTGAGCCTGAGCCGTCGCGAACTCGGTGAGGCCTTCAGCTGGTCACTGTTCAACTGGATCGCCGATGTCGGCTGCCTGGCTTTCGCGGCCTACGCGGCCGGCGGACATCCGTCACTGGCGGGCTTGACCGTCGCCTACGCGGCTGCCCGGGCGGTGGGCGCAATCCCGCTCATGCCCGGTGGGTTGCTGGTCGTGGAGGCAATACTGGTGCCCGGCCTGGTGTCCAGTGGAATGGCGCTGCCGGAGGCGATTTCGGCAATGCTGATCTACCGGCTGGTCAGCTGGGTCTTCATCTCCACGATCGGCTGGGTGGTGTTCTTCTTCATGTTCCGCACCGAAGGGGCGCTGGACCCCGAGGTTCCGGTCGAGGAATTGGCCGCCCGGGAGTTGGCTGCCGAGGACCCCCAGGTCCCGCCCGAAACCAGCCACGACGCTGACGAACAGCAGTGAAATACCCTCGAGACACCGTGCCGATTCACCATGAGAAGGCCCGCACCCTACCGGCGCTGGTTGCCGACCTCGCCTGTGTCGTGTTCTTCGCGGCCCTGGGCCGCCGCAACCATGCCGAGGGGATGAGCCCGGGCGGGATCGTCGAGACGGCGTGGCCGTTCCTGGTCGGGGCTGCGGTCGGCTGGCTGCTCTCGCGCGGCTGGCGTCGGCCCACCGCCGTCATGCCCACCGGCCTCACCGTGTGGGTATGCACCGTTGCGGTGGGAATGTTGTTGCGCAAAGCCACATCTGAGGGCATCGCGATGAGCTTCATCGCGGTGACCACGCTGTTCATGGCCGTTCTGCTACTCGGGTGGCGAGCCGTCCTGGCGAGGCTCGCCAATCGCCGCCGTTAGGGCGATGGAACGTTGAGGTCGTCGGACTCACCGCAGCGAGCCTTCAAATCCACCAGCGGCTGACGGATACCCGCCAGTTCCGCCCGCACCGACGGGTTCGCATCGAGATAGGCCTGCACCGACGAGCGCAGGGTATCGCGGGGCGTGCCCTCCAGTCCGGTGAAGAAATCGTTGACGTCCGGATTAGTGAACAGGTAGACCGAGGTCGCGGCGGAAACCCCGGCGGCGACACCGGCCAGATCCGCGGCGGTGCAGTTCGGTGGCGCGGCGAGCGCCGTCGGCGCCATTCCGACTAGAAGTGTGCCGGCGGCAGCGCCCGCGCCGATTACTCCACTGATCGCGCGACCAGCCTGGCGGACAGTGATCATCCTCGGACTCCTTACACGTTGCCGTTTAGTCCATCCTAGGGCAGAAAGGCTGCTAGATGTGCTGCGGTAGGCTCGCAGCCACGCGA
>JBMOKE010000247.1:0-3107 GCA_049315425.1 Mycobacterium sp. | reverse complement strand
AGTACTTCATAACGCTCAGTACTTCATAACCCCGCGGTCGACGGAAATCTGCGAGCCCGACAGCACGCTCGAGTTGTCACTGGCGAGCCAGACCACCACCTCGGCCGCCTCCTCTGCCGTCATGAAGTCATTCCGCTTGGCCCTCGAACCCTTGGCCAGTGGCTGATACGGCATCGGTGCGTAGCTGTTGAGGTAGCTGGGGTGAGCGCCGAGGATCGTCATCATGGCGTCATTCTCGATCATCGGGGTGGCGATCGAGTAGGGGTGAATGGAGTTGACCCGAATGCTGTACTCCCCCAATTCAAGCGCGAGAGTGTTGGTCAAGGAGGTGAGACCGTACTTGGATGCCGCGTAGTGTCCGTTGCCGGGCGTCGCTTTCAAACCACCCGCCGAGCTGACGATGATGATCGAGCCTCCGTTGCCGGCATCGATCATCGCCGGGATGACCGCCCGCAGAGTGCGCCAGGTGCCGGTGAGGTTGGTGTCGATGACGGTGTTCCACTGATCATCGGTGAGCTCCCAGACCCTGCCCCAGCTCAGGACACCGGCATTGGCCACCATCACATCGAGGCGGCCGAACTGCTCGACACCGTCGGCGACCAGTAGTCGCACCGCGGCATCGTCGCGGATGTCGACCTCGCGCGCCAGTGCTTTGCGGCCCTCGGACTCAATGAGTCGAACAGTCTCGGCCAGGTCTTCCGGTGTGGCAGCGACATAGGGAATCGTGTCGGAGACCGGCGCACAGATATCGCTGATGATGACGTCGGCGCCCTCGCGGGCCAGTCGCACCGCGTAGGCGCGGCCCTGGCCGCGAGCGGCCCCGGTCACGAATGCGACGCGTCCATCCAAAGCGCCCTGCGATGCGGCCACCAACGATCCTCTCCGTTACCCCGGATCAGGCTAGCAAGGGCGATCTCAGAGTGAGCGCACCGAGAATGTAGGTGTCCCGATAAACAAAACGGTCCGGAAGCTCAGAATGGCAGACCCATCAGCCTGGTGAGACTCGGCGGCTGGAAGAGAGACGCCACCACACCCAACGCGACCACAGTAACAACGCCCGCAACAAGGCCGCCCACCACGTCCTCCGCCCTGGGCAGCTGCGGCAACTGCTGCGGGGTCAGTGCCGGCAGAGCGGCAAGAGCAACGGCAATCTGTTCCGCCGTGGGTCCTTGCGGCAGGTTCAGCTGGGGCACGGCAGCAAGGGCGATGGTGACCTGCTCCGCCGTAGGTAACTGAGGCAATGCGGCAAGGGCAGCGGTCACCTGTTCCGCGGACGGCAGCGGGGGAAGAGCGGCAAGTGCCGCAGTCACCTGCTCCACCGAGGGCAGCTGCGGCAACTGCGGCGGCGCCCCCCATCCGACCGCGTCCGGCATCTGCGCCACCGCCGCGAACGCCGCATTGAGCCCGCTGAAGTCGGGCAAAATCGGGGCCTCGGCCGCCAAGGGAGGGGCGATGATGGCGGGCAGGGCGTTCTGTATCTGGTTGAGCAGCTGCAGACCATTGTTGTTGTTGGTGTATGCGGCGTAGAGAATCAGGTCGGTGAATGCCACGGCGGCGACGTTGGCGGCCGTACCAAACGAATTTGATAGCACATTGTTGGTGATAGACCTTGCGATCTCGGCGGATACCGCTTGAGTTGCGCTGTCGATATAGGCCTGGAGGTACGGCTGCAAAAGCGCCAGCCAGTCCTGCGCCGGTGGCAGCGCGGTCGGCTGCGAGGCCGGAAGCGGGGCGGACCCGATCGGGACGCTGGGTGTGAACACCGACTGGTCGGCGTACGTCCCGACGGCGCTACCGGTGCCACCAAACATGCCACCGCCAAAGTCAGTGCCGGACGCGGGCGGCGGTGCCGGTTCCGCGCTGGGCGGAGCCACCGGCGCCGGAACGTTGCGAGGTTTGAGTGCTGTCGACTGGCTTGGGCTGTGGTCCGAGAAGGCGAGCACCGTGACACCGCCGACCAGGGAAACGGTCAGCGTCGCGGCACAGAAGACGACTGCGGCCCGTCGTCGCGACGACCGCTGCGGCGCCACTACGTCGGCCGGCACCGCTACATCGGTGTCCATGCGAGCCCCATATCCCTGACCCGAGCGACGTTCGGCCACCCGGAACTACGACTTTACCATCGGATTTGCCACCGCCAGCAACCGAGAAAGCGGCACTCATCCTTAGGTGAGCGCCGCTTTGCCCGATCTTGTCAGATCACTTGGTGATCTTGGTAACCCGTCCGGCGCCCACAGTGCGGCCACCCTCGCGGATCGCGAACCGCAGACCCTCATCCATGGCCACCGGCTGGATGAGCTTCACCGAGATATCGGTGTTGTCACCCGGCATGACCATCTCCGTACCCTCCGGCAGCGTGACTACGCCGGTCACGTCGGTGGTACGGAAGTAGAACTGCGGACGGTAGTTGTTGAAGAACGGCGTGTGCCGCCCGCCCTCATCCTTGCTCAAGATGTAGACGCTGCCATCGAACTCGGTATGCGGAGTGGTGGTGCCGGGCTTCACGACGACCTGACCACGCTCGACGTCCTCGCGCTTGATGCCGCGGACCAGAAGACCGACGTTATCGCCGGCCTGACCCTGATCGAGCAGCTTGCGGAACATCTCCACACCGGTGACCGTGGTCTTGGTGGTGGTCGGCTTGATGCCGACGATCTCCACTTCCTCGTTGACGTTGATCACGCCGCGCTCGACACGACCGGTCACGACGGTGCCGCGACCGGTGATCGTGAAGACGTCCTCGACGGGCATCAGGAAGGGCTTGTCGGTGTCGCGGACCGGGTCCGGAACGGACTCGTCGACAGCGTCCATGAGGTCCTCGACGCTCTTGACCCACTTCGCGTCACCCTCGAGGGCCTTGAGCGCCGACACCCGGATCACCGGGGCGTCCTCGTCGAACTCCTGGGCGGCCAGCAGTTCGCGGACCTCCAGTTCGACGAGCTCCAGCAGCTCCTCGTCGTCGACCATGTCGGCCTTGTTCAGCGCCACCAGGATGTAGGGCACACCGACCTGACGAGCCAGCAGCACGTGCTCACGGGTCTGCGGCATCGGGCCGTCGGTCGCGGCGACCACCAGGATCGCGCCGTCCATCTGGGCGGCACCGGTGA
>JBMOKE010000246.1:0-3126 GCA_049315425.1 Mycobacterium sp. | reverse complement strand
ATGATCCGCTTCCCGATTCCCCCGATGATTCACGGAGCCACACAATCGGCGACCTGGATGGCACTGTTCACCGGCGGAACCGTTGTGCTGTCGCCGGAATTCGATGCCGACGAGGTGTGGCGCGCAATCGAGCACCACAGGGTGAACCTGCTGTTCTTCACCGGTGATGCCATGGCCCGTCCGTTACTCGACGCCCTGGAATCTTCCGAACGCGACCTCTCGTCACTGTTTCTATTGTCCAGCACCGCGGCGCTGTTCTCGCCAAGCCTGAAGGAACGCTTCCTCGAACTGCTGCCCAATCGGGTGATCACCGACTCGATCGGGTCCTCGGAAACCGGGTTCGGCGGTACCAGTGTTGTGGCAAAGGGACAGAGCGGCGGCGGAGGTCCGCGGGTCACCATCGACAAGAGGACGGTTGTTCTCGACGACGACGGCAATGAGGTCGTGCCGGGGTCGGGTGTGCGCGGCATCCTGGCCAAGCGCGGCAATATTCCGGTCGGCTACTTCAAGGACGAGAAGAAGACCGCCGAGACCTTCCGCACCATCAACGGGGTGCGCTACGCGATCCCGGGTGATTACGCGCAGGTCGAGGCGGACGGCACGGTGACGATGCTGGGCCGCGGCTCGGTCTCGATCAACAGTGGCGGGGAGAAGATCTACCCCGAGGAGGTGGAGGGCGCTTTGAAGGGCCACCCCGACGTCTTCGACGCCCTCGTCGTCGGAGTGCCCGATCCGCGGTTTGGTCAGCACGTCGCGGCGGTCGTCGCTCCCCGTAAGGGCAAGCATCCGACCCTGGCCGAGTTGGATGCGTTTGTGCGCACGGCGATTGCCGGCTATAAGGTTCCCCGCAGTTTGTGGATCGTGGACGAGGTGAAGCGCTCACCAGCAGGCAAACCCGACTACAAGTGGGCTAAGGAGCAGACCGAGCAGCGGCCGGCTGACGAGGTGCACTCCAAGCACACCGGGGCGAAGTGATGCACACCGAACTGTGTGATCGGTTCGGCATCGCGTACCCGATTTTCGTGTTCACTCCGTCGGAGAAGGTGGCCGCCGCCGTCACCCGGGCCGGCGGTATGGGTGTCCTGGGCGCTGTGCGGTTCAACCACCCCGATGAACTCGAGTCGGTGCTGTGCTGGATGGACGACAACACTCTCGGCTTGCCGTACGGCGTGGACATCGTGATGCCGGCCACCGTGCCGACCGAAGGCACCACGGTCGATATCGACAAGCTGATTCCCCAGGCGCATCGCGACTTTGTCGCCAAGACACTGGCTGACCTCGGCGTCCCGCCCCTGCCCGGCGACGGACCGGGTAGCGAAGGCGTCCTGGGCTGGCTGCACTCCGTCGCCCGGTCACATGTCGACGTCGCGCTGGGCCACCGAATCAGCCTGATTGCCAATGCCCTTGGCTCACCGCCGGCCGATGTGCTCGAACAGGCACATGCCGCCGGCGTGCCCGTCGCCGCGTTGGCCGGTACCGCCGGCCACGCCCGCCGGCACGCCGACAATGGCGTGGACATCGTTGTCGCGCAGGGCTACGAAGCCGGCGGGCATACGGGTGAGATCGCGTCCATGGTTTTGGTGCCGGAGGTTGTCGATGCAGTGGGGCCGACGCCGGTCCTGGCTGCCGGCGGCATTGGCAGCGGGCGACAGGTAGCCGCCGCTCTCGCGCTGGGCGCCTCCGGTGTGTGGATGGGCTCGGCGTTCCTGACCGCGGCCGAATACGACCTAGGTGTTCGCCATGGCGATGGTCCATCGGTGATTCAGGAGGCACTACTGGCCGCGAGCTCAAGCGATACGGTCCGCCGGAAGATCTTCTCCGGCAAGCCGGCTCGCCTGCTCAAGAGCCGCTGGACCGATGCCTGGGACTCCGAAGATGCCCCGCAGGCCCTACCGATGCCGCTGCAGAACATCCTCGTCAGCGAAGCGCATCAGCGGATGAGCCAGTCAGCCGACCCCACGACGGTCGCGATGCCGGTGGGCCAGATCGTCGGCCGGATGAACGAGATCCGACCGGTTGCCGACATCATGGCCGAGTTGGTGTCCGGCTTTGACGAGGCGACGCGGCGACTCGATGGTGTTCGCGATCACTGAGGCTCTACAGTCAGACCGGTGAACGGCGCCCAGGCATTGTTGACTGCACTTGTCGATAACGGAGTAAGCGTCTGCTTCGCGAACCCGGGCACGTCGGAGATGCACTTCGTCGCGGCTTTGGACACCGTGCCGGAGATGCGCGGTGTGTTGACCCTGTTCGAGGGCGTCGCCACCGGTGCGGCCGACGGTTACGCCCGAATGTCCGATGAGCCTGCCGCGGTGCTGCTACACCTCGGACCGGGCTTGGGCAATGGGTTGGCCAACCTGCATAACGCCCGGCGTGCCCACGTGCCGATGCTGGTGGTGATCGGCGACCACGCCACCTACCACAAGAAGTATGACGCCCCACTGGAGTCCGATATTGACTCGGTTGCCGGCACGGTCTCCGGCTGGTTGCGGCGCACCACCGATGTAGCAAAGGTCGCCTCGGACGCGGTTGAGGCTGTCACCTCAGCTCGTCGGCACCGTCACATCGCCTCGCTGATTCTGCCTGCTGATACCTCGTGGACCGAGGGAGCAGGAGGAGCGAAAGCCGTTGCAGCACAATCACCCACACATATCGGTGACAGTGATGCGGTCACGACTGCTCTTCGGTCCGGTGAACCGACAGCAATTCTGATCGGTGGGGACGCCACCCGGGCGGCGGGTCTTGATGCGGCGGCTCGGCTGGCCCAGACTTTCGGGACGAAACTGTTCTGCGAGACATTCCCGGCCCGATTGGAGCGCGGTGCAGGTCTGCCGGCCGTCGAACGGATCGCCTACCTCGCCGAGGCTGCGACTGCGCAACTGGCCGGCCTCAAGCATCTGGTTCTGGCCGGGGCGGCGCGGCCGGTGTCATTCTTCGCCTACCCCGGCAAGCCCAGTGATCTGGTGCCCGAGGGCTGCGGGGTGCACACACTGTCGGGACCCGTGGGAGCCGCAGCAGCCCTCGGGGCGCTGGCCGAGGAGCTAGCACCCGACGCGGTCGCCGTCACGGCGGCACTGTCCCGTCCGGTGATGCCGTCAGGACCGCTGACGATCCAGACGTCGGCCG
>JBMOKE010000245.1:0-3127 GCA_049315425.1 Mycobacterium sp. | reverse complement strand
TGGGCTTGTTGTAAGTCTTGCGGGCCTGTTGGGCGGCACGTTTTGCCGCGGGGTGGTGGGGCCGCATGCGAGCGGGCGGCGTGGCGCCGCGCCCTTCGAGTCCGCGCCTGCGGACACCTCCGGAGCCCACTGTCGGCCCCTTCTTGGTGCCCTCCTTGCGGATTGCGCCCCGCCGTTTCGAATTACCCGCCATGTTTATGTGGCCTCTCCATCGGCCAGCGCCCATTGCGGACCGTCGGCGGTGTCAGTTACGTCAATACCGGCCTCTTTGAGCCGGTCGCGAATCTCGTCGGCGCCCGCCCAGTCGCGGTCCTGGCGGGCATCATCGCGACGTTGCAATTCCGCCGCAACCAGGACGTCAACTGCGGCCAATGCCGCAACGGTCTCGTCCCGGGTCTCCCATCGCGGGTCGAGGGGATCACAGCCCAGAATCGATGTCATCGCTCGTATCTCGCCTGCTTTGGCTAGTGCCGTGTCGTGATCTCCGGCCTCCAGGGCGCGGTTACCGTCGGCGCGGGCGGCATGCACTTCGGCGAGTGCGGCAGGAACGGCCAGATCGTCATCGAGTGCGGCGCCGAACTTTTCCGTCCAGGTGGTCGGTACCACTGAACCCACCCGCGTTCGAACCCGGTGCAGGAACTCCTCGATGCCGGTGTAAGCCTTGGCCGCGTCCTGCAGGGCAGTCTCGGAGAACTCAAGCATCGAACGGTAGTGGGCACTGCCGAGGTAGTAGCGCAGCTCGGCGGGCCGAACCCGTTGCAGCACAGCAGGAATCGCAAGCACATTGCCGAGTGACTTGCTCATCTTCTCACCGCCCATGGTGACCCAGCCGTTATGCAGCCAGAAGTTGGCGAAGCCGTCTCCGGCAGCCTGTGCTTGCGCAATTTCGTTCTCGTGGTGCGGGAACACCAGATCCATGCCGCCACAGTGGATGTCGAACTCGGCACCGAGATACTCGTGCGCCATGGCGACACATTCGGAATGCCATCCCGGGCGACCACGGCCCCACGGTGTGGGCCAGGACGGCTCCCCCGGCTTGGCGCCCTTCCATAAGGTGAAGTCCCGCTGGTCGCGCTTTCCGGTTCCGACACCCTCGCCCTGGTGGACGTCGTCGATCCGGTGGCCGGAAAGTTTTCCGTAGTCACCGAAGCTCAGAACGTCGAAGTACACGTCACCGTCCCCGCTGTAGGCATGCCCGGTGCCGATCAGCCGCTCGATGAGTTCGACGATCTGGGTGATGTGTCCGGTCGCGCGGGGTTCGGCCGAAGGCGGCAGCACCCCGAGTGCGTCGTAGGCCGCCGCGAACGCCCGTTCATGGGTGGCCGCCCACTCCCACCAGGGACGGCCGGCCTCGGCGGCCTTGGTGAGGATCTTGTCGTCGATGTCGGTGACATTGCGGATGAACGCCACGTCGAAACCTTTGGCCATCAGCCACCGACGCAGCACGTCGAAGGCCACCCCGCTGCGGACGTGGCCGATGTGCGGCAGACCCTGCACCGTGGCGCCGCACAGATAGATTGACGCCTGGCCCGGACGCAGGGGCACGAAGTCGCGCACGATACCGGTGTAGGTGTCGTGCAAGCGCAGGCCGGCGGCTCCGGTGGTCACGACGTCGCAGCTTACCGGGAGGCCGCGATGACCAGAGCGGTAGCAATAGCGGCCATTCCCTCGCCGCGGCCGGTCAGCCCGAGTCCGTCGGTGGTGGTGGCCGACACCGACACCGGCGCGCCGAGCAGATCGGTGAGCCGCAATTGTGCCTCGGATCGGCGCGGTCCGACTTTCGGCCGGTTAGCGATGACCTGGACGGCAGCATTGACAGGCGTGAATTCACTCTGGATGAGCAGATCTCGGACATGGGTGAGCATCTGGGCTCCGGTGACACCGCGCCACTGCGGTTGGTCGACGCCGAACACGCTGCCCAGATCACCGAGACCGGCAGCCGAAAGCAGCGCATCGCATAACGCATGCACCGCAACGTCACCGTCGGAATGACCGGAGCAGCCGTCGGCGTCGTCGAACAGCAGTCCCAGCAGCCAGCACGGACGGCCTCGTTCGATGGGGTGGACGTCGGTGCCGACGCCGACCCTGGGCAGCGGCGCGCTCATGAGTTCAGCACCGCCCTGGCCAACCGGAGATCGAGCGCGGTGGTGATCTTGAAAGCCAGCGGATCACCGGCCACCGTCTGAACGGGCGTACCCAGGTGCTCCACCAGGGATGCATCATCGGTTCCGACGAAACTTCCGGAGTGTTCGTACGCGCGGCGTA
Source organism: Mycobacterium sp. (assembly GCA_049315425.1). Taxonomy (GTDB): domain Bacteria; phylum Actinomycetota; class Actinomycetes; order Mycobacteriales; family Mycobacteriaceae; genus Mycobacterium. The sequence goes on along the minus strand of JBMOKE010000245.1, from coordinate 862 downwards.
GCAGAGCCGCCTCGAATCCCTGCGGAGTCTGCACCGCACGCAACCCGGCCCGCTCAGGTGTTCCGAGAACGACGCCGTTGGCATCGACAACCTTGATGGTGTCGGCGACCGGAAGTACCGGGATCACGGCCCGCATTCCGGCTCGCAGGGCGCCAACCACGCGCCGTATCGACTCGACCGGCGTCAGCGGACGGGCGGCGTCGTGGACGAGGATGAACTCCGGATCACCGACGGCCGCCAGAGCACGCCGCACACTCTCATGGCGCTCGCGCCCGCCCTCGACAACGGTGGCGCGTCCGTCGAGCAGCACCGCGGTCTTATCGACTCGATCCACGGGGACGGCAACCACCACCTCATCGATCACACCCGAGGCGAGTAGACCGTCGACAGCGTGCTCGAGCATGATCCGCCCACCCAGCTCTACGAACGCCTTGGGCATGCCCGCCCCGAGTCGTTCACCAGAGCCGGCGGCTGTAACGACCGCGACCGTACCGGACACCATGCCCTCAGGTCAGTCAGGAAGCGGCGGCCAGAACCTCATCGAGGATGGTCATAGCCTTCGCGTCGTCGGTGTTCTCGGCCAGGGCAAGCTCACCGACGAGGATCTGACGCGCCTTGGCAAGCATCCGCTTCTCGCCAGCCGACAGGCCGCGCTCTTGGTCGCGGCGCCACAGGTCACGAACCACCTCGGCGACCTTATTCACGTCACCGGAAGCAAGCTTCTCCAGATTGGCCTTGTAGCGGCGCGACCAGTTGGTCGGCTCCTCGGTGTGCGGAGCGCGCAGCACCTGGAAGACCTTGTCGAGGCCCTCCTGGCCGACCACGTCACGCACGCCGACGTACTCGGCGTTGTCTGCGGGCA
>JBMOKE010000244.1:0-3153 GCA_049315425.1 Mycobacterium sp. | reverse complement strand
TCGCCGTGGGTCTGGGCCAGGTGCATCAGCCAGGCCGAGGCGGGCGCGATCCCGCCGCCACCGCCGCCGATACTCACCCGCTCATTGCCCAGGGTGGCCCGCGCCACCGTCCAGCCCGCATTCGGCTCGCCAACGACATCCTCGTCGGGAACGAACACATCGGTGAAGAACACCTCGTTGAAGTCCGAGCCGCCGGTGATCTGACGCAGCGGGCGGACCTCGACCCCGGGCGCCTTCATATCCAGGATCACCATGGTGATTCCGGCGTGCTTGGGACCGTCGAAATCGGTGCGCACCGTCGCCAACCCGCGCTTGCAGTAGTGAGCGCCGGAAGTCCACACCTTCTGGCCGGTGATCGTCCAGCCGCCGTCCACCCGGGTCGCACGGGTCTTGACCGCTGCGGCATCCGATCCCGCCGACGGCTCAGAGAAGAGCTGGCACCAGATCTCGTCCTTCCGCAAGGCCTTTTCGACGAATCGTTCGATCTGCGAGGGGGTTCCGTGCTGGATCAGGGTAAGGATCACCCAGCCTGTGATGCCGTAGTCCGGCTTCGTCACGTCCGCGGCGGCGAACTCCTCTTCGCAGAGCAGTTGCTCCACCGCACCGGCCGCGAGGCCCCACGGTTTGGGCCAATGCGGCATCAGGTAGCCGGTGGCGATCAACTCATCGAGTTGTACCTTCTCATCCAGTGCGGCAATCCGCTGCGCCTCGGCGCGGATCTCGGTGCGCAACTCATCGGATCCGGCCGGAAGATCAAGGCTGTTGGCCCGGGCGATTCCTTTTGCGGTCAGATCGAAGACGTCGGTGGCCGACTCGTCACCGCCGAGAACCGCCTGCACGGTCAGGGCGCGGCGCAGGTGCAGGTGTGCGTCATGCTCCCAGGTGAACCCGATGCCGCCGTGCACCTGGATGTTGAGTTCGGCATTACGGACGTAGGCCGGGAATGCCAATGTCGCTGCGGCGGCGGCGATCAGCCGGAACTGCTCCTCGTCCTCGTCTGCCGCGCGCGCGGCATCCCACACGCAGGAGACCGCCGACTCCGCAGCCACCAGCATGTTGGCGCAGTGGTGTTTGACGGCCTGGAAGGTGGCGATGGTGCGGCCGAACTGCTCGCGCACCTTCGCGTACTCGACAGCGGTCTCCACGCAATCAGACGCACCACCGACGGCCTCGGCGGCGTACAGCGTGCGGGTGCGAGCCAATGCGGCGTTGCGCGCACCGGGGAGCGTGTTGTCGCCGACGGCGACGTCGGTCAGTACGACGCGGCCGGAGCGCCGGGTACGGTCCAGATTTTCCGGTACTTCCACCGCGACGCCGGCAGCCGAGCGCTGGACCACCAGCATGTCCTCACCGCTTGCCAGCAGCAGCACATCGGCCAGTCCCGCGCCCAGCACCACGCCCGCGTCACCGGAAATCCGACCACCCGAGACGGTCAGGTTGCCACCGAAACCGATTGCGGCCGTGTGGGTTCCGTCAACCAGACCGGGTAGCAGCCGCGCCTTCTGCTCGTCGGTGCCGACGGCGGCGATCACCGATGACACCACCACTGTCGGGACGAATGGCCCGGGTGCTGCCGCGCGACCCAGTTCATCGATGACGACGACGAGTTCGGGCAGCCCGAATCCCGACCCGCCGTACTTCTCGTCGACATGCAAACCCAGCCAGCCCAATTCGGCCAGATCAGACCAGAACGGCGGACGGCCCTCAGCGTCGGAGTCCAGCAGTTCGCGGGCCGCCAGGCGCGCCTTTTGCGCGGTCAGGAATGACCGGGCAACGCTGCCGAGTTCGCGGTGGTCGTCGGTGAGTGCGATGGACATTGGTTTTCTCCTGTGTTCGATCAGCTGGTATCGAGGCGATCAGAGCTTGGGGCCGAAACGCTGCCCGGCGTCCAGGCGCAGGCACTGGCCGTTGAGCATGGGGTTGTCGACGATCGCGGCAACCAGTTTGGCGAATTCCTCGGGCCGGCCGAGTCGCTTCGGGAACGCGGCATCCTTGGTCAGTGAGACCGCGAACTCGTCGGGAATGCCCTTGGTCAGCCCGGTGGCGAACAGGCTCGGTGCGATGGCCAGCACCCGGATACCCAGCGAACCGAGGTCGCGGGCCATGGTCAGGCACATGCCGGCGATCCCGGCCTTGGCGGCGGTATAGGCGACCTGACCGATCTGTCCTTCGAACGCGGCGATGGAAGCGGTGTTGATGATGACGCCGCGCTCCTCGTCTTCGGGCTCATTGCGCGCCATGTGTGCGGCGGCAAGGCGACTGATGTTGAAGGACGCCACCAGGTTCAGGTCGATGATGGACCGGAAGCTGTCCAGGCTGTGCGGGCCGGTCTTGCCGAGCGTGCGCTCTGCGACGGCGCCGCCTGCCGTGGTGAGAACGACATGCAGACCGCCGAGAGCCTCGACCGCCGCGTTCAAGGCTTCTTCGGTCTCGGCGAAGTTGGTGACGTCGACGGCGAAGAACGGGCCACCGAGGCCTGCGGCGACCGCCTTCCCTTCCGAGCCCTCCCGGTCGAGAATCGCCACCTCGGCACCGTGGGAGGCCAGCAGTTCTGCGCTGGCCCGGCCGAAGCCGGACGCACCGCCGACCACGACGACCTTCTTGCCCGAGATCTCCATCCCAACCTCCTGTCGACGAACTCACCGGCACGTTACCGCCCATGGCCCAAGCCCGGACATCCGGTCAATGACCCGTCACCGACCGGTCATCGCGCTACGGGGCGAGCGGCGGTAGGTTTTTCTCATGACTGAGGCTTCGACAGGTCTGCGAATGGGTGCGGGGGTGGCCGCCGCGGCCGTGGGTGTGGGCGTGGCGGAGCTACTGGCCACCTTCTTCTCCCCTGCGGCCGATGTGCGCACCTCCGTGGGTACTGCGGTGGTGAATCTGACGCCCGGTCCAGTCAAGGAATGGGCGATCCAGACGTTCGGAACCTCCGATAAGTTGTTCCTCTCGGTGATGGTGCTGGCGGTCATCGCCGCCGTGGCCGCGATCACGGCGCGGTGGGAACGCTCGCGTGTGCCGCTGGGCAGCCTGGCCATCGCCGCCGGAGGCGCGGCGGGATGTGCGGCGGTGCTGGCGCGGCCCGGGGCGGGGCTAGCCGATATCGTGCCGACCCTGGCCGGGGTCGCCTGCGCCATCGCGGTACTGCGCGTG
>JBMOKE010000243.1:0-3167 GCA_049315425.1 Mycobacterium sp. | reverse complement strand
TGCGATGAGCCGCTTGCGCGAAGATCAGAAGCTGCCGCGATGACGGTGAGCATTGCTGTGGGTCTCTCCGATGCCGAGGTCGCCGCTCGGATCGCCGAGGGCAAGAGCAATGACGTGCCGAACCGCGCCTCGCGCAGCGTCGCCGATGTGGTTCGAGCCAACGTGTTCACCCGGATCAACGCCATTCTCGGGGTGCTGCTGCTCATCGTCGTAGCCACCGGTTCGCTGATCAACGGTCTGTTCGGTCTGCTCATCGTCGCCAATAGTGGTATCGGCATCATTCAGGAATTGCGAGCCAAGAGGATGTTGGACAGCCTGGCGATCGTCGGACAGGCCAAACCGTGCGTGCGTCGGCAATCCGGGACCGCCAATCTTGCCCCCAATGAGGTGGTGCTCGACGATGTCATCGAACTGGGTCCGGGTGACCAGATCGTCGTCGACGGTGAACTGCTCGAAGCCGCCGCGTGCGAGATCGATGAGTCGTTGCTCACCGGAGAGGCCGACCCGATCGCCAAGAACGTCGGTGACCCGGTGATGTCGGGCAGCTTTGTGGTGGCCGGCACCGGGGCCTACCGCGCCACCAAAGTCGGACGGGAGGCCTACGCCGCCCGGTTAGCCGAGGAGGCCAGCAAGTTCACCCTGGTGAAGTCCGAACTGCGCAGCGGCATCAACAAGATCCTCCAGTTCATCACCTACCTGCTGGTGCCCACTGGCCTGCTCATCATCTACACCCAGCTGTTCCTGACCAACGTCGGCTGGCGAGAATCGGTGCTGCGGATGGTGGGCGCGCTGGTCCCGATGGTGCCCGAGGGTCTCGTGCTGATGATGTCGATCGCTTTCGCGGTCGGTGTTGTTCGGCTGGGCCGGCGCCAATGCCTGGTCCAAGAGCTCCCGGCGATCGAGGGACTGGCACGGGTGGATGTGGTGTGCGCGGATAAGACCGGGACGCTCACCGAGAACGGTATGCGACTCTCGGAGGCTAAGCCGGTGGCCGGGGCGACCGCCGATGTGGTGAGCGCGGTGCTGGCCGCGCTGGCTGCTGATGACACCCGGCCCAACGCCAGCATTGCGGCGATCGCGGAGGCCTACCCGAATCCGCCAGGCTGGAGCGCAACCGCGGCGGCGCCGTTCAAATCGGCCACCAAGTGGAGCGGTGCGTCCTTTCGTGATCACGGCAACTGGGTGATTGGTGCTCCGGATGTGTTGCTCGACCCAGCCTCGCGGGTGGCTGCGCAGGCTGAGGAGATCGGCGCGGGGGGGCTGAGGGTATTGCTGCTGGGTTCGGCCGAATGCAGCGTGGACGCCGCTGACGCGCCGGGCCGGGTGACACCGGTAGCGCTGGTTGTCCTTGAGCAACGGGTGCGACCGGATGCCCGCGAAACCCTGGATTACTTTGCCTCCCAAAATGTCTCGGTCAAGGTGATCTCCGGCGATAACGCTGTATCAGTTGGTGCGGTGGCCGGATCACTGGGACTGCACGGCGAGACCATGGATGCCCGTGAGTTGCCCGGGGAGCCGGACGCACTGGCCGACGTGATGGCTGAATGCACCACTTTCGGCCGGGTTAGGCCTGATCAGAAACGCGCCATGGTGCATGCGCTGCAGTCTCGTGATCACACCGTGGCGATGACCGGCGACGGCGTCAACGATGTGCTGGCCCTCAAGGACGCCGATATCGGTGTGGCGATGGGCTCGGGAAGCCCGGCCTCGCGGGCGGTGGCCCAAATCGTGTTGCTGGACAACAAGTTTGCCACCCTGCCCTACGTGGTCGGCGAAGGCCGCCGGGTGATCGGAAACATCGAGCGAGTCTCGAACCTGTTCCTGACCAAGACCGTCTATTCGGTGCTGCTGGCCTTGCTTGTCGGGTTGGCGGGACTGGTGTCGCACTGGGGCCATACCGACCCACTGCTATATCCGTTCCAGCCGATCCATGTCACGATCGCAGCTTGGTTCACCATCGGCATACCCGCGTTCGTCCTGTCACTTGCGCCCAATAACGAGCGTGCCCGCACCGGCTTTGTGCGCCGGGTGATGACCGCTGCGTTGCCGGCCGGCGCAGTGGTCGGGATCTCGACGTTCATCTCCTATCTGTTGGCCTACCCGGGGCGAGACGGCACCCAGGCCGAGCAGACTCAAGCCTCGACCGGTGCCCTGATCACCCTGCTGATCGGTGCGCTGTGGGTGCTGGCCGTGGTGGCCAGGCCGTACCAATGGTGGCGCGTCGGATTGGTCGCGGCCTCTGTGCTGGGCTACCTCATCATTTTCGCGTGGCCGTTGGCTCGGGAGAAGTTCATGCTCGACCCGTCTGACGTGACTACGACGGTTTCCGCGGTGCTGATCGGACTGCTCGCCGCGGCGCTGATTGAGGCGTCGTGGTGGATCCAGGGGCGGGTACTGGGCGAACCCAGAGTCCTGTGGCGTTAGACGCCTACGGTGCGTAGATTGACGCCGGGGCTTAGTTTCGGCAACGGGACAACTCAGATGAGTCCCAGCATCGACGAGAAAGGGTAACCATGTCGTTTATCGACAAGGCCAAAGAAGCGATCAGCGAGAACCTGGACAAGGCCAAGGAAGTAATCAGCGAGAACGTCGACAAGGTTGAGGGCGCTATCGACAAGGCCGGCGACTTCATCGACGAGAAGACCTCCGGCAAGTTCTCCGAGACCATCGACAAGGTGCAGGGCGCAGCCCACAGTGCGGTGGACAAGGTCGCTGACGCCTCGGCCTCGGCCAAGGGTGCCGCCGCCGATGTGGCCGACCAGGCCAAGGATGTCGCCGCCGATGTCGCCGACCAGGCCAAGGATGTCGCCGCCGATGTCGCCGACAAGGTCGACCCGACGTAACTCGTAAATGGCGAAGGTCTCGGTTTCGGTAGACGTTCCACTTTCACCCGAAGAGGCCTGGCAGCATGCCTCCGACCTGTCGCGGTACAAAGAGTGGCTCATCATTCACCGGGTATGGCGGTCGAAGCTCCCTGACAACATCGACACGGGCACCGTTGTGGAGTCCATCGTCGAAGTCAAGGGCATGCCGAACCGCATCAAGTGGACCATCGTTGGCTTCAAGCCGCCGGAGTCGATGACACTTGACGGCGTCGGGGCGGGCGGGGTGAAGGTCAAACTGATCGGTAAGGTTCGGCCCGCCGGCCAAGCGGGGGCTAATGGTGT
>JBMOKE010000060.1:0-14196 GCA_049315425.1 Mycobacterium sp. | reverse complement strand
TCGCCGCCGCCAACCGCGACCCGATGGTCTTCGACGACCCTCAGCGTTTCGACGTGCGCCGGCCCAATGCGGGCAAGCATCTCGCGTTCTCTGGTGGCCGGCATTTCTGTCTGGGTGCGGCACTGGCCCGGATCGAGGGCGAAGTCGGCCTGCGCCAGTTCTTCACTCACTTTCCTGACGTACAACTCGCCGGTGCCGGACTACGGCGGGATACCCGGGTCTTGCGGGGGTGGGTGCGGCTTCCGGTCCGGCTGAGGTCAGCGGTCCGAAGCCCGGCAGCACCGGGTGATCGTTGACACCGGGCAACCCGAGCGGTTGGGTGGGGCGGTGAGCTTCGACACGATCATCCGCAACGGCCGCTGGTTCGACGGAACCGGTGCACCCTCGGCGGTGCGCAATATCGGGATCCGCGATGGTCACATCACCGCGATCACCCCACACACGCTGGATGAGACCGATTGTCCGGAGGTCGTCGATGCTGACGGCAAATGGGTGCTGCCGGGACTGGTCGACATTCACACCCACTACGACGTCGAAGTGCTCGGCGGCCCCGGCCTGCCGGAGTCGGTGCGACACGGCGTGACCACGGTGCTGATCGGATCCTGCTCGCTGTCGACCATCCACATCGGAGGAGTCGACGCCGGGGACCTGTTCGGCAGGGTGGAAGCGATTCCCCGCGAGCATGTCATCAACGCGATCGATGAGACGAAGACCTGGACCACCGCCGAGGGCTATTTAGCGGCCCTGGAGTCGCGTCCGCTGGGACCCAATATCGCCGCATTCATCGGGCACTCCGATATGCGCACGGCCACCATGGGCCTGGATCGAGCCACCCGCAAACAGATGCGGCCCACCTCCTCGGAACTAGCCGAGATGGAACGCATGCTCGCCGAGGCCCTCGATGCGGGATTCCTGGGAATGTCCTCCATGCAACTGCTCTTCGACAAGCTCGACGGTGAGGTATGCCGCTCCCGCACATTGCCGTCGACCTACGCCAAACCTCGCGAGCTTCGCCGACTCAAGTCCGCACTGCGCCGCCGGGGTCGCGTGCTGCAGTCCGGACCTGATATCGAAAATCCGTTCAACCTGCTGTCCCAAGTTGCTCAGTCACTTCCGGTGTTGCGCAAGCAGCTCAAGACCAGCCTGCTCTCGGCCGCCGACGTGAAGTCCAACCCGTTCGCGATCGCACTTCTCGGACCGTTGGCGCGTGTGGTCAACCGATTCGGCGCCGACTTCCGCTGGCAGCATCTCCCGGTTCCGTTCGAGGTCTACGCCGACGGTATCGACCTGGTGGTGTTCGAGGAGTTCGGCTCCGGTGCCGCGGCCCTGCATCTACGCGATGAGGTCGAGCGCAATGCCCTCTTCAGCGATGAGCAGTACCGTCGGCAGTTCCGCAAGGACTACGACCGCAAGTTCGGTTTACGGGTCTGGCACCGTGACTTCTTCGACGCCGAGATCGTCTCCTGCCCCGACGAATCCGTCGTCGGTAAGTCATTTGGACAGGTGGGTCTGGACCGCGGCGGATTGCATCCGGTGGATGCCTTTCTGGATCTCGTCGTCGAGCACGGCACCACGCTGCGCTGGCGAACCACCATCTCCAATCATCGCCCCGAGGTGCTCAAGAAGTTGGCTCGCGACGACGGCGTTCAGATGGGCTTTTCCGATGCCGGGGCACACCTGCGCAATATGGCCTTCTACAACTTCGGGTTGCGGCTGTTGCGGCACGTGCGCGATGCGGAACGGCGCGGTGAGGCGTTCATGACCACCGAGCGCGCAGTGCACCGGCTTACCGGGGAGCTCGCCGACTGGTATCAGATCGACGCCGGTCATCTGCGCATCGGAGACAGGGCCGACATCGTCATAGTCGATCCGGACCGTCTCGATGAACGACTCGATGACTACGCCGAGGCGCCGGTCCCCCAGTACGCCGATATGCCTCGAATGGTCAACCGCAATGACGCGGCTGTCGATCTGGTACTGATCGCCGGCCGAACCGTCGTGCTGAACGGAATTCCCACTGAACTGCTCGGTGTCGAGCGGACCGGAAGTTTTCTTCGGACCGGCCACCGCACACCTGCCCCACAGAAAGAGGATATGGCCCATGTCGGCTGAGAAAACGGTGCTCGGTATGTGGCACGCCCTATCCGACCGGGACTGGGAGAAGCTGAAGACGTTCATCGCCGACGATTGCATCTACGTCGATATGCCGGTCGGGCCAGCCGCGGCGGCTCGTGGCCCCGAGGACATCGTCAAACGACTCAAGGTGGGTTTGGAGTCGCTGGCCGGCTACGAGAACCATGACGGGGTTCTGGTGACCAACGGTGTCGACGCCATGTACGAGCACTCCGAGACCTGGAACTGGGTCACCGGTGAGAGCACCGTGCTGCAGTTCGTCACCGTGCACAAGGTTCGTGACGACAAGATCACCCTGTGGAAGGACTACTGGGACTTCGGTGGTCTGGTCAATAATGCGCCAGCAGATTGGATGGAACAGCTTGGCGCCGCTGACACATCCTGGATGTTCGACGCCACCGGATTGATCTGAGGCTCACCCGAGAAGCTGGTAGATCCGTTCTGCATTGTCGCGACCGATGAGTGCGGCGACACGGACGGCATCGCCAATGCTCCACTGTCGCCGGTCGACGAAATCGGTCAAGACAGAACAGATTCCGTCACGCCAGAGCTTCGCGCCGAGGTAGTGCAGCTCGGGTGGCCCGAATGCGTCCGAGGAGTACAGGACCTTACGGAACGGCGCTAGCTCCAAGGTGCGCGCAATGAACGTCTCGGCGCGGGCGCCAAGATGGTTGATCGTCAGGCCGGTGTCCAGATAGACGTTGTTGAACGCACTCGCGAGATACCCGGCCTCGCGCTCATAGGGGTAGCAGTGCAGCAGCACGATCGGAGTCGTACCGGACTGCCGCAGGAAGTCGAGCAAGAGCATCGGGTTGGTGCGGTGCAGATCGCAGTCGCGATCACCGAAACCGACGTGGAACTGCAGCGGCTTGCCCAGGCGTAGCGCCTCATGCACACCAAAGCGCAGGAGCACCCGATCGGTGAGCCGGACGCCCCCGGCATCGCGCCACCGAGTAGCAGCCTCAGCCACCTCGCGTGGTGACGGTTGCGATAGGTCACCGTCGAAGCCGCCGCGATAGGCCAGCACACTCTTCGTTGCGACCGCGCTGTCTGCTCGGCGCGTGAGGATCTCCCGAAACGCGTCCGCATAATTACCCGGCGCTGCGGCGGCGTGCTCGGCGACCTGCTCGAGACGCACAATCTCCTGAGCATTCGACCCCGACGCCTCGGCGATCTCCACGGGCCCGGCAATATCGGCAGCCAGTCCGGTGTCCACCAGCCAGTCACTGACACCGGCCCTGGACAGGAACAGCCCGGCCAGATCGGCCTCGGCGAGCGAACGTCGGCTCGCCCAGTAACTGCTCGGGTCGGCATGTGGGGCCAAACCCAGCAGCGGCGCACAGTGCGCCCGCACCGCGAACCCGAGTTGGGTATCAAACCCGGAGTCGAAATCGGCCAGGGGCTCGGTATTGGCCTCGTTCAGCCCGTTCTCGAAACGCCGCCGGTCACCTCCGGACCGCCAGTAGCCGTGCACATGATTGTCCACCAATTTCAGATCGTCGATTGACTCGGCGATCATCTGGCGCGCCGTCACAGGCTCCAGGCCATCCGGAACTTGTCGGCCAGTGCGCCAGCGTCGAGGTCGGAGTAGTTGTCGTGTTCGTAACGGCGGACGGCGACCAGTGCGTCGACGACAGGATCGCCGAGGATCGTTCGCATTCGTTGTGAGCCATCCATTGCCGCGATGGCATCGGACTGGTTATCGGAAAGCTGAACCGCACCGGCGGCGCGGCGTTCGGACTCGGTGAGCGACTTTGGGTCGACGGTGATCTCTGGTGGTAGCGCCGTGTTGTTCTCGATGCCGTCCAGGGCCAGTCCGAGGATCGCGGCGGTGGCGAGATAGGGGTTTGCGGATGGATCGATGATCTTCACCTCGACATGTGCCCCCCGGGGATTGCCGTACGTCGCCGGCATGAAACGCACTGCGGCTTCTCGATTCTCGGTGCCCCAGCAGGCGTAGGAGCCGGCCCAGCTGCCGGGTTGCATCCGCAGTCCAGAGACGATCGAACCGCACAGAACAAGCTGGGCGTCGGCCAGACCGGAGACGACGCCGGCGATCGCTGCGGCACCGTCCGCGGTGAGGCCGTGTGCGCCGGATCCTCCGGAGAGCAACGGCGTCTTATGTCGGCGCAGCGAGAAGTGTTGATGGGCGCCCGACCCGACGCTGTCGGCAAACGGCTTCGGCGACAGGCTCACCCGCATGCCGTACCGGCGGGCCGCTCTGCTGATCAGGATTCGGGACAGAATCAGCTGATCGGCCGCGGCGACCGGCGAACGGGGCGATAGCGAGATCTCGAACTGGTTCACACCGTATTCGGGATGGAACTGTTCTACGCCGACCCCCGCGCGCGCCATCGCGGCCATCGCGTCGCGGACGAAACCCTCATGCTCGAGCACGCCTGCCAGCCCGTACTGCGCCCACAGTTCCCCCGGTAACCGGTCGCCAGCCGGATCGACGAGCAGGAATTCGATTTCGTGGCCGATCCGCGCACTCAGACCGGCCTTCGCCAATCGCTGTTCGACCCGCCCCAACGTCCCCCGTGTGCACGCGGGTACCGGGTTGCCGTCCTGGTCGAAGAACCCCCCTGGCGCCCAGGCGAGTCCGTCGTCGATGACGCGCAATGCGTCGACGTCGATACGTACCCGTTGGTCACCAATCACACTGATGTCATCGGTGAAGGCGATACCTGCCTGGTCGATCGCGAAGCCGTGCCAGGTCGGACTCGCCCCCAGCCCGGGATCAGCGAACCTGGCAGCGCCGCCCGCCGGTATGGTCTTCGCTAACGTCAGGCCCGCCGGGTTGACGATGGTTCCGACGATGAGGCTGGTGCCGTCGGCAGTACGGGTCTTGCTCATTGTTCGGTCAGACGCGACTGGGCAACGTCAAGTGACACGCTTGCCCCATATCCAATGTGCGTAACATCCGGCCCATCCCGAGCCACATGGCACACGACATCGTCAGGTCGGCGAGGAGTTCATCGGAAAAGTGCTCTCGGCACCGCTCCCAGAACGCGTCGTCAGCACGCAGTGCGGTGTGCTCGGTGGCGAACCGATGTGCGAACTCGGCGGCGATGCGCTCCTGTTCGGTGTACCCCGGCCAGGTACGCCACTGCAGCGCATGGGCGTAGAGATCCTCATCCACGCCGGCTGCCGGCCCATCGGCATCCCGGGTGTTCTGGCACACCACGCACTCGTTGTCGTAGGCCATCACGATCCGGGCGATCTCGCGCACCCGCATCGGCAACCGGTTGCGGTTGTACACCGCACCGCTGAACTCGGCCATCGCTTTCCCCAGCTCCGGGGACAGCGCTATCCAGCCCGCCACGTCATCGTCCGCGAAATTTCCGATTCGGCTCATGAGGTGATGGTAATCGCGCAGCCCGCTACTGCCCCTCGGTGATGGTCGTTTCCGAATCGATGATTTGCATGGCATCGATCAGCGCACCCGCCTGATCCGGTTTGGCAGTGCCCAGTACGGATACGATCCAGGCCGTGCCGTTCGGGCTGGGAACGACGATGTTCCTCCGTTCCTGCAAGAAGTTGCCTGTTGCGGGGGCACAATCCTGGATGTCCTTGAAACCTTGGAAGCCGCCGATACTCACGTCGGCGACGACACCTTGGAAGGCGCAGTCGGTATTTGCTTTATTAGCCACTCCCGATGCCATGAAATTCGCTTGGTCGACACTGTCAGCGGAAATCAAACCGACGATAATCGTTGAAGCCTCAGGCGCTTCGTCGTAGTGGACCGCCGCTAAGTCAGCCTCGAATGTGTGAGCATTAAGAAGCGCAGAGTCACCGGACCAGCCGGGCAATTCGGGCAATGTGACGATCGGAGAGCCGGGCGGACCCGGTTGGGTCGCTGCGGCTGGTGCACTCGATGCAGACGCGGAGGAAGCAACCGACTCCCCCGACCCTGCCACCGAACTGCTCGACGCACTTTTCGACGCGGACCCGCAGCCTGCGAGCGTCGCGCTCAGCACCAAGGCCGCCACACCCGTTACGGGCACCAGCACAGTGGTGTTTCTCATCGCTGAAATCCTTCCCATAGACGCCGGAAATCCAATGGGATTCTGCACTACCGCCTGCTCCCAACTCACGGATTTGGGCGGAAATCCAGGTTTGTGGGGCTCGAACGGCGTTTCCGCTAGCCGGCGGCGTTGCCCGAACGTCCTTTGGTGAACTCGGCGAGCGCGTCGGCGTTAGCCTGCGCCCCCATCATTTGGGCGAAGTAGGCGTCTTCACGGGCCCGAGCGGCGGCGACTTCCGCGCGATTCGGTTCCACCATCGTTTGCTTGACCGCCATGAGACTTGAAATCGGTTTAGCAGCGAGTACTTGGGCGTACCTGCCGGCATCCACCAGGAGCTCGTCAGGCTCGCATACCTTCCACACCAGACCCATCCGCAGGGCCTCGGCGGCGTCGACCCATTCGGACGACATCAAAAGCCAGGCCGCGTTCTGCCGACCGATCAGTTGGGGTAGCAGGTACGACGAGGCCGCCTCGGGTGCTACCCCAAGGCTGGTGAACGGACATTTCAGCCGCGCAGTGCTGGACATGAAGGCCAGATCGGCGAAACCCAGGATGGTCGCGCCGATGCCCAGACCTACACCGTTGACCGCGCAGATGAGCGGTTTGGGAAAAGCACCTAGCGCGTCGATCAGTCCGGGGAAGCCGTGCCTGCCCGGGGTGAAGTCGGGGTCGGTGATCCGGGCCTGCATCTCGGCGAGATCCTGTCCGGCGCTGAACGCTCGCCCGGCGCCGGTGATCATCACGACGGCGATCTCAGGGTCCTCGGCCGCAGCCGACAGCGCATCCGCAGTGGCGTCATAGAGCGCCTCGTTGAACGCATTGAGCGCACCCGGCCGGTTGAGGGTGATCGTGCGGACCTGGTTCTCGTCGGCGATAAGCAATGTCACGATGGTCAGCCTAGTCAGTCGACGATCGGCCTCAGGGTGTGTTTGGGTTGCTGTAGATGCGGGCGGGTGCGATCAGCACCACAGCGCGGCGCTGCTCAACCATCTCCCGGTCATACTCAGCCCAGTTGTCGTGGGTGCCGCCACATGCGGAGAACACCTGGCGCAGCAGCAGCCGCAATTGATCGGGATCGTCCAGCCAGTCCGCCGCATCGTCTAGGCCGATAATCTCGGCTCGCCCCTCGACGGTCGCCCACTGCCATCCGTCGCGGAACGTCACGGCCAGTTGCGGTCTCATCCGCAGATTGCTCAGCTTGACCTGTCCCAGAGTGACGAAACCCAGCACCGGCTGCCCCGTCGCCGGGTGGGCCAGTGCTCCAGCATTGACAAGCGATGCCTGGATGGTGTGGTCCGCGCGCAATGTCGAAACGACGGCTAACCCTTGATCCGCACGTGCAAGCGCGACGGCCTCATGAAGGGTGATCATGGTCGGAACGGGCTTGCGAACACGTACCGCCCGGTGGGCACGGTGTCGATGTTGACGTTGGCACCGAAGGCCGCGGTGCTGACGACCATCTTTCCGAGTCGATCCTGCAGATCGGCATCATCGGCGGCGCCGAAGAACGCGTGCAGGCTCTTGGCCGCTTCAATCGGGAACAGTTCCTCGACGATGGCCGACAGTGGCGGAGCATCTGCGGTCAGCGGGCGCACCACGTAGTTCTGCACATACCCGAAGGTCGACTGGGTAGCGATGGCCACCGGCGTGTGGTCGCGATGCCAGCGGGTGAGCCAGATCGATTCATCCATATCGGCCGGACGGCGAAGAAGCGCGATATTCGCCAGACCAGGCGCCCGCGCTCCGGGCTCAGACTGCGGAGGCGGCATCGGCACCGACTCAGTGACGAGATAGGCGGCCACCGTGTCGGCCTCCGTGCCGAGTATCGATAGGGCGGCGGTCATCTGCTCGCCGTAGTGCTGCTCGACCCACAGGCTCACCAGCGCCTGCACCGGCGGCTCCAAGGTGGTGAGGGTCATCAGCGACTCGCGCACGGGGGCGTCGCGCACGTTGATGATCAACCCGGGAAGTTGCAGCTCCAGCAGTGCGGTGGCCACCGGACCGCACAACCGATCGGACCACTCGTCGTCGGCGGTCTCGGCCCGCAGCGTCACGATGATTTTTTCCATCGCCGTCAACCTCCTAGCTCGGGTGAGTCGCGCAGCCAACGCGGTGTGATGAAGACACCCTCGGCCTCCACCGTGATGCCCTCGGCATCGGAGATATGACCGGAACAGTAGGTCTTCACGCCCTCGGTCCGGATTCGGATCGCTGCGCTGTGCAACGGTCCCAGCTTGGTCGGGCGGACATATCGCATGGTGATAGTGCCGGTGAAGCGCGGCTGGCGGTCAACACTGGCTGCCTCCCCGAGAATATGGTCGAGGATCAGGGCCGCCACCCCGCCGTGGACATGGCCCGGCGGGCCTTCATAGGCGGCACCGAGGTGGAAGTCGGCCGACACCCGTCCCGACTCATCGCGACGCGTGATCAAGGGCGGGGCGCATGCGTTGCGGATCCCGATCACGGCATTGCCCCATCCCATGCTCTCTCCTGAGGTGGTTACCCGAACGCCAAACGCGCCATCGAGTTGCCGCTCGCGCAGGCGCGCGACCGCGGCGTCGATATCCCGCGTCACCTCCGCCACCGTCTGCGCGTCGGCTTCGGTCCGGATGGTGGCATCGACGAGGGAGCGCACCGACTCGGCAAGGGGTTCGTAGATCCCGCGCAACCGCGCGATGTCCTCGCTCGACAGATCCTCGGTGGTGAACTCCAGCACCCTGGCACTAGAACACGTCACCGGTCGCGGTGTCTAATGCGGTCTGGCACTGCGGAAGATCTGGCACTGCGTAGAGTAAATGACCATGCCCGACAGTGCGGCCACAGGCGGGCCGGACTGGGTACGTCACGCAATCTGGTGGCACCTCTACCCGCTGGGATTCGTCGGCGCCTTCCCTGCCGCTACCCCACCCACGCCTGACGAGCATCGCCTCAATCGGATCATCGACTGGCTCGACCATGCCGTCGAACTCGGCGCCTCCGGAATCGCACTGGGGCCGGTATTCGCCTCGCGCACCCACGGCTACGACACCACCGACCACTACCGGATCGACCCACGGTTGGGCGACGACGCCGATTTCGACCGGCTGACCGGCGAGGCGCACCGCCGAGGCCTGCGAGTGCTACTCGACGGGGTGTTCAACCACGTCGGTACCGATTTCACAAAGTACCGGCAGGCGGTCGAGAATCAGGATCCGGAAGCCGCAAGGTGGTTCGGCGGCCGGCCCGGACGCTTTCACACCTTCGAGGGACACGGCGAGCTGATCACCCTCAACCACACCAACCCTGCCGTCGTTGATTACACCGTCGATGTCATGAACCACTGGCTGGGCCGCGGTGCCGACGGGTGGCGGCTGGATGCCGCCTATGCGGTGCCCGAGGCGTTCTGGGCGCAGGTGCTGCCCCGGGTGCGCCGGACCCATCCGCAGGCGTGGTTCGTCGCCGAGGTGATCCACGGCGACTACAGCGCATTCGTCGCTCGATCCGGTGTCGACTCGGTCACCCAGTACGAGCTGTGGAAGGCGATCTGGAGCAGCCTCAACGATGGCAATTTCCACGAGTTGGACTGGGCAATGCAGCGCCACAACGGATTCCTCGACCGGTTCGCCCCGCTGACATTCGTCGGAAACCACGATGTGACCCGCATCGCCAGCCAACTGCGGCAGTCCGAGCACCTCAGCCACGCCCTGGTCCTGCTGTTCACCGTCGGTGGGGTTCCGGCGATCTACGCCGGTGACGAGTTCGCCTACCAGGGCGTCAAAGAGGACCGCGCCGGAGGTGACGACGCGGTGCGGCCGGAGTTTCATCACCCGCCCACTGATCGTGACAGCACTGCTCTCGACGGCGCTGGTCTCGACAGCGCTGCGCGCGACACCCTGAACCTGCACCGATACCTGATCGGACTGCGCCGCCGGCACCCCTGGCTGTGCGAAGCCAGAACGTCGGCCCTGCGACTGGAGAACCGGTTCCTTGCCTACGAAACCCGCCACGGCGATGATGCCCTGATCGTCGCACTCAACCTCGATGACACCGCGATGGCGCTACCGGTCGCCGAGCTGACCGGCCGCCCGGCTCAGGTGGTCGCGGGCACCGGCGCTCCCCCGCAGGAGGTGCTCAGCCAGGTCTCGGTACCCCCGCAGAGCTGGTTGATACTCACACCGAGATGACTCCGGGACGTCCGGCACGCTGCGGATATCCCTCGTCTGGGACCGTAGACCAGCTACCCTCGGCGGTGGTCGCAATCGGTGCCGTCGCGCCGGTCAGACCGATGAGAGGAACGTGATGTCGGTACCGTCCGGACCCGCCGAGAGCCGCGCCGAACCGACGTTCGGGACCACGCTCACCGGACGGTTGCGCAACCGCACACCGCGGAAGGGCCTGCTGGGGCGTGTCAGCATTCAGTCGAAGCTGCTCCTGATGCTGCTGACCATGAGCGTATTGGCCACCGCGATCGCCGGTGGCATCGGTTTCCAGTCCGGCCGAAGCTCGCTACGCGAATCGGTGTTTGAGCGGCTCACCGCGACCCGGGAGGCCCAGGCCCGTTTGTTAGAGCGAGGGTTATCAGATCTGACGAGCTCACTGGTGATCAACGCGCACGGGGAAACCATCGCAGCAGCCCTGGGCGCGTTCACCGGCGGTTTCGATCAACTCAATACTGCAACCGTCACCCCCGACCAGAGTAAATCGATCCTCGATTTTTACACCGCCAGGTTCGGCACCGAGAAGTCAAACCCCGACAACGGCAAGCTCGACATCAACGCACTGGTTCCCACGTCGAACGCGGCAAAGTACCTTCAGGCCAACTTCACGGTTCCGGCAGGCGAACGTCAACCGGCCGCCCGAGTCGGAGACACCGCCGTCGGCAGCGCATGGTCAGTGGCCAGCGACCGCTACAACAACTACTTCAGTGAGATCGTCACTCGCTCGGGGTTCGCGGACGCCTTCCTGATCGATGCCCGCGGCAATGTGGTGTACACCTTGTCCAAAGGCGTTGAGCTAGGCACCAACGTGCTGTCTGGCCCCTATCGCGGAGAGGGCAACCTGCCGGACGCTTTTCGTAAGGCGATGGCGACCAACGAAATCGACTACTCGCAGATTACGGATTTCGCCGAATACCTGCCGTCCGGTCAGCCCACCGCCTGGATGCTGACACCGATCGGCCCACCGGGGCGGGTCGCCGGCGTAATTGCACTGGAGTTCCCGATCGCCGTACTCAACAACCTGATGACGGCCGACCGGCAGTGGGATCGGGCCGGCATGGGCCGTACCGGCGAGACATATCTTGTCGGCCACGACGACTTGATGCGCTCAGACTCGAGACTTTTCCTCCAAGATCCGCAGGCCTACAAAAGCGCCGTCATCGCATCCGGCACAGCACCGGCTGTGGCCGCACGTGCGATCACCCAGGGCACAACAGTTCTTGTCCAGCCGGTCGGGACAGCCGCGACGCAAGCCGCGCAGCGCGGTGAGACCGGCACCCTTATCGCCACCGATTATCTCGGTCACCGCGCTTTGCAGGCCTATTCGCCGCTGAGCCTCAAGGGTCTGGACTGGATCATCATCGCCTCACTTGACTCGCAAGAGGCCTTTGCCCCGGAGCGTAACTTCGCTCACCGCCTGGCGCGAAACACTGCGTTCATCATTTTCATCGCCTGTTTGGCCTCGATGTTGTGGGCGCGGATCTTCGTGCGGCCTATTAAACGCCTCGAGAGCGGTGCTGAGCAGATCAGCAGCGGTAACTACGACCTGACAATACCTGTCGAGTCCGATGACGAATTCGGCTCGCTCACTGTGGCGTTCAACGAGATGAGCCACAACTTGTCGATCAAGGAGCAACTGCTCACCGAGCAACGCACCGAGAACGACAAGCTACTTCGGTCGCTGATGCCGGATTCGGTGGTGGAGCGCTATCGCGATGGTGAGGAAACGATCGCAGAGGACCATCAAGATGTGACAGTCATTTACGCCGATCTCCTCGGACTGGATGAGATGTCGGACGGACTATCCGCGGCCGAGTCACTTGAAGTGATCAACAAACTTGCGCGCCAATTCGACGCCGCCGCGGATAGTCACGGTGTCGAGCGGGTACGGAACACCCACAACGGTTATCTGGCCAGTTGCGGTCTTACCGTGCCGCGCTTGGACAATATCGTTCGCACGGTCGATTTCGCCTTCGAGATGCAGCGGATCGTCGACCGCTTCAATGCCGAGACCGGTCGCAGTATTGCGCTGCGCGCGGGAGTCGACACCGGGACTGTCACTAGCGGGCTGGTAGGTCGGGCCGGGCTCATGTACGACCTGTGGGGGGGTGCGGTGCAACTGGCATCGAAGCTGCGGCGCGGCGCGGCACAGCCCGGTGTTTACGTGACCGATGATGTCCACGACGCCACCCAGGACACCAAGCGCTACGAGTCCGCGGGAACCATCACCGTCGGTGACCGTGAGGAGCCGATCTGGCGGTTGGCTGAAGATCAGGCATGACGGCCAGCGAGAAGCCGGGTACTGAGAGCCCATGACTTCGATTCTCACAACTCCGTGGTTCTACTGGGCCGTCATCATCTCAGTCGGATTACCTGTCGCGTTGTTGGCGCTCACCGAACTGCAGCAGGCGCTCACCCGGCGCGGTAGTTTCCTGGCTCAGCCTGTTGGGCTGCTGCGCACGGTCATCGTGCCGTTGGGCGCATTGCTGCTACTTCTAATCAAGACCACCGACATCTCGGTAGAGGCGACCGGGTTGCGGATCGTGTCGACCGTGTTCGGCTTCATCGTGCTGGTCATGGTGCTGTCCGGAGTCAATGCCACCGTCTTCGCCAGCGCTCCGGCAGGTAGTTGGCGGCGGCGCATGCCGACAATCTTCATCGATGTCGCGCGGTTTGTGATCATCGCTCTGGGTCTGGCTCTGGTCCTAGCCTACGTCTGGGGCGCCAACGTCGGTGGTCTGTTCACGGCATTGGGCGTCAGCTCGATCGTGCTCGGTCTGACTCTGCAGAACTCGGTGGGACAGATCATCTCGGGCCTACTGCTGCTCTTCGAGCAGCCGTTTCAACTCGGCGATTGGGTGCAGACCACATCAGCTCGGGGCCGCGTTGTCGAAGTGAACTGGCGGGCGACCCATATCAATACCGGCAGCGGTCTGGAGATCATCCCCAACTCGGTGCTGGCCGGGCAGTCGTTCATCAACCTGAGCCGTCCCGCGGGAAGTCACACCATTATCGTGGAAGCGAAGTTTGACGGCGCCGATGCACCCGATGACGTGTGCGCGCTGCTCGCAGATGTCGCCTCCGGTCTTCCGCAGTTGCATCCCGACGGGCGGCCTATTGTCACCGCCGCCACCAGCACGGACTACTCGATCACCATTCCGGTTCGCTCACCGGCTGACGACCCCCAAGCGCGGTCGACATTCCAGCGATGGCTCTGGTACGCCTCGCGCCGCGCCGGGCTGCGACTCGACGGAATCGAGGACGACTTCTCCAGCCCCCAGCGCCGAATGGACGCCTTGCGGAAGATTGCGCCGATCCTCAGGGCGAGCAGTTCGGAACTGGAGATACTGCTGCCACACGTCACCGTCACCCGATACGGCTCCGATGAGCTGATGCAGGCCAGTGGCGAGGTGCCGGCGGGAATGTCCTTTGTCCTGAATGGCCGAGTACGGATGGTCGTTGACGGCGGGGACGGGTCGATCATCCCGGTCAGCACTCTGCTTGAGGGCGACTTCATCGGCCAGACAGCGCTGACCCGCGAGCCCGTCATCGGAAGTGCCTATGCTCTGGGCGAAGTCACAGTCGCGAGAATCGACCGTGGCACGGTGGAGAAGTTGGTAAACCGCAAACCGGAACTGCTGCAGGACCTCAGCCATGCTATCGATGAGCGCCGCGCACATGTGCGCGGGTTGGTTGCAGACAATTTAGCCTCTGACCCCGCCTCAGGCCCCAAGGAATCCGGTATCGCAGCCCGCGCAGCCCGCTCCTGAACTCTTCCCTACGTGTGATCTGATCGTTGCTCAACTGCGACTTGACGCACCGCGTCGCGTACCGATCGG
>JBMOKE010000242.1:0-3187 GCA_049315425.1 Mycobacterium sp. | reverse complement strand
GCCTACCCCGGCGGGGCGAACACCCAGTTGTCCGGATTCTTCGGCGAAAAAGCCACCGGGATGAGCTGGCCCATGGTCGGCCAGTTGGCGGTGTCGACGGCCATCCGCTGGTAGACCACGTGCTCATCGACGCCGGGCCCGTTGATCACTCCACTGATCGTGACGAACTGCTCACCGGTGACATCCGGGCGCGGGCTCAGGCCCGTCACCAGCAGCGTGCCCGGCAGCATCTCCCCGCGCGGACCGCGCCTGCCCATCAGCCTCGGTCCGACCACCAGAGCCAACGCGCCGATGATCAACAGCAGCACCGCGAATTCCACCATGGCAGTCATGGTAGGACTGCACCCATGAGTGGCGCGCGGGAAGTGACCGCAGACCTGGAGTTGGCGAAGACCCTCGCCGCCCGGGCTGACGAGATCACCGTCGCCCGCTTCGGTGCCCTCGATCTGCGCATCGACACCAAACCCGACCTGACCCCGGTCACCGATGCCGACGAGGCCGTCGAAGCCGAGGTCCGCGCGATCCTGGCCCGCGAGCGGCCCGGTGACGCGATCTTCGGCGAGGAACAGGGTGGAACGCCGGTCTTCGAAGGTCGACAGTGGGTGATCGACCCGATCGACGGTACCAAGAACTTCGTACGCGGAGTTCCGGTGTGGGCCAGCCTGATTGCGCTCCTGGAAGACGGCGTCCCGACCGTCGGCATGGTCAGCGCACCCGCGTTGAACCGGCGGTGGTGGGCCGGCCACAAACTGGGCGCCCACACCGCCTTCGGCGCCACCGCGCCGCGGCCGATCGCGGTCTCCGGCGTGGCCGATCTCGGCGCAGCCAGTTTGTCGTTCTCCGACCTATCCGGGTGGACCGAGGCCGGACTACGCCCGCAGTTCCTCGCGCTGACCGACGCGGTGTGGCGGGTGCGGGCCTACGGCGACTTCTTCTCCTACTGCCTGCTGGCCGAGGGCGCGGTCGACATCGTCGCCGAGCCGGAGGTCAAACTGTGGGATCTGGCCGCTCTCGACATCCTGGTGCGCGAAGCCGGCGGAATGTTCACCAGCGTGGACGGCCACCCCGGTCCGCATCGCGGCAGTGCGGTGGCCAGCAACGGCGCGCTGCATTCAACGACGCTGAGCTACCTTACTCAGGAGTAAGGTAAGGCTATGGTCGACGTTCCGGTGAAGCCCAGCGACCGCGCCCGCGACAGTGCGATCGGTCAGTACACACACAAGCGTTCAGCCACTGATATCGGTCTGGGACTGTTGGCACCACTGCTCGGCCGAAAATTCCTGGATCGCTACAACGTGCGCGGCCCGTTCAACCGCGGGCTGAAGTTCGGCGTCACACAGGTCTTCTCGGTCGCCGATGCCTCGACACGCCAATTCAAAAAGATCCAGGGAATCGGCAAGCCGCCCAAGCGACTTGAGGCCAGTGGCGCCGACTACTTCGACCTCACCCCCGATGACGACCAGAAGATGATCCTCGAGACGGTCAAGGAGTTCGCCGAGGAAGTCCTGCGCCCGGCCGCGCGGGATGCCGACGAGGCCGCGACCGCTCCGCCCGAACTGATCGCCAAGGCCGCCGAACTCGGCGTCACCGCGATCAAGGTGCCGGAGGAGTTCGACGGTATCGCCGAGAACCGCACGATTGTCACCAGCGCACTGGTCGCCGAAGCACTGGCGCACGGCGATATGGGTCTGGCGCTGCCGATCCTGGCCCCCGGCGGAGTGGCCTCGGCACTGACCCACTGGGGCAGCGCCGATCAGCAGGCCACCTATCTCACGGAATTCGCCGGCGACAATGTCCCGCAGGCCTGCGTGGCGATCGCCGAGCCGCACCCGCTGTTCGATCCGACCATGCTGAAGACCACCGCGGTCCGCACCCCGAGTGGCTACCGGCTCGACGGCGTGAAATCACTGGTGCCCGCCGCCGGGTCATGCGAATTGTTCGTTGTGGCAGCACAACTCAACGGCAGGCCGGCACTGTTCATCGTTGAGGCGGCCAGCGCCGGAGTGAGCGTGACGACCGACCGCAGCATGGGCATTCGTGCTGCCGCACTGGGTCAGCTCATGCTGGACAAGGTGTCGGTCCCGCTCGACGCGCGCCTTGGTACCGATGCCGACTACTCCGAAGTCATCGCTCTGTCCAGGCTGGGCTGGGCCGCACTGGCCGTCGGCACCTGCCAGGCCGTACTCGACTACGTCATCCCCTACGTCAAAGAACGCGAGGCGTTCGGCGAACCGATTGCCCGCCGCCAGTCGGTGGCGTTCATGTGCGCCGATATCGCGATCGAACTCGACGGGCTGCGATTAGTCACCTGGCGCGGTGCCGCCCGCGCCGAGCGCGGCCTGCCGTTCGCCCGAGAAGCCGCGCTGGCCCGAAAGCTGGCCGCCGACAAGGGCATGCGAATCGGCCTGGACGGCGTGCAGTTGCTCGGCGGGCACGGTTACACCAAAGAACATCCGGTCGAACGCTGGTACCGCGACCTGCGGGCCATCGGCGTCGCTGAAGGAGTGGTGGTTCTGTAGATGGCAATCAATCTCGAGATGCCTCGCAAGCTCGAGGCCGTTATCGACATCGCGCACGAGGGCGCCGCCCGGATGCTGCGGCCCATCTCGCGCAAGTATGACCTCAACGAGCACGCCTACCCTGTCGAACTCGACACGCTGGCCACCCTGTTCGAGGCGCTGTCGGAGTCCAATAAGTCCCTCGCCGGCACCAATGCTTTCCGCGACAAACAGGATGGGCCTAAGGGAAATATCAACGGCCCCAATATGTCCGCGCTCGTCAACGCCCTCGAGATCGCGTGGGGTGATATCGCCCTGCTGCTGTCGGTGCCGCGTCAGGGGCTCGGCAATGCGGCCGTGTCCGGAGTTGCCACTGACGAGCAATTGCAGCGGCTCGGCACGGGCATTTGGGCGGCAATGGCCATCACCGAACCGTCCTTCGGCTCCGATTCCGCTGCGGTGTCGACGACGGCGGTGCTCGACGGTGACGACTATGTCATCAACGGCGAGAAGATCTACGTCACCGCCGGGTCGCGAGCCACCCACATCGTGGTGTGGGCCACCCTCGACAAATCACAGGGCCGCGCGGCCATCAAATCGTTCATCGTGCCGCGCGATCATCCCGGTGTCAGCGTGGAACGCCTCGAGCACAAACTCGGCATCAAGGCCTCCGACACCGCGGCAATCCG
>JBMOKE010000059.1:0-14264 GCA_049315425.1 Mycobacterium sp. | reverse complement strand
ATCGCGGGCGGCTGCCCAGCGCTACCTCGCCGGCCTTGCCACCGGTGACGAGGCCAAGGTCGGCCTGCGCTACGACACCACCGGGCGCCCCGAGCAGGAGTTCGTCGTCAAACCCAAGGGGCCAAAGCGCATCAGGTGATCGCCGAGAATCAATTAGTTCTCTGTCGGTCGAGACCCTGAAACTTGGCAATGCAATAAGCCGCGGAATGAGCCGGGTATGCAATCGAGCGACCATTTATCCACCCAATACGGCAGAGCGGCGCCGAAAGTAAGCATTCATTGAGAATTTACCTGTCGGCAGGCCGTGAGCAGTGACGATAGCCCTAGGCGATTACCGGTTGCGCAGGTATGGCAACGCTGTTATTCTGCTGCAACTGCTTTATGTAACAGAAACATCACGGTCAAAGGAGAACAACATGCGTAAATATGTGGCTGCATTCTTCGCAGCAACGGCTGCTTTCATGTTCCTCAGCGCTGGCACTGCCTCGGCCACATGTCTGTGGACAACCGATGGCGAGTACCTCTGCGACGACAACGGCTAAAGTCCAGGCGTCATCTAGCAATAGCCCGGCGATTTCGCCGGGCTATTGCTAGATCTGGGGCATTTCTGCATCACCGACTGCCGTTACCGGCCCGGCCGACTAACCGCAGCCGTCCGGGTAAGTGCACGCCCGATTAGACGATCAACACGTAGCCGGAGTCCGCCCGGCTGGTCGCGGCCGCGGCGGCCGGGAAGAAGGTAAATCCCGGGTTGAACAACAGCACGAGGTTGGCGATCCCGGCGGCGATGCCGACCGTCAGTGATGCCAATCCGCCGGCAACCCACCCGATGAAGCCACCGATGATGTTGTCGCCGAAGAGCGCACCGAAACCTTGGCCGATCGCCGTGCCGACCGCGATCTGCAGCACAGGACTGGTCAGTACCGAATCAACCACGACGCTCAGCGCTTCGCTCGGCGGTGTTCCGCTCAGAACGTCGGCGGCGACGTTGCTGATCAAGGTTCCGACCGCCGGGTTCGCCAACAACGAGTCCACCACGGCGTCCGTGACGGTGCCGGCGACGGCGCTCAGTGACCCGAGGCCGGAATCGGCAAGGGAGGGATCACTGAGCGCGGAGGTGATCAGAGCGCCGGTCGCCGCGCTGACGGCCTGCCGCAGTTGATCGATACCCAGCACCGCGTTCACAAATCCCGGCAGAGTGGCGTCGATCGCGGCGGCCAACTGCGGATTGGTCTGCAGCGTAGCCAAGACCACGGAGGGGTCGACGCCGGCTTGCAGAGCGGTGGCGACCTGTGCGGCGATCGCCGACAGGCCGGCGGGCAGGCCGGGTTGGCTCAGCAAGGTGGTGACGGAGCTACCGGCGATAGTCGCCAGGCTGTTGAGTACGGCGGTGTCGGCCAGCAGTGCGCCGAGGTCACCGAGAGCGGCACCCGCGGGGCCCAGATCAGCGGTCGACGTGAGTAGTGCGGCCAGTTGTTCGGCGAGCGCGGCGCTCAGTGTGGGATCGGTCGCGAGGGCACGGATCACGGCGGTGGTCGCCGTGCCCAAGGCCTGCGGGACGGCCGGGTTGCCCAGCAGTTCGGCCGCAGCGACACCGAGGGTGGTGCTGATCGCGGCCTGAATCTGTGCGCTGTTCTGCAGGCCGGCGATTGCGGCCCGCAGGACTGCGCCGGCGTCGGTGCCGGACACCAGGGCGTTGGCGATCTGGCTGGCGGCACCCGTCAGAGAGGCGGGGATCCCGGGCTGGCTGAGGAACGTCGTGACGGTGGTGCCCGCGGTGGTGGCCAGAGCGTCGAGGAAGGCCGAGTCGGCCAGCAGCCCGGTCAGCACACTGTTGATCGCGGTGCCGGCGGCGGCCGTGGTGGAGCCGCCGGCCGCGGTAGCGCCGATCAGAGCGCCGAGTTGATCGCTGATCGCGGCGCGGATGCCGGCATCGCCGGCCAGGTCGCGGATCACGGTGGTCACGGCGGTGCCGATAGCCCCTGGGACTGCAGCGTTTTCCAGCAGCGCGGTGGCGGCATTCTGCAACGCTGCGCCACTGAGTTGGCTGGCGGCGATGTCCACAACCGTCACATTGCCGGCCACCAGGCTCGTGAGTGTGTCGAGCGTCGACGTCGAAGCCCACGGCACCGCACCGATGAAGGTGTCGACTGCACCGATGAGGGCAGTGTTGGTGGCATCACCGAACGCGACCTGAACCGCGTGGGCCACTGCGTTGCCGACAGCGCTACTGATCTGCTGCGGTAGGCCGAAGTTGGCAAGCTGCGCGGCAGTCTGCCCAGCGATGAACGCACCGACGGTCGAGTTAGAGGCCAAGGCGGTGAGCTCCGGACCGACGGTGCCGTTGAGGATCCAGTCGGCTGCGCCGTTGGCCACCAGGGGAGCGATGACATCCGCCAGGGCGGTGGAGGAAATGACACTGCGCACCTGCCCCTCGAGGACACCCTTGTACTGGTCCACCAGGCTGATGACTGCCGGATCGGCCGACGCGGCGGCGGTGTTAGTCGCTGCGGCGGCAACAGCATTCGCGGTTGATTCACGGCGGGTCAGTGCGACCGCCGCCCATGCCAACGGCGAAGTCTCGGGGACGCCGGGATTGCCGCCTCCGTTGAGCAATGACAGCAGTACGCTGCCCGGCGCCGAGAGCGATCCGCGCGAGGAAGTAGCGGTCAGCGACGGGGCCGCAGCGGCCGCCAGTGCAGCGTCGGCGGTCTTGACCGCAGCCGCGACTTTCTCCGCGGGGCTGAGCGAGCCTGCTTCGTCCCCGAGTAGCGCGGACGCGCGATTGGCACCGGCGGTGACTGCAGCTGTCGCCGCCGAGTCGATGCGAACACGATCGCGTCGCGCCGGCGCTTCGGCGCCGGCCGCGGATGTGGAACTGCGCTGCGTGCGCGCTTCGCGGTTCGCCCGCGCTCCGGCGCTCCCGCGCGTAGCTCGCGCCGTCGAGTCTTGTGAGGATGCATCGGATGCCCCCACCGAACCCGAGGTATCGGCGCCGGCGATCGGCATCGACGCGAGCGCCGAGCCCACACCTAGCGCGACCGACAGGGTGCTGATCAGCCCGACCGCCCGTAAAGGCCGCTTGCCGCGCTCCGCTGATCCCTCGCCTGACGACGTCTGAGCACTGTTGTCGATTGCCATAGCAACCACCATTCCTCTGCGTTTCCCCACCAGCAAATCCGCCCTCATTAAACCACTTACTCAGGTTTTTCACATAAACGGGGCCAAGGGAAGCCAGAAGAACCGGGTGCAGCTACTTTCGGGCACCGTCCAGTGAACTGATTCGGCTCGGTTTATGCGTCAGCGGCAAGCGTCGGGCAACGGTAGGGAGTTGACCGCCAACGTCCGGGTGGCCCCGTCCACCAGCCAGCGCGCGCCGGGGTTGGCCAGTGCCGCCCGGTAGACGGCCTCGGCCGGGTCGGCCATCAATTCGCCGCAGGCGACCGAACGACGACTGGTGCTTGGCCCGAGAAAGCTCGACAGGGGCGGGCCCGGCCATTCCATTGTGGCCGGTTCGCCCGGATTGCGTGGTTCGACTTCGTAGACCACGACCCGATCGGGGGAATAGGGAGCGCGGGCGGCACCGGCTGCCAGGGCGGACGCCTGGTCGATCACCGCACGTAGGGCCGCACGTGCAGTGCGCTGGTCGGGATTGACTCGGGCATCGAACCGCTCGTCGAAGGCGTACACACTGACCTGGTCCTGGCCATCGGGGCCCTGAACCATCACCGTCGTCGACGGCAAATCGGTGAGCCGTGGTGTACCGAAATCGGTGCCGGGCTTGACGATTCCGCCGGCCTCGACCTGGGCCACGAAGGACGCCACCCCGGCCGGATCAATGCGTGCCACCTCATAGCGAGCCGGAATCAGTTGGGGGAGTGAACTTTCCGCGAGCGTCAGCACCCGGCCATCACCGTAGACCGCCAGCGATGGGGAGGCCAGTGCCTGGAACACCGCCGGCGCCATGCCTCCCGCCGACATCACCATGAACACCATCTGATCGGCCGGGGACCCCGGCGGCGGCGTCGATTCCGCGTTCCCCGAGCAGCTCGTCATCACCAACAAGGTAAGCACAGTGCCGAGCAGATGCGTTTTCAGCTTCACCATCCCGACCCTAGGCCGATACCCACTAGATTGGCATACGGAAGCCGTAATACTCGTGGTCCTCGTTGTAGCCGCCGTAGCCCCCGCCCAGATCCTCATAGGATTCGACGAATTCGATCGCCTCGATCCACTTGACCATCTTGAAGCCGAGTTCCACTTCGTCGCGTAGACGAACCGGAGCGCCGTGGGACTCGTTGAGCGGCGCCCCGTTCAGCCCGTAGGCGAGGATGGTTTGCTCGTGGTACATGTTTGCGATCGGGTGGCAGTCGTAATACCGTCCTCCGTCTGATCCCTCTGCAAATGAGTAGAAAGCCACCCATTTGGCGTTGGGCAGGGGCTTGACCATCTCGCAGATCGTGCGCATGGTGACGCCCGTCCACTCACCGATCGCCGACCAGCCCTGGATGCAGAAGTGATGGGTGATTTGATCCTGCTTGGGCAGTGCCAGCAGCTCGGCATAGGTGATCTCGAGTGGGTTTTCCACCAGGCCGTCCACCCGCAGCACATAGTCGGACCAGTCGCCCGCCTGCAGCTGCCGGTACTCATCGGTTACCGGCAGCGTGCCGTTGGGCCAAAAATAGTCGGTGATGTCGTCTTTGGAGTAGGTCGCTCTGGGAGCCGCGCGCTCCAGCAGTATCTTCAACCATCCGACCATCGCTTTGCCGATGTTTTGGACGGTGCGCGGGTATTTGATCGTGAGCGGAGAAGCGACCAACCAGAAGGCGACAACGACCGCCATCCATGCCAGGTACAGCGCCACACCGAGATAGGAGTTCGTGTCGGTGCCCAACGTGATGTGGTTGACGTTGCCGACGAAACCGGTGACGAAGACCATCAGCGTGTGGACGACGATGAACACCAGCATCCAGACCAGCACCCCGAAATGGACCGTGCGTGCCATCTGGCGGTTGAGCAGGCCCGCGCTGGTGCCGAACCGGCCGGCGATGGCCGGCGCCTGCAGCAGCCCGGTCACCAGGGCCAGCGGTGCGGCGATGAACACCGTGATGAAGTACGCCAGTAACTGAAGCGCGTTGTAGGTGTTGAATCCGGCGTTCTGTGGCAGTTGGAGCGACAGGTACTGCAACGCCGTCGACACAGCGTTGGGGAACACGTCCCAGGACGTGGGAATAAGACGTTTCCACTGCTCGGTACTGAACAGCAGCACCATGAACACCACACCGTTGATCAGCCACAGCAGATCGAAGGTGAAGTGCCACCACCGAGCTAGGCCGATCGTGTGCCGGATTCCCGGCAGACCAACATGTTTGGGCAGGGCGACCGAATCCTGCTTCGCTGTCCAGACGCGCTGCGGATCCTCCGGGTCTCGGCGGTCGGCGGGCACCGCATCGCGCAATCGCATCCATTCGGTGTCCGGCTTGCTGGCGATAGTGAAGTACAGCCGCGGGTGGTCGGCCAGGATCTGAAGGCCCGCCCGGATCATGAACATCATGAACAGCAGGTTCAGGAAGTGCTGCCAGCGAAGCCACCACGGGAACCCGGAGTCGACGGGATCGACGTAGTCGGTGGAGGTGCCCGGATAGCGCGCGATGAAATCCTGATACCAGCCGTAACGGGTCATCTCGCGGACGATCGCGATCGACAGCACCAGGGCCACAATTCCCAGCGGAACGAGCCAGAGACTGCTGAACCAACGGCGGCCGATCCGCACCGACGGCAGTTTCGCGCGGTCCTGCGGTATGCCTCCGGCCCAATCGTCGAGGGTGATCGGGCCCTGCCGGCGACCGGTCAGCGATGCCTCAAACGGATCCGGCTCACCTGGCCTCATGTTTCACCCGTTCCCATTCGGCGGCCACCTTCGGCGCAATGCTAACCCGGTCGTCATGGCTCCGCGTCGTTTAACGGCGGCGGTAGTGTGTCGCAATGCCATTGGCTGACACCACCTATCTTGCCGGGACTGCGGGGCCGTGGCGCATCGATACGACCACCCCCGTCGTCGGTGAGAGCCTGCCGCCCGCGGATCGGCTGGAGATCGTCGAGGCGCTGGCGGAGTCGTCCGATAACACCGCCTGGGCATTGCGCGGGGTCACCAGCAATATCCGCTACAGCACGCGCGCCGAGTTGGACGTCTTGGCCGGCCGCCAGCCGAGCCTCGGCCGCCCGCAGTGCACCCGCGCCGCGCTCATCCCCATCCGCAAGTCCGACGCATGG
This sequence comes from Mycobacterium sp., assembly GCA_049315425.1. Taxonomy (GTDB): domain Bacteria; phylum Actinomycetota; class Actinomycetes; order Mycobacteriales; family Mycobacteriaceae; genus Mycobacterium. The sequence goes on along the minus strand of JBMOKE010000059.1, from coordinate 7,991 downwards.
TGGGCACTGGCTCAGGACGAGCGGCGGGCGCTGCTGGCCGAGAGCCACAACACCATCGGCCTCGACTACCTGCCCGCGGTGGCCCGGCGTCTGCACCACAGCCGTGATATCGGGGAGCCGTTCGATTTCCTGACCTGGTTCGAATACGCGCCGGAGGACAGCGAGAAGTTCGAGGATCTCGTCGGCCGCCTACGGAACACGCAGGAATGGAGTCATGTCGATCGCGAAGTGGACGTGCGCCTATCCCTCGATGGACAGGATTGAGCATTGTGAGCTACAGCGAGTCCTTGCCACCGCCGCAGGACCTCTCGTCCGATCACGTCATCGAGGAGCTGTCCCGCTACGGAATGCATCGTGTTCGGGATACGTCGGTTCCGCAGATCATGGTGTTATCGGTCATGGGTGGTGGATTCATCACCATGGGCGCGCTGTTCTCGGTGCTTCTCTCCGAGCAGGTGCAGACGCTGGGCCCGCGGTACCTGCTGCAGGGGTTCGGGTTCTCGGCCGGATTCTTCTTCGTGATCCTGTCGGGGTCGATTCTGTTCACCGAAGCCAATGTGGTGTTGCCGTCGACGCTGCTGCAGCAGCATCCGAAGCCGCTGCTGGGCAAGCTGGTCCGGTTCTGGGCACTGGCATTGGTCGGCAACTTCGTCGGTGCCGTCGTGACCAGCTGGCTGATCTCCCGGGCACAGGTCTATCCCCCCGAGATGCAGGAGACGCTGGAAGCATTCATCGCGAAGAAGTCCTACTACCACTCCGTCGGCACGCTGACCGCCTGGTTCCAGGCGCTGCTGTCCGGAGTGCTGGCGAACTGGATGGTGGGCATGGCGGCATTCTTCGCCACCATGGGCCGCACGATCATCGGCAAGTACATCCCGGTTCTGCTCGCAGTCAGCCTGTTCTGTGCAGCGAATTTCCAGCACAGCGTTGCCAATATGGCCTACTTCGGTCTGATCTCCGCACAGGGGAAGGGCCCCGGCTGGTGGGTCGCATTGGCCTGGAACATCATCCCGGTGGGTATCGGCAACATGATCGGCGGCGCGTTCCTGGTGGCAATTCCCTTCTCGTACGCCTTCCGTGCCGCCCACCGTGGTGCGGCTGAGGGTCACGATCACCGCATCGGGTAAGCACGCGGTTCCCCTCACGCCGCCTTCAGGTTTGCGTCCGGCGGCAGTTGTGCTAACGTCCTCGTGTTTTTCTCAGGCGGTTGCCACCTGTCCGAATCCGAACTTGCTCTGCGCACCCGATACAGGAGTTCCACGTGACGATTGACCGCGAAATACCCTCTCTCCGACGCTCACGGGCGGCCGGTGTGTTGGTTGCCGGTGGTGTGTTGGGTGCGGTTGCTGCCAGTGCGCTAGCGACCAGCGTCGCTCCGGTGCCGGCGCACGCGTCGTGTTTTGCGACGGGGCTGGGAACGTTGGGCACGGGATGCTCGTCCGGCGGGCCGTTGCAGTGGGCTATCGCCATCGGCGACGGCGCCACCGCGACGGCGTCGGGCGGATTGTTCAACCTGGCGTTAGCGGGCGGCAATGGCAGTAACGCGAGCACCGCGCCGTTGGCCGGTGGCAGCAGCAACTTCAGTATCGCCCTGGCCTGGTTGGGTGCCACCGCCGACGCCGCGAATGGCAATTTCAATATCGCCCGTGCCCTCGGCACCGGCGCACTTGCCGTGGCTGGTGGTTCGGGGACTGCAGCAGGTGACCCAACCGGCAACTTCAACCTCGCCCGCGCATTCGGCCCCGGCGCCGTCGCCCAAGCCATGAACGGGAACTTCAACATCGCTCGGGGAATCGGTGACCGCAGTACAGCGGTCTCCGGTGCCGGCGGCAGCGGCCAGTCGGCCAGGGCCTTCGGCTACGAAACCGCGGCAAAGGCCACCGGTGGTTCCCTGCAGTTCGCTCGTTCTTTCGGGTACAGGAGCGATGCCAGTGCCACGAACGGCTCCCTTAATGTCGCGCGGGCCGGCGTCTACCCCTATCTCCTGGGCGGTATCGCTGGTGCGCAGGCGACCGCGGGCAACGGCAACGTTAACTTCGCCCGGGCAGTCGGAGACGGCACCGTCGCCGCGGCTGGAGACGGCAACGTCAACCTGGCATTCACCGGCTTCTTCACTACCGCCAACGCCGCCAACGAAGCCTATGCCCAGTACGGCAACGGCAACCTCGCGGCGATCTGGGGTAACGGAAACACTGCCAGGGCTGGCGGAACAACCGGCACTGGAAACAACAGCAATGTGGCTGTCGTGGCCGGCCAATTCAGCACCGCCACCGCCGGACCGGGCAGCAACAACCGGGTAGTCGTGCTTGGGTTCAACAAGAACCAGTCCAAGCCGGCCGCTGCGGCCAGTGCCCGCGCCGCACGTCAGCACTGAGGGTTCAGCGTCGGCGCGCGAGCGTCGTCGTCACCAGATCGGCAAACGCCTGATGCGGGAGCGGTGACGGCACCTCAAGGTCGGCATCGGTGTACCACGCCACCGGGGCTTCCGGGTGCGGTCCGGTGACACCCACCGCACCCCGCCCGAAGCCGAAAACCCCTGCTGCAACAACGCCATTGGAGTAGTGCGCGAGGATAGTGTCGTCGGGCCCTGCGTTGACCATGAAGCCCGGTCCACCTTGGAAGTAGACGGCCTGCGGCTGCCCTCGCCAGGTGACCGTGATGAGGGTGTCGGCGATGTCGTTCACCGTCGCCCCCGGTGTCGTGCTGTATTCCACGGCATTGCCGGGCAGCAGATCGAACCCCGGATCGCGGCCGGCCAGGAAGCCGCCCATGCAGCAGCCGAGGTAGGCGCCGCCGTCGTGAATCCAGCTCCGCAGTGCCGACGCGATAGGGGCGACGGCCTCCCAGGCTGCATCAAGATTGTCGGCGCCGCCGGGTTGGACGTAGAGCACTGCGGTGGACAAGACGGCGGCGGTCAGTTTGTCCGCTTCGGCAGGACCAACGAATCGAACATCCATCGCGTGTTCGTCGGCCGCCAGCAGTGCGGCCACCGCCTCGGGGGCGCCCGGGGTGCTCGCCGGCCCGCGATAGACCAGCGCGACCGGCGCCGGTCGCGAACAACCTGTCACGGCCAGACCCACAGCACCCGCGGCGGCAACGAGGAACCGGCGACGATCCAGTGTCATGATCGAACCCTCTCGGTGAAGTCGAATGCCAGGAAGTGGTAGCGCTTGGACCCGACCGCGAATGTCGCCAGCGATCGGGCTCCGAGTTTGGTGGTCGTGGTGTGCAGTGATCGAGGATTGTCTGCCGCGACAAACACAACGCCGATGTCGTAGCGATCGCGATAGAACTCCCCGGTTGTCGCGTTGAACGAGGCGTAGATGCCGCAGCCCCGGAATACCTCGTCGATGCAGACCGGCCCGCGTAGCGCCCAGCGCTGTGCGGCAATTGTTTTCCCGTTCGCTTCGGTCGTTTCGGCAAGGTCAAGCATCGCGCGCACAATCGGGGGAATGTCGGCTGCGTTGCGGTCCGGCGGGTCGGTAACGGCGATGAAACCGGCGATACCACCGTCAGCGGTGGCTGCGACGTGTATGCCGGCGGAGTCGATGGCCGCAGCAAGCCATTCCGGGGAATGCCGGACTGAGATGAAGCCCTTCGCCCGCGCGGTGGCATCGAGGTTGTCGATGAAGTAGCGGGATTCCAACTCGATGATCCCGGCGACGTCGTGTGGGGTGGCGAGTCGCACCGTGACGTCAGCGCGGGGTGTCATGCGTCCGAGTATCGCACCGCCGTGGCGTCACGATCGGAACCGGATCATGTGATGTGATCGTAGCGAAGTGAACCACCTCAGAGGGATTGCCGCAGTTACGTTACTGGCCGCGGTCGGCGTGGTCATGGTTCCGTGCGCGCCCGCGTCATCGGCTCCCGCTGCCGCGTCGGCGACGGTGCATCCGGTCAGCGCCGCCGAACTCGGCGCCACCTGGCGGCCCGGATGTCCGGTCGCACCAACGGCGCTGCGCCGCGTCGAACTCGACTACCTTGGCTTCGACGGCAACACGCATCGGGGTCAAATGGTGGTGAACCAGGACATCGTCGACGATGTCATCGCGATCTTCGACGATCTCACCCGACTGCGCTATCCCATCGACAAGATGCGCACCGTCGATCACTATCCCGGTGCCGCGGACGAGTTATCGATGGGGGACAACAACACCTCGGCCTTCAACTGCCGCGCCTTGGGGGACAGCTGGTCACTGCACGCCTATGGCCGCGCCATCGATATCAATCCGCTCGTGAATCCCTATATTGACACCTCCGGCGACCTTCAGCCCACGACCGCCGCCCGCTACCTCGACCGCCGACGCACTGACCTCGGGCTGCTGCATGGCGGCGACGCGGCGGTGCGGGCGTTCACCAGTCGCGGCTGGCGATGGGGCGGGCACTGGACCGACCCGATCGACTACCAGCACTTCGAAACCGGTTGATCTCGGCGGTCAGCGGACGAAAGACTATTCTCGGCAGGTGACCACCCCGCCGCTGTCGATGACGCCGACCGGCTGGTTCCAGGTTGCCTGGTCGGCCGAGATCGACACCGGCGCCGTTCACCGGATGACCTACTTCGGCCACGACATGATCGCCTGGCGGGCGCAATCCGGTCGGCTGACCGTCATGGACGCCTACTGCGAGCATCTCGGTGCACACCTCGGTTACGGCGGCCACGTCGAGGGCGAAGTTATCGAATGTCCGTTCCACGGTTGGCAGTGGGACGCCGAGGGTCGCAATGTCTGCATCCCGTATGAGCCGCGGCCCAACAGGGGCCGACGGATGCACACCTACCCGGTAATCGAGCGCAACGAGGCGGCGTACATCTGGCATGACGTCGAAGGCCGCGAACCCTACTTCGACGTGCCCGACGTCTTCGCCGGATTCGACGATCACAGCAGTGCTACCGACTACTACCCCCGGATGACGCTGCACCAGACGCGTGTGACATTGCACCCGCAGTTCGTTCTCGAAAACGGCGTGGACTTTGCACATTTCAAATTCGTGCACAAGACACCAATCGTGCCGTTGTTCACCCGTCACGACTTTGACGGCCCGGTATCTCGTGTCGATTTCACCATCACCTTCGAGGGTGATGACGGCCAGATCATCGACGATGTCAATAGCGGGGTCGAGGCGATCAACGGCGGACTGGGTGTTGCGGTCACCAAGAGTTGGGGCATGGTGGACAACCGCACCATCTCGGCGATCACCCCGGTTGATGAGAGCACCTGCGATATCCGCTTCACCGTCTACATTGGCCGACGTCCCGACGAAGATTCGGCGAAAGCCGAAGAGCGGGCGCAGATTTTCGGTTCCAGCATCATCGAGCAGTTCGAAGCCGATATCGAGATCTGGTCACACCAGCGCTATCGCGAGGCGCCTGCACTGGCGCCGTCGGAGTCCGACAGCTTCACGACGTTTCGTAAGTGGGCATCTCAGTTCTACCCCGAAAGGTCGGCCCCATGAAACCCATCCGACGAGAACCGATCCGGGTGTTCCAGGTGGCCACCGGCAATGTCGGCACCGAGATGATCAAGCGCATCAGCGCTCATCCCGACCTACAACTCATCGGATTGCACTGTTACACAACTGAGAAAATCGGTCGCGACGCCGGCGAAATCGCCGGCCTGGAGCCCGTCGGTGTCATCGCCACCGGAACGATCGAGGAGATCATCGCCGCCAGACCGGACGTGCTGACCTTCCACGGCGTGTTCCCCGATGAGGATCTGTACGTCAAAGTGCTCGAAGCCGGTATCAATATCGTCACCACCGCCGACTGGATCACCGGGTGGCATCGCGACACCAACCACCCGCACCCGTCCGGAAAGCCGGTGTCGGTGGTGCTGGCCGAAGCGTGCGCGAAGGGCGGTGCGACCTTCTACGGCACCGGGATGAACCCCGGCGTCAACCAGATCCTCGGGGTGGCGTGTTCGGCTGATGTCGCCGAGATCGAGAACATCACCACCATCGAATCCGTCGACGTCTCCTGTCATCACTCCGCCGACACCTGGAAAGAGGTCGGCTACGGATTGGGGGTCGATCACCCGAACCTGCCGGTGATGCTGGAGAAATACACTCGCGTCTTCGCCGACAGTGTGTTGATGATGGCGGACTGTTTCGATCTGACACTCGACGAGGTGACGTTCAGCTATGAACTCGGCGCCTGTACCGAAGACGTCGACCTCGGCTGGTATCAACTGCCGAAGGGCTCACTGGGAGCGAGCTATATCAAGTATCAGGGCATGGTGGGCGGCGTGCCAAAGATCGAAACCCACCTTGAGTGGCAGATGACACCGCACACCGACCCGCATTGGGATATCAAGGGCTGCTACATCACTCAGATCATCGGCGACCCGTACGTCTACAACAAGCACATGATCTTCCCGAAAGCCGGCGTGGACCTGTCCGACCCCGCGTCGTTCGCCTCGATCGGCATGACAGTCACCGGTATGCCCGCCCTGAACGCGATCCGGTCGGTGGTCGCCGCCCCGCCCGGATTGCTGACCAGTGCCGACCTCCCGCTGCGCGGGTTCGCCGGGCGGTTCGCGTAGATCTCCGACGGATCCGGGCAGACCCCGGCGCGTGGGGGACCGATCGGTAAGAATGGTGTCAAACCACCCAACGCAGTCGGAGGTAGCGATGGATGATCGACGCCGACTCGGGATTCAAGATGCCCTATGGCTGGAGATGGACCGGCCGAACAACCTCATGGTCGTCGACTCGGTGATCTGGACCGCCGAGCCGCTGGACTTCGGCAAGGTGCGCACCGTGGTCGAGGAGCGACTCCTGGACCGCTACCCGGTGTTCCGCAGTAGGGCTGTCCGGGACGACGACGGCTCCTGGTGGTGGGAGCGCGATAAAGACTTCGACTTCGATAACCACGTCGCACTGGTCTCGCTGAACAAGCCCAACGACCCCCGCGCGCTGCAGGAGCTGGTGGCCGCCCACCGGACCGAGATGCTCGATCACGATCGTCCACTCTGGCAAGCGATTTGGGTGAAGCGCTACGGCAAAGGCAGCGCCATGATTTTGCGCAGCCACCACGCCATCGCTGATGGAATGCGGATGGTGCAACTGTCGATGAGCCTGTTTGACGCATCCCCGCAGGGCGGCCCGATTCTCGCACCCGCCGTCACGCAGCACGCCGCACACCCGCACCCGCCTGGACAGCCGCTGGCTCAACGGGTGCGATCCACCGCGGTCGGTGCCGCGAAGACGGCCAGCAGTGTCATCGCCGGTGCCGTCGGTGGCATCGCCGATGCCCCGCGACTGCTCGCCAAGGCAGGCCGACTGGGTCGATTCGCCCTGCGTAATCCGCTGGGCGCGGGCAACACGGTGGTGACGGCCGCGCAGGCGACCGGCACGGGCCTGGTTCAGAGCGTGCGGTCAGCACTACCCGGCGGCGGTGTGCTGGTCGACGTCTTCTCAGCCGCGCCCGGCGATCTGGACACGGTCCGCAAGCTTCTGGTGGGCACCCGCAATGAATCGACGATCTGGACCGGGACCGCCGGCGGGCACAAGAGCGTCGCCTGGTCGGAACCACTGTCGCTGGTCGCAGTCAAGGCGATCGCGAAGGCAAATCGCTGCACCGTCAACGACGTCCTGGTGGCCAGCGTGGCCCTGGCGCTGTACGACTACCTCAAGGCGCACGACGCACGCTGTTCGTCGGTGACCTTCATGGTGCCGGTGAACCTCAAGCCGCTCGACCTCAATCTGCCGGACACCCTCGGCAATGAATTCGCTCTCGTACAGCTGGAATTGCCGACCGATGAGCCCGACCCGCTGAGGGTGCTGGCCGCCGCCAAGCGCCGGATGGACCGGATCAAACACGGCCATGAGGCGGCGTTGGCGTTCCGGTTCCAGGAGACCATCGCCGGGTTCAGTCGCGGGCTATACGAAGCGTCGGTGGACCTGTTCACCAACCGCACCCTCGGAACGCTGACCAATGTTCCCGGTCCGCCTATGCCGGTTTATCTGGCCGGCAGTCAGGTGGAGGGCATCGT
>JBMOKE010000058.1:0-14302 GCA_049315425.1 Mycobacterium sp. | reverse complement strand
CAACGCGGTAACCAATGCCACCAGAACACGACCGACTGCCTTCATGGTCTCCCTACCGCCTCACGGTGCCAGTTCCCGAACGCTACCGAACGGGTCTTGAGTTGCTCGTCACTGTTCTCATCGACAACAGGAATCACATTATTACGCGTTCATCGGAGAAATTCTCGACAACGTGAATCTCAGACAAAACCTCGCGGGCTGCGGAACCGGTCAGGCAGGGAATGCCGCGACCGGCATGAGGACGCTGCCGCGGCAGGCACCCTCGGCGATATCGGTGTGCCAGGTGCCTCGGAGCGAGCCGTCCGGCTGGGGTTGGTAGACCGCCCAGGAGGTGGCCCGGGCCCACTGCTTCTGGCCTCCCTCGCCCAGGGAGCAGTCCCACAACCAGTCGTAGCTGGACGCCCAATCCGACCCGCTCCAGACGTATCGCGTCGGTTGCGGGATCGTTGGGTTTCCCGGCCGCGGTCCATCGACCACGGTGGCCACGCATCGAGTGAGGGAGCACTGGGTGGCCAGCGTGAAGACGGCGCCGAAGTCGCTTTCCTGCTGCCGGCTCGCGGGGCTGGTACCCGCCTTCTGTGAGGCGTAGGTGACCATCTGGAAGCGCCCGTTCCATGGCTGCGGTGCGGCCGAGGCGGTCGCCGGGCCCAGTGTCATGGCAGCCAGGACGACCGCTGCCAGCAGCAACGGGAAACGACGGTGGTGCCCGACGCCCATCACACCGCTGGGGTCAGCGCGGACGGCACGGTCTGACCAGGCCACATACGCCCCAGGGTAGTCGTCGTCAAACCTCACCCGTCGCATCTGCAACACGACTCGCCGGAGGTCGCGGTAGCCTCGCGGGGTGCTGCTGGCCTCCCTGAACCCGGCTGCGGTGGCGGACGGGGCCGATATTCCCGACGCGGTCCGTATTGCCGGTGTCACGCTGTCCCGCAGTGATCTTGTCGGCGCGGCGACCTCGGTGGCCGAGCGGGTCGGGGGTGCGCAGCGCATCGCCGTGCTGGCCACCCCGTCGCCGGCGACGGTGCTCGCGATCACCGGATGCCTGATCGCCGGTGTGCCGTTCGTGCCAGTCCCGGCCGACGTCGGCATCGCCGAGCAGATGCATATCCTCATCGACTCCGGTGCTCAGGGGTGGCTGGGTGATCTGCCGAACGATCCGGCCGGCTTGCCGCACGTTCCGGTACGACTCCACGCCCGCTCCTGGCATCGGTATCGCGAGCCCGAGTCGAGCGACACCGCCATGGTGATCTACACCTCCGGCACCACCGGGCCGCCCAAGGGGGCGGTGATCAGCCGCGGCGCGGTTGCCGCCGATATCGATGCGCTGGCCCGAGCGTGGCAGTGGACCCCCGATGACACACTCGTGCACGGTCTGCCCCTGTTCCATGTGCACGGGCTGGTGCTCGGACTGCTGGGCTCGCTGCGGGTGGGCAGCCGATTCGTGCACACCGGCAAGCCCACTCCGCAGGCCTATGCGGCCGCGGACGGGAGTCTCTACTTCGGGGTGCCGACGGTGTGGTCGCGGGTGGTTGCCGACGCGGCGTCGGCTCGTGCGCTGTCGTCGGCACGCCTGCTGGTGTCGGGCAGTGCCGCGTTACCGGTTCCGGTATTCGAGGCGTTAAAAGAGCTGACGGGTCACCCGCCGGTGGAGCGCTATGGCTGCACCGAGACGCTGATCACGGTCAGCACCCGCGCCGACGGAGATCGTCGGCCCGGCTGCGTCGGGTTACCCCTCGACGGTATGCAGACCCGCCTGGTTCATGAGGATGGATCACTCGCGTCGCACGATGGGGAAACCATTGGGCGCCTTCAGGTTCGGACGCCGACGGTCTTCGACGGATATCTGAACTCCCCGGCTGCAACCGCCGAGGCGTTTGAGCCCGAGGGTTGGTACCGCACCGGTGACGTCGCCACCATCGACCCCGGCGGAATGCACCGCATTGTCGGTCGCGAGTCCGTGGACCTGATCAAATCGGGCGGTTACCGGATCGGTGCCGGCGAGATCGAAACAGCCCTGCTGGGTCATGCCGGAGTGGCCGAGGTCGCCGTCGTCGGTCTAGCCGATGAGGACCTGGGTCAGCGGATCGTCGCCTTCGTCGTCGGTGATGCCGGAACGGAAGAACTCATCGCCTTTGTGGCGCAGCAACTGTCGGTACACAAACGTCCAAGGGAGATCCGGCTTGTCGACTCTTTGCCGCGTAACGCGATGGGCAAGGTGATCAAAAAGGAGCTGATGTCCGGCGATTAGCCAATCCAGCAGCCGTTGGCTCTAATTGGCGTGCAGCGCCTCGTTGAGGGTGATGCCCTGACCGTCACGGCCCACCACCTCCACCGCGCCGGTCATCGAATTACGCCGGAACAAAAGGTTATTCGCACCGGAGAAATCGCGGGCCTTCACCGTCACCCCGTCGGACATGGTGACTTTGGTGCCGGCGGTGATGTACAAGCCCGCCTCGACGACACAGTCATCACCCAGTGAGATGCCCAGACCGGAATTGGCACCCAGCAGGCAACGCTTGCCCACCGAGATCACTTCAGTACCGCCGCCCGACAGCGTGCCCATGATCGACGCGCCGCCCCCGACGTCCGAACCATCGCCGACCACCACGCCCGCGGAGATGCGACCCTCCACCATTGAGGTGCCCAGCGTTCCGGCGTTGAAGTTCACGAAGCCCTCATGCATCACGGTGGTTCCCTCGGCCAGATGGGCGCCGAGGCGGACCCGATCGGCATCGGCGATGCGCACTCCGGTCGGCACCACGTAGTCGACCATCCGCGGGAACTTATCCACGCCGTACACCGTCACCGGCCCACGGCGGCGCAGCCGAAGCCGCACCTGCTCGAAGCCTTCGATGCGGCAGGGCCCGTAGTTGGTCCACACCACATTGGTCAGTGCACCGAACACCCCGGACAGGTTGCACCCATGCGGTTCGACCAGTCGGTGGGAGAGCAGATGCAATCGCAGATAGGCGTCGTAGGTGTCGGCCGGGGGGTCGTTGAGGTCGGCGATGACGGTGCGGATCACAACTATCGCCACCCCGCGGTCGGCATCGGGACCACCTAGGGCACCCAATTCGTCGGGAACATCGCCGGGATCAAGCCTGGTGGTTCCGGACGGGCTGTAGGCACCCAATTCAGGATCCGGAAACCAGGCATCGAGAACCGTGCCGTCCTCGGCGACGGTGGCCAGTCCGAAACCCGCGGCGGAAGTCACGGTGCTACACGCTAGTCGATGGCCACGGCCCGCTAGCCTGATGAGTTGTGCTGGACCTCCACGCCGATCCGGTCGATCTGACCGCCGCGCTCGTCGACATCCCCAGTGTGTCCCGGGACGAGCGGCGCATCGCCGACGAAGTCGAACGCGCCCTGCGCGAGCAGACGGGTTACGAGGTGATTCGCAACGGAGACGCGGTGCTGGCGCGAACCGCCTTCGGTCGGCCAACGCGGGTGGTGCTCGCGGGTCATCTCGACACCGTGCCGATCGCCGACAACGTCCCGTCGCGCCGCGACGCCGACCACATCTACGGCTGTGGGGCCTGCGATATGAAGTCCGGCGATGCGGTGTTCCTTCACCTCGCGGCTACCGTCGTCGAACCGGTGCACGACATCACACTGATCTTCTACGACTGTGAGGAGATCGAGGCATCGGCCAATGGGCTGGGCCGTATCGAGCATGAGCTTCCCGACTGGCTGCGCGCCGATGTCGCCGTGCTGGGCGAACCGTCCGGCGGTTATATCGAAGCGGGCTGCCAGGGTACGCTGCGGGCCGTCCTTTCCTCAACCGGAACCCGTTCGCACTCCGCGCGATCATGGTTGGGGGACAACGCAATTCATAAACTTGGTGAGGTGCTCGATCGGCTGAAGTCGTACCAGGGTCGGGTAGTCGACATCGACGGCTGCACCTACCGGGAGGGACTGTCAGCGGTGGGAATTGACGGGGGAGTGGCCGGCAACGTCATTCCCGATGCGGCCTCGGTGACCATCAACTTTCGGTTCGCACCGGACCGCACCCCGGAGGCCGCGCTGGCTCACGTCCGGGAGGTGTTCACCGGTCTCGAAATCGACCTGCGGCAAACGGATTCGGCTGCCGGTGCGTTGCCGGGGCTACATCACCCGGCAGCGGCGGCGTTGGTGGATGCAGCAGGCGGACTGGTGCGTGCCAAGTATGGCTGGACCGATGTGTCACGTTTTGCCGCGTTGGGCATACCTGCGGTGAACTTTGGGCCGGGTGACCCGAATGTGGCCCACCGCCGCGATGAACGGGTGTCGGTCGCACAGATCACGGCGGTAACCGACACCCTGCGTCGCTATCTTACGACCCTCTGACGGCCGGGGGCTGACTACCGGCTGGCGGCCAGCTCACGAGCATGCGCCAAGGCCATCCGGGTGTACTCGCAGTCGGCCGCCGTGGCGATCTTGGCCAGCCCGTCGGCCGCTCGGGCGTCGCCCAGCCGGGCCGCCTCGTGCCAGGCTCGGACGGCGATCGCGTACTGGCCGGTGCGTTCGGCCATCCGGGCGCCCTCGCGGGCCGCGTCGATCGCACCGTGCCGATCGCCGATGGTAGCGAGCCGCCAGGCCCGTGCGACGGCGAGTTCCGGGGCGAACAACGCCGACTTGGTGCCGTGCCGGGATTCGGCGCGGCTGAGCATCTTCGCCGATTCGGCGATCTCACCCTGCTGGGCCAGCGCGGTGGCCAGGTAAGTCAACGACAGTGGGCCCCACGAATAGCCGGTGCGCTCCAGCGTTGCCGAGGCCGGCGCCAGCAGTGTGGCGGCCGCGTCCGGCTCGCCGCGGGCGAGTAACACCTCAGCCAGCAGCAACTCGCCGATCGAGCGGCCCGGTTGGGCCAACTCGGCGAAGTCGGTGAAGCCCAGGGCGGTGTCATAGGCGGTCTGGGTCCGACCCGCCATCAGAAGCGTGGTCGTCTCAGCCAGCCCGACGGTGAAGCGCAGCAGCCCGGGATACTCCGTGCCCAACGCCCGATCTACCAGCGGCCCGACGTCGGCGAACCGTCCCATTCGAGCCGAACTCAACGCCGCCGCACTCGACGCCCACGCCACGGCCATGTCGGGGGCATCCGCCGCCGACAGCACCTCGGTCGCGATCTCAAGTGCCCGCGCGACGTTGCCGGAGTTCATCGCGAATGTCGCCGACAGCGCGTCGAGGGTGATCCGCGCCGGCGGCCTGCTGACCCGACGGCGAACCGTCTGCAGAAAAGCCGACGCGCGCTCTGGTTCCGACAGCATCCAGAACTGGTTGGCTGCCCGCGGCAAGGCCCATGCCAGCACCTGCTCCTCCGACAACGAGGCGGGGTCCACCTCCGCAAGAACGTGATCGGCCTCCCTGCCGCGACCCTGCCAGGCCAGTGCGTAGCTCAGTGCAAGGCGGGCATCGAACCGCTCGTCTCGTTCCAGCGCGGCGGTGGCCAATCGCTCGCTCAAGCCCAGGTCGCCCAGACGTAACGCCTCCTGGGCCGCGGCCACCACGTCGTCAACGGCCTCCGGGCGCTCGCTGTTCAGCGCGAGTACCGAGCGCCCGAGACGGTCACCGAGGTGCCGAAGCGGGTGGATCGCAAACCGCTCGGCCACGTCGGTGCGCAGCCGACGTAACTGCGGTTCGGGCGTAGTCGAGGCGGCGTATTCGGCGAAGAGCGGATGGGCGCTGTAGACCGAGATTCCGACCAGCCTTACCGCCCCGGCTGACTCGGCGGTAGCGATGGCGTCGGCTGCGGTGAGCGCCGCCAGGTCCTCGTGTGTCAGTGGCTCCTGCACGCTGAGGTAGGCCAGCACTTCGCGGGCCGACGCCGGTAGGCCCGCCACATACCGGCCGACCAGATCGGGCAGCGACCGCTCGGGGTCACCGGTCTGCACCATCAGCCGAAGGTGCAGCGGGTTTCCCACGCTGCGGCGGTATAGCTCGGCAGCGTCCGCGGATGGGTCGAGATCAGCAATCAGCGCCGCTGTCTCGGCGGCGTCCATCGGGGGGATGTCGATGCGCTCGAGCAGGCCGTCCTGCCACAGAGCGTCGATCGCGGCGGGGATCGGCGGCGTTGAACGGGCAGTCACGATGAGTCGGCCCCGGTTCGCCTGCGCCAGTTGGTAGACCAGCGTGGCTGATAGTGGATCGAGCAGGTGGGCGTCATCGACGATAATGAGCGTGTTATCAGTCTGTGCAAGAAGGGAATCCAGCGCCGCATGGATCAGGGCCGCCGGTTTGCCGACCTCGGCGATGTCGACCAGGGGACCGAATGCGCCGAACGGGACCGCAGATTGGGTGGCGGTTCCGATTACCCGCACCGGGTTTTGTTGCCCCAATCGTTCGGCGATCTGTTCGGCCAGGGTTGTTTTGCCCACGCCGTCAAAGCCGAGCAGGGCAACCCCACCCGCGATGCGTCCGTCAAATTGGCGCACGACCTCGTCCAGAATCGGCTCGCGCGGCGAGGTTGCCCACCGGATCGGCATAGCCGGACTTTATGGCCCGCGACCTACTTCGCACACCATTAGCCGTAAAACATGCGCGAATTCGGCCGGCACGGGCCTCTGGTCTAGGTTTCGGGTGTGCAGCAGCAAGCCGATTTCGAGTCCGAGTGGGCGGTATGCGTGTACTGCTCGGCCGGCCCGCGCCACCCGGAGCTACTGGATCTGGCTCACCGGGTCGGTGCGGCGATCGCGCTGCGGGGCTGGACGCTGGTGTCCGGCGGGGGCAATGTCTCGGCGATGGGAGCGGTCGCTGCCGGCGCGCGTGCGGAGGGCGGTCGCACCGTCGGTGTGATCCCCAAGGCCCTGGTACACCGCGAGTTGGCAGATATCGGAGCCGACGAACTAATCGTCACCGACACCATGCGGCAGCGCAAGCAGGTGATGGAGGATCGCAGTGACGCATTCCTTGCCTTGCCCGGTGGGATCGGCACATGCGAGGAGCTCTTCGAAACTTGGACCGCCGGGTATCTCGGAATGCACGACAAGCCGGTCGTGCTCCTGGATCCTGACGGCCACTATGACGGGCTTCGCGCCTGGCTCGCAGGCCTTGTCGAAACGGGGTACGTCACGCAGGCCGCGCTGGATCGGCTAGTGGTGGTCGGTGATGTTGAGTCAGCACTCACCCTGTGCACCAAGGATTCTCCCGGAAAGGAACCCTGATGGCGGGAACAGAAAAATCGAATCCGTCACGTTCGGTGAGTCTGCTCAACCTGGCCACCCGATTGCCGGGCGTCTTATTGGACGCTCCGGTGATCGTGCGGGCCGCGCTGACCGGACTATTGGCTCAGCCGAGTTCGAGGGCCTCAATCGGCAAGGTCTTCGCTGACCGTGCCGCCCGTTCCGGTGACCGGATCTTCATCCGATTCGGCGATGAGCAGATCACCTACTCTCAGGCGAACCAGACCGCCAACCGTTACGCGGCGGTGCTCGCCGAGTGCGGAGTCGGCCGCGGTGACGTGGTCGGCATCATGTTGCGCAACTCTCCTGAGGCGGTGCTCACGATGCTGGCCGCGGTCAAATGCGGCGCAGTTGCTGGAATGCTGAACCACCACCAGCGCGAGGAGGTGCTGGCGCACAGCATCGGACTGCTGAACGCCACCGTGCTGGTCGCCGAGGCCGACCTGATCGAACCCATTGCATCCAGTGGCGCTGACCTGGCCGACATAGACGTCATCTCGGTCGAGGATTTCGACAACGCGGCCGAGGGCAAGCCGACGGCCAACCCCGCCTCAGCCGACGAGGTGCAGGCCAAGGATCCAGCGTTCTACATCTTTACCTCCGGCACCACCGGCCACCCGAAGGCCAGCGTGATGACCCACCTTCGGTGGCTGCGCGCGCTGGCGGCCTTCGGCGGACTGGGACTTCGTCTGCGTGGCAATGACACGCTGTATTGCCCGCTGCCGATCTACCACAACAATGCGCTGACCGTCGCCCTGTCATCGGTGATCGATGCGGGCGCGACGTTGGCATTGGGAACGACGTTCTCGGCGTCTCGGTTCTGGGACGAGATTCGACAGATGGACGCTACGGCGTTTGTCTACATCGGCGAGGTCTGCCGTTATCTGCTCAACCAGCCGCCCAAGGCAGACGACCGCGCGCACAAGGTGAGGGTCATCGTCGGCAACGGTCTGCGACCGGAGATCTGGGAGGAGTTCACCCACCGGTTCGGCATCGGCCGAGTTGCGGAGTTCTACGCCGCCAGTGAGGGAAACACCGGTTTCATCAACGTCTTCAACATCCCCGGGTCGACGGGAATTAATCCGATGCCGTTGGCCTACGTCGAATACGACCCTGAGACATCTGAGCCTGTGCGCGGCGCCGACGGATGGGTGTGTCGGGTGCCGCCCGGCCGGCCGGGCCTGCTGCTGAGTCCGGTCAACCGACTCTCGCCATTCGACGGCTACACCGACAAAGCGGCCAGCGAGAAGAAGTTGGTTCGCAACGCCTTTAAGGAGGGCGACGTCTGGTTCAACACCGGCGACCTCATGAGCCCGCAGGGTATGGGACACGCGGCCTTCTCCGATCGCCTCGGTGACACGTTCCGCTGGAAGGGCGAGAACGTGGCCACCACCGAGGTTGAGGGCGCACTCGTCGCCGACCGTGCAATCGAGGAATGCACGGTGTTCGGCGTCGAGGTGCCCGACACCGGCGGGCGGGCCGGCATGGCGGCGGTCAAGTTGCGCGAAGGTTCGCCATTCGCACCCCATGCTCTAGCCGAAACCCTCTATGCCACCTTGCCGGTGTACGCGGTCCCACTATTCATTCGGATCGTGGAGTCCCTGGAGACCACCACAACGTTCAAAAGCCGCAAGGTCGAGTTACGCAACCAGGGCTACGGCGCCGACGTAGCGGATCCGCTCTACGTGCTGGGCGGCCGCAAAGAGGGTTATCTGCCGTTCTATCCGTCATATGCGGCCGACGTCGCCGCCGGTCGCCGCCCCCACTAGCCTTGTCCCGGTGAGTTCGACGTTCTGCGGACGGCCGGTGGCCGGTGATCGCGCGCTGATCATGGCGATCGTCAACCGCACCCCTGACTCCTTCTACGACCGGGGCGCGACTTTCACCGATGAGGCTGCGATGGCAGCGGTGCACCGGGTTGTTGCCGAGGGCGCCGACGTCATCGATATCGGCGGGGTCAAGGCCGGGCCGGGGGTTCTCGTCGATGCGGCCGAGGAGATCACGCGCGTGGTGCCGTTCATTGAATGGGTGCGCGCCGAATACCCCTCGCAGTGCATCAGCGTGGACACCTGGCGTGCGTCGGTGGCCAAGCAAGCCTGCGCGGCGGGAGCCGACATCATCAACGACACGTGGGCAGGCCACGATCCGACGCTGCCCGAGGTGGCCGCCGAATTCGGGGCTGGCATCGTCTGTTCCCACACCGGTGGAGCTATCCCGCGCACGCGGCCGTTTCGCGTCCACTACGGGACCGCAGTGACCGGTATTGTCGATGACGTGATTGCAGAGGTTACTGCTGCTGCGGAAAATGCTGTAGCCGTTGGTGTTCCGCGTGATCGCGTCCTCATCGACCCCACGCACGATTTCGGCAAGAACACCTTTCACGGCATCACCTTGTTGCGACATGTGAAAGATCTTGTGAATACCGGATGGCCCGTCCTGATGGCACTGAGCAATAAGGACTTCATCGGCGAGACGCTGGGCGTGGAACTCACCGAACGGCTCGAGGGGACCCTGGCGGCAACGGCCCTGGCCGCTGCCGACGGAGCCCGGATGTTCCGGGTCCACGAGGTCGGACCTACCCGCCGGGTGCTGGAGATGGTCGCCTCCATCAAAGGCGAGCGACCGCCGACGCGAACCGTTCGGGGCCTGGCATGAGCGCCGATCCCGCATCGAACAATGCCACCGCGACCGGCGACACCTGGCTGACCGGTCACAGCTGGCATCGGCCCACCTGGACGGTCGCCGAACTCGAGCGCGTCAAACGCGGTCGCACCATCTCGGTGGTGCTGCCCGCGCTTAACGAGGCCGAGACCATCGGCTCGGTGATCGACACGATCACGCCGATGCTGGATGGTCTCGTCGACGAGTTGATCGTGCTCGACTCCGGCTCCACCGATGACACCCAGGCTCGCGCGCTCGCCGCCGGTGCCCGGGTCGTCACCCGGGAGGAAGCCCTGCCCGAGATCCCGCCACAACCGGGCAAGGGTGAGGCGCTGTGGCGTTCGTTGGCTGCAACCACC
This sequence comes from Mycobacterium sp., assembly GCA_049315425.1. Lineage (GTDB taxonomy): Bacteria > Actinomycetota > Actinomycetes > Mycobacteriales > Mycobacteriaceae > Mycobacterium. Next base: position 4,122 of record JBMOKE010000058.1, on the reverse strand, counting down.
GGGGACATCATCGTCTTCATCGACTCCGACCTGATCGACCCTGACCCGATGTTCGTGCCCCGCCTGGTTGGTCCACTGCTCACCGAGGACGGTATCCACCTGGTCAGAGGGTTCTACCGGCGACCGCTGAGGGTGGGTGCCGGAGAGGACGCCAACGGGGGTGGCCGGGTCACCGAGTTGGTCGCCCGGCCACTGCTGGCGGCATTGCGGCCCGAACTCAGATATGTGCTGCAGCCGTTGGGAGGGGAGTACGCCGGCACCAGGGAATTGCTGACCGCAGTGCCGTTCGCGCCCGGCTACGGCGTCGAGATCGGACTGCTCATCGACACCTATGACCGGCTCGGGCTGAGCGCTATAGCTCAGGTGAATCTGGGTGTTCGCACACACCGCAACCGACCCTTGAGCGAGCTGGGCCCGATGAGCCGCCAGATCATCGCTACCCTGCTGACTCGCTGCGGAATCCCCGACTCCGGCGTCGGCCTGACCCAGTTCCTGCCCGACGGTGACGGCTACCAGACACGCGCCTCGACGGTGTCGCTGGCTGACCGACCGCCGATGAACACGCTGCGCTAGACGCCCATGGCCGGACCGGGTGGGGCAGGATCGTCTGGGTGACGTTGATCCTGCTGTATCTGGTGGTACTGATTCTGGTGGCCGTCGTCCTGTTCGGGATCGCCAGCCTGGTATTCGGGCGTGGCGAACAATTGCCGCCGCTGCCGCGAGCCACTACCGCGACCGTGTTGCCGGCGAACGGTGTCACGGGCGCTGATGTCGAGGCCGTGAAGTTCACCCAGGTTTTGCGGGGCTATAAGACCAGCGAAGTGGACTGGGTGTTGGACCGGCTCGGCGCCGAACTCGATCAGCTTCGCGCCGAACTCGCCGCGGCGCGGACCGATGCGGTCTCGCCCGACCCCGGCTCGTTGTGACATTGGCCGTCGGTGACGACGGCCGCCCCCGGTGCGACTGGGCGGTCGGTGGCCAACCGCTACTGCAGGAGTATCACGATCGGGAGTGGGGCCGGCCGCTGCGCGGCTGCATCGCGCTGTTCGAGCGGATGACACTCGAAGCCTTTCAGAGTGGTCTGTCCTGGCTGATCATCCTGCGCAAGCGGGACAACTTCCGCCGAGCCTTCGCGGATTTCGACATTCCGACCGTGGCCGCCTACACCGACGGTGACGTAGCCCGCCTGCTCAACGACCCCGGCATCGTGCGCAACCGGGCCAAGATCGAGGCCACCATCGCCAACGCCAGGGTGGCGGCCGAGCTCAACGTCGACCTGTCCGACCTGCTGTGGTCCCACGCCCCGCCGCCGCAGCCGCGCCCCGAAAGATCAGCCGACGTGCCGTCGTCAACGCCGGAGTCCCGCACCTTGGCCCGACACCTCAAAAGCCTCGGTTTCCGGTTCGTCGGACCCACCACCGCGTATGCGCTTATGCAGGCCACCGGGATGGTCGATGACCATCTACAGGCTTGCTGGGTGCCCGGTGCCGGCAACAGGGTCGGTTAACCGCCCAGGCGCGAGTGGGATTGATAGGGTTCGGCCGTTGCGGGATGGCGGCGAATGGCTATCGATTCAACTTGGGAGCGTGCGCACATGAGTGAGAACCTGGCAATCCTGGCGGGCCTGCTCGGATCAGCTGACGTGGCCCAGGGTCCAACCGCTGAACAGTTGCGCGTTATCGACAGCTTGGCGCGGGGTTACTTCGGCCTTGACGTCGATGTGAAAGCGCTGAATCCGATTACACCGGCAGAACTGGCCGCCGCCATCGAATCTCACGACTGGCGGGGTCGTCACCGGGTCATCGACCTGCTGATCCTCGTCGAGTTCTGCCGGCATCCCGGCGACCCGGCCCAAGCCGATCGGGTCGAAGAGTATGTAAGCCACCTCGGCAGCGAGAATCTTGCGGTTGTGGCGCGCGACCTTCAGACCGGGCATCGGGAGCAGGCGATCGCCGACTTGAAACGCTTCAGCGAAGCAAGCAAAGGGTTAAACGGTGTGGACGGCAATGACGTCTCGTCGATCCTTCATGGTTTAGCCGGATCTGCAGCCGGAACATTGGGACGCGGTCTCTACGACTTCTACGTTGACCACGGCTTACCGTTTCCGGGCGATCCCGATGGCGGCGATGTCACCATGGCCCACCACGACTTCACTCATGTCATCACGGGTTACAGCCCGACTCCTCCCGACGAAGTCGCACTCCAGGCGATGCTCACGGCCGCGTCGAACTTTGATCACCACTTCTCGGGCCTCGTCGCCGCGTTGGCAGCACTCGAGTCCGCCACCTTCGAGCTACCGGGCTTTGTCCCGAGAGAAGCTGTGTTGGACCGCCCGGGCGCCGCTGACAAACTCGCCGACGCGTTCCGGCGGGGTTCACAGTGCACCGGCGATATCGGGGATATCGATTTCTGGTCGCGCCGCGACGATCTCTTGGTCGATGTGCGGGCTGAGTACAACATCGAAGCGGTGAATTCGACTCCGGCGCCGACAGTCTGACCGCACGGCGGGTCGAGTCCGGTGCACGCGAATGCCGGCCATCGAGGTGGTCGATGACTGCCTACGGGCCTGTTTGGGTGCCGTCCGGACCGGCGCCTAGCTGGTCTTTTACACCTCTGGGCCCTGATAGGGAACAATAGGAACAACTGGAATCAACCCATCCGGCACTGATTCGTTCATGCTGGCGGGTCTGCTTGATCTGGAGGGAGTACTCGATGGCGGCGATGAAGCCCCGGACTGGTGACGGTCCGCTGGAAGCGACCAAAGAGGGACGCGGCATCGTGATGCGAGTACCACTGGAGGGCGGCGGCAGGCTCGTCGTCGAGTTAACCCCCGCCGAGGCCGCAGCGCTCGGTGATGAACTCAAGGGCGTCACCAGCTGAGCCGTGCGGGTTAGGCCGACACCCTGCGATAGATCTCAAGGGTCTGCTCGGCGATGCGCGCCCAGGAGAATTCATCGATACAGCGTTGACGTCCGGCCACCCCGTACGCCCGCGCTCTCGACTGATCGGCCACCAATGTGTTGACCGCTTCGGCCAGGCCGGCTTCGAAGGCGGCCGTATCTGCAGGGTCGTAGTGCACCAGGGTGCCGGTCACTGAGTCGTTGACCACCTCGGGAATTCCGCCAACGTCGGAGGCGATGACAGCAGTTTCACACGCCATCGCTTCCAGGTTGACGATGCCAAGTGGTTCGTAGACTGAGGGACAGACAAATGCTGTTGCGGCTGAGAGTATTTCGCGGATCTCATGCACCGGCAGTATGTCCCGGACCCAGAACACGCCGCTGCGCTCATCGGCCAGGCTGGAGACGGCGGCGGCGACCTCAGTGGCGATCTCGGGTGTGTCGGGAGCTCCCGCGCACAGCACCAGCTGGACATCCGGGTGGAAGTGATGCGCTGCTGCGATGAGATGTGGCACACCCTTCTGGCGGGTGATCCGGCCGACGAAGGCCACCATCGGCCGCCCGGGGTCCACACCGAGCTTGCTGAGCACCGACTGGCCCGGGTCAGGTGCGGCCGGGTACCACACGTCGGTGTCGATACCGTTCTTGACGACGTGCACTCGGGCGGGTTCCAGCGCCGGATATGCCGACAGCACGTCGTCTCGCATACCGGAGCTGACGGCGATCACCGCGTCGGCGGACTGCACCGCGGTTCGTTCCACCCATAACGAAACCTGATAGCCGCCGCCGAGCTGCTCGGCCTTCCAGGGACGCATCGGTTCCAGCGAATGGGCGGTCAGTACGTGCGGAACGCCGTGCAGCAGTGCGGCGATATGTCCGGCCATACCCGTGTACCAGGTGTGCGAATGCACGACTGTCGCATCGACCGCTGCGTTCACCATCCTCAGGTCCGCCGACAGTGTCGATAGCGCCGGATTCGCCTCAGCCAACGCAGGGTCGGGCTGATGGGCGAACGCCCCGGGGCGCGCTGCCCCCATACAGTGCACATCGACCTCACACAGGCGGCGCAACTGGGCGACAAGCTCGGTCACGTGTACCCCGGCGCCGCCGTAAACCTCCGGCGGATATTCGCGGGTCATCATCGCCACTCGCATACCGCTGACCGTAGCCCCAACACGCTTGTTGGGGCGAGAGGTTTGGGGCCCCGGCACGCGTGCGGGGC
>JBMOKE010000241.1:0-3199 GCA_049315425.1 Mycobacterium sp. | reverse complement strand
GGACCGGAGTCTGCCGACACGACGATGCGGGGTGCGTTCCAACCGCCGTAGGCCCACACCACCGCCCAGAAGACGAAGATGGCCAAGGCGACCCACTTCATGAACGTGGGCAGCCGGTACGGACGGTCCGCATCCGGACGCATGTGCCGGTACACGAAGTAGCCCAACAGCGCCAACGCGCAGGAGAACAGATAGCCGGCATTGGAGAAGATGTAGATGACCAGTGGTGACCCCATGAACACGACCAGCACCGAGCACACCACGTTGAACAGCATGGCCCGTTGCGGGACGCCGTGGCTGTTGAGCTTGCCGAACCACTCGGGCAGGGCGCGATCTTCGGCGGCCTGCCATAGCGAGCGGCCGCACCCCATGATGGCGTTGAGCACGCTGAGAATCAGAGCGAGGATCAACGGGATGCCGATGAACCACTGTACCCAGGATGCATCGCCGAACAGTTTGTCGGCGAACTGGGTGTAGAGGGTCAGCGGGTCAAAGGTATCGAGTGTGGTGCCCAGCACGCCGACGAACACCAGCGGAGTCATGATGTAGATGAAGGCGCCGTAAATACCCTCGGCAGTCATCGCGATCTTGGCGTCCCTCGCCGGATTACGACATTCGCCGACGTAACATGCGGCGGCTTCCATCGCGATGACGCTCCAGGTGATCGGGAAGACCCAGCCGAGGTAGAACGCGGGCGACCCGGTCACACCCTCGGGGAGATGGAATCCGGCAATGTTGCTCCAGTCGATGCTGCCGGGCCTGGCAAGCGGCAAAAGGATGAGCGCGGTGAGCGGCACAATCGACAACACGCCCAGCACGGTCGCGAACCGGGCGCCCAGGTGCAGGCCGTAGTGCGCGGGCAGATACATGAACAGAATTCCGATGATGGCGATGATGAGAACCGTGCCGCCGATCGGTGTCCCGCCGATGTTTTCCAGGACGTTGAAACTGCCGCCGACCGGCAGGCCGAACAGCGCCACGATGTAGGACGCGGCCAGGATCATGTTGATCGGCGCGACCGGAAACCAGCCCAGCCAGTACGACCAACCGGCGAAGCCGCCGAGCCAGTGCGCGCGGCGCTTGCCCAGCAGTGGCGTGAACGACTCCTGCGCATAGGACGGCACGCCGCCGTGGCGGTCGGGCCACATCACCGCCAACTCCGCCAGGCACAGACACAGCACTAGGCCGAAGACCGTGTTCAGGCCCATCCAGAAAATCGCGGCGGCACCCATGCCCTGCACCGCGAAGGGGGCGATACCGGTGACCAGAATGGTTCCGGCCAAACCGATGACGAAAGCGCCCCACCAGTTGGTGGTCTTGGGCATTCCGCTGACCGATGCGGGAAGACTTTCAGTAGCCACCATGCCTCCAGTGAGTCGCGAGCTACGAACGGCATTTTGTCCGCTGTCGTGAATCTAGGCCTGGAATATGCCCCGGGCAGCAGAATTGACAAAGTCCTCGCGTCAGCTGCGGGGCGCGCTGGTCACCTCGGCAAAGCCGCGCAGTTTCCGCAGGATGGCAGATTCGAAGTTTCCCTCCAGCAGGCCACGAATGACACCCTGCTCCGGTGCTTCGACAATGACGCGGTCAGCCGTCCGGGCCTTAGCCACCCGCGAAATGCTCGCCGCGATGTTTCGGGTCATCATGATCTGGCCATCCGCCCGGATCCCGAGTCGCAGCAACTGATCGATCGCTGAATCCACTCGATCCTGGGCAGTTTCGCGTTCTTTTTTCGTCGGCAACAAACCCGGGTTGGGCAAGCCGAATGACGAGCCGTGAATGCGGGCGATGATGAGCACGCCGACGAGGCTTCGGTTTGCCAATGAGGCGGCCAGCGCGATCGACTCGGGCCGAAACTCGCCACCGGTCGAGGCGAGCAGAACCGACACGTGCTCGGTGGGCTGAGGATCCGCCCTGCCGCCGCGACCAAACACCGAACTCCAACCCCCCGTTGAACTAGCGGGTGACCCCGACCGGGTCGATTCCAAATTCGGTGCCCGCATCGATGAGCACATCGAAGAGGTACTGACCGGAGGAACGCTCACAGTGGACCAGATATGAGGGCACCTGATCGCGGTCGTCACGGATGAAATCGGTGGTGACGCCGGCGATCGCGGTGCGAAACGCGACACCGTTCGGACTCACCGAATCGGCAAGGTTCACCGCACACTGCTTGGCGAGCATTTTCGCGGTGTCGGCACCGGTGATCCGCATGAGTGCGCGCCCGTGGGTGACGTCAACCCGCGACGCATATGTCCCGGGCGCGTCGAGCACCAGACCGGCCAGCAGTGAATCGGGTGCCACGCCAGCCGACAGTAGGTACCACTCGCCGGGAGCCGACCCGACCCGCAGGGTCGATCCAACGTTCGCCGTGCGGCCGGTGGGCGGGAGTGAATCAATCAGCGGGTGAGCGCCGGCGGTTCGGATGACCACCTTGGTGAGGTGGCTCTCGTCGGCGATTGTCAGCGCGGAGTCCGACGAGCGGGTCGACACCTCCCATCCGTCGATGACCGCGTGCGGCCCGTCGAACACGATCGGACTACGGGCGATCACCGCCGCCCCCGGCGTTATCGGCACAGATTCAGCCACGAAGACGCACCCCCTCAGGATCGACGAACGCGAGGTCCTCGCGCACAATCGCATCGACGCGATCGCCGTTCTCCAACACAATGGTGACCCGCGACCCGGGTGCAGCCAGTGCTGCCGGAACGTGGGCCAGGCAGATTGATCGCTTGAGCGTGGGCGACATTCGACTGGAGGTTATTCGACCGACGATCTCATTGCCGTTGCGCACGATCTGACTCGCCTCCGGAGGTACCAGATTCGGATTCACGGTCTCGATGGCCACCAGACGCGAGTAGTCGCCGTCCCGCATCTCTTGCCAGGCGAGCTCGGGCTTACCCGAGAAGTCCTCCTTGGCCAGTTTCACCAAGCCGCCGAGTCCGGCCTGATAAGCCTGCGTGAGGCCGTCGGTGTCCTGGCCCACGATCAGGTGGCCTTTCTCCAGACGCAGGATGCGCTGCGCCTCGATACCGAACGGGGCGATGCCGAGATCTTGTCCGACGTCCAGGAGGGTCTGCCACACGTGCAGTCCGTAGGAGGCCGGCACATGGATCTCGAAGCTGAGCTCGCCGGTGAAGCCGATCCGCCAGACGATGCAGTTGGCGACCCCGGCGACGGTGCCGGTACGCACCTTCAT
>JBMOKE010000057.1:0-14318 GCA_049315425.1 Mycobacterium sp. | reverse complement strand
GGCCTCGTCACCGGTGGCAAGGCCGGCGAGGTAGCGCTGGGCAGCCGCCCGCGATCATCCATTGGCTGGCGCCGTCGGTGATCAGCCCGCCTCCGCCATGGGAATCCTGGTGGGCAAAACGGCCTTCAATCATGTAGGTGACCGTTTCGAAGCCGCGGTGCGGATGCCAGTCGGTTCCCCGTGGCTCACCGGGCTGGTACTGCACCTCCCCCATCTGGTCCATGTGTACGAAGGGATCGAGATCCTCGGCACTCACGCCGGCAAAGGCCCGGACTACTGGAAAGCCCTCACCCTCCAGCCCTCGCGGTCCGGTGGTGATCGAGCGGACAGGGCGTTCCGTGTCCGCCGCCGCGGCCGGAACGACCCTCGGCAGGGTCAGCGGATCTGCGGTCACTGCGGGCATGGCGCCACCCTAGGGCCCGCAGAGCGCACAGCTCGCACGGCGGTCAATGGGCAGGGTGCCGATCTAGGTTGTCGATCCCACCGATGCCCTCGCCAACAACGTCGGCACCCGCAATCGACCGCTGATCACATCTCCCGCGCCGGCGCCTAATTGGCTCCAGCAGGCTGTGCGGGCGTTAACTTCAACGAGTCAAGCACCTTGCTCGCGGTATCGCCGTCGTTGTTGCCCTCGCCATAAACGGCAGCCCAAATCTCAACGATCCTGGAGGTGTCGAGGACGACAGTTGCGGAGACGAACTTCACCGCATTGCCGTCTTTGTCTTTGCCGTCGCCCGTGAATGCAAATCCCGGCTGCCCATCGATGGTGATGTCTTCCGGATCGCTCAGTTTGATATCGGTGTAGTTGTCATTGAGGAAGTCCATGGTTGAGTTGACAATCGAGTCGACTTCCTTCGTACCCTCAGCCTCGGTACTAAATGCCCGTTCGCGGAACTGGAGAATCGATCCATTTACGCTCTCAAGCGAGACGAAATCGCCGACTTTGTCGGCCTTGGTCACTGCCCAATCGTCGGGGGCGACGACGGAGAAGATCGCTCCCTGCTGCTCCGGGTAGTACAGGGTGGTCGTGCCTGCGGCCGGGGCCGCACCGCCGTCGGCCTGACCTTCCGGCATGGCGGCTTTGCCTGGGGCCGATGAGGCCGCGCTTGCGGCAGTGGAAGCCACATCCTTGGCGGCTTCCTGGGTCTTGGAGCAACCCACCGCGAACATTGCGGTGACTGCGAGGCATGCGGCTGCGACAGTGACACGTGCGATTTTTTTGGTCATGGCCAGATTAACTACCATATTTCTGAGCACGTGACGTCAGATTTTCCGCATTTTCCCGCCGGCACCGCGAGCCATTGCATGCTCGGGGTCGCCGAGGCCGACGGACTGTCGTCGCACGGGCGCTGAGCCGCCCCCTTATTCCCTACGAACAGCTGGGCTTTCCTGCCGGCCTTCATTCTCAGGGGTGCGTCTTGCGGAAGTCGGCGGTCTTCTTGCAGCGCGGCTTCGGATTGCGCTCCCTAACGGAATGCCGCCTCACGCGTCTAGGATCATGGCGATGGCAATGGGACCGCGTGACGAATTCAGGTCCACCTACCCGGACTCCACCACGGGTCTGCGCTGGGCCTTGGCGGCAGTGTCTCTGATCGCTGTGGCCGCAGTGATTACTGCCGTGACGCTGTGGCTGAAACCCCGTCACATCGAGCAAGCTCCACCCGAGGAGAAGACTTCCACCGGCGTGCCCCGCGCCGACCTGGAGCAGATCACCGGTCAAGACCTGCGGCAGCAATTTCCCGGGCCACCCGTTCGGATCACCTGCCCCGGTGATCTGCCGGCCAAGATTGGCGCATCCGAGGATTGCGTGCTCGGGCGCTTCGGCCAGGAGTTCCGTCTGACGATCACCATCACTGCGGTCACATCGCCGACCGATGTCAGCTGGGCGTTTAAGTTGGGTGAAAAGCTTCCGGGGTCGTGAGGCCCCGTGGTGGCCGCGGCGACCGCACTGCCGGGCTATCGGAGATAAGCAGACACAGGGAGAGACGGCCATGCCGCAGGCACTATGGGTTCGCAAAAGCGATCCGGCAATTTCCACACTGTCCGATTCTCCGCTCGTGCCGCTTGCCGACGGCGCGGCCCGACTGCGGGTCGAAAGCTTCGCCGTCACGGCGAACAACGTGACCTACGCCGTGTTCGGCGACCTGATGTCCTACTGGAATTTCTTTCCCGCCTCCGATGACTGGGGCATCGTCCCGGTGTGGGGTCACGCGGTGGTCGAATCGTCGAACTGCCCGGAACTGGCGGTCGGCGAACGCCTCTACGGCTACCTTCCCACGGCGACGCACCTTGATGTGCTGCCCGGCGAGGTATCGGCCGCGCAGTTCACCGACACCTCCGCTCATCGCCGGCCGATGAGCCCCTTCTACAACCAGTACGCACGGTTGCAGGCCGATCCCGAGCACGACCCGGCCCACGAGGATGCCCGGATGGTCTTCGGGCCGCTGTTCAAGACCGGCTTTCTCATTGAGGCGTTCTACCGGCGCAACGACTGGTTCGGCGCACAGCAGGTTGTGCTGACCAGCGCGTCCTCCAAAACTGCTCTGGCGCTTGCATATTGCATGGGGATGGGATCGCCAGGGATCCGCCGGATCGGGCTGACCGCGCCCGCTCATGTGGACTTCGTACGCGAATCCGGCCTGTACGACGAGGTGCTTGCCTACGACGCGGTGGACAGCATCGCCGTCGCGCCCTCGGTGGCGGTGGATTTCGCCGGCAACGCAGGCGTGCTGCGGGCAATCCACACCCACCTACCCGAACTGCGGTACTCCAGCACCGTCGGTATGACCCACGTTGGCGCCCCGGCCGACAACGGCGATCCACTGCCCGGCCCAGCGCCGCTGCTCTTCTTCGCACCCAGCGAAGCGGTGGAGACCATCAAAGCCCTTGGAGCAGAGAGCTTCACCGTTGCGGTGGCCGCGGCTTGGGCCGGGTTCGTCAGCCAGACGGCGCGGTTCTTCGGCGTCGAGCACCGGGACGGGCTGGCGTCCGCGCAGGACGCGTTCGCGGCCACCCTCGCCGGCCACCAGAGTCCCGATACCGGCATCGTCATCCGGCTCTGAGCTCCGCCTCGATGCTGACTTCGGTGTCGTCCCGCACCAGGCGCTGGAAGCCCTTGACCATCATCGTCTCGTAAAACGCTAACGGGGTGATGGCATTGGCCACGCCAGTCTCGAAGTCAATCCGATTCTCTTCGACCGACCCCATCAATCGCCCGAATCGGACCGTTATTCACCCGGCGATTGTCATCCGGCCTGAGAAGTTATGCGCTCCGCTGGAGCTGGGGGAAGGCGGACCTCGGGCCTCGGACCGTTGAGTGAGACAAGGAGGGGTATCCCCCAACCTGCAGAACTCTTGTAGATATAGCCAGCGGTATCGGTCTTTTCGTATAGGATTCCAATCCTACGTAGCCGAACTGTTCGCCAACTCTGACGGCCTCTCCGCTGCGCGCAAGCGAATCGGTGGGGGAACCCCGATCATGGCTTCAATTCATTCTGTTCAGGCTTCTGTTCCTGCTCGTGTTCGGGCACCCATGCCATCAATCACACTTCGTTCACAGATGATCGCGGGAGTTACCGCGGTCATCGGCGTGGGCGCTATCGCCCTCACGCCGATCGCTCCAGCAGTGAGCCTGCCCTCGCTGTCCCAGATCAAGTCCGAGGTCGCCCTGTCGGCCTTCGCCGACCCGATCTCCGCGTTGCTCAACACCGGTGCGGTGCTGGGTAGCTACTTCCTCGGCGGCCTCGACGGCACCCCCGCGGCCAACTGGCCAGGTTCGGGCACTTTCCTCTACCCGGACGGCATCGGGGCGTATGCCAGCGGAGGGATTCCGGGTAACACGGGCGTCACTGCTGCGGGCATCATCCAGACCGCCATCAACAACCCGGTTCCGATAGCGAGCGCGCTGTTGCACAACTGGCTGGGCTACGGCCAACTCGCCCTCGCCGGCGACGTGGCCACGATCATCAGCACCGTCGCCGCCAGGGGAACCGCGGCGCAAATCTTCCTGCTGCAGGCCGCCAGCCGACTGCCGATCTTGATCTCCGCTCAGATCCAGCTTCTGACGGCTTCGATGATCGGGGTCCTCAACAGCGTGGTCGCCGCCAGCTCAGCTCCGAACCCCGTTGAGGGTGTCTGGAACGCGTTGGTCAACGGCCTGCTCGACGCCTCGGTGTCGGGCAGCCTGCCCGCGACGGTGATCAACCTGACTGCGGGTGCCGGTATTCAGTACGCGCCGGTCACCGCCCCGACGCCTCCATACGTCCCGAGCGTTCGCGCCATTGGAACCGCCGTGCTGGGCGGGCTGGCGAACGTGCTGAGCCCCACCCGCGTGGGGCTATACCCGCCGGAAGAGGACAACGTCATTTCAGACAATGACATCTACTGGAACAACTACAACTACAGTTCCGGCGCTCGTTCCAGTGGGCCCGCGGCGGCTACTGCGGCCGCTCCGCCTGCTCGGGCCGCACGGGCCGCCGCCGCCGGCGACAGCTCATCGGCCACCGATCAGGGCAACAGCGCCGCCGCCGATCGACCGAAGGCGGCCAGGGCCCACGCGGCTCGTGCAGATCGCTGAATACGGACACGAGTGCCCCCAGTCGGACTCAAACCGGCGTTGTTCACCCATGCAGAGCATCGTTTTTGCACGCGGGTTGTGACAACGCTGTGACACTGAGACCCGGTTCCGGGCACGACACCCGCCGGGCGAATTGACGTTATCCACGGGCCTGCCGTTGGAGTGCTGCGAGGTTGGGTGGGAGAGTGACAGCTGTAAGGCGCTAGTAGTGTTAGCGTCAGTGGTACGTAGCTGAATCTGCCCCATACAGGGACGTATCCCCTGCGCGCACGGCGCAACTGGGGGGCACACATGGCTTCGATTAGCTCTGTTCAGTCATTGAATGAGCAGGGCAGCGGTTCGGCTGTCACACCCGTCAACACCATGAGGCGTGCGGGCTCCTGCCCGCGCATCACGTATACCTGGCTAGGTGTCGGCGCTGTGACCCTCGGGGTCGGTGCCGCACTCGCCGGTGCGGGCGCCGCCTCCGCCGACACCACCACCGCCACCACCTCGGGCACATCCGCATCGTCGGTGTCCTCGCACAGGCCCGCACGAGTCGCAGCGCACCGCGAGGTCACCCGGGTGCAGTCCAGCCCGGTGGCCGCTGCGGCGGCGGTGTCCGCGAAGTCTGCGGTGTCTGGGGTGTCGCCGAGTTCCTCGCGATCGGCAGCCCAAAGCTCGCCCGGCACTGCGGGTTCCAGGGTACGAGGGCAAGCAGTGCGTGCAGCCACCGTGCGGGTGCCGGTCTTTCCGGTGTGGCATGCCTGGCGCGCGGGAAGCGTTGCGGTGATTAACGATGTCTACGGTGCCGTCCAGACCTGGATTGCAGGCCTGCCCGCCAGCCCGGTCAGAGACTTCCTGCACCAGGGAGTGGTATCGGTACGGGCTACCGCGCTGTCGGTGGTCGGCGTGCGGGTGGGCGAAACACCGTCGTGCGTGTCCACCGGTAACTGTTCCGGTAAGGACTTTTCCGGTCAAGACCTGACGCCACTCTGGGCACCTGGTGTGGACTTCTCCACAGCACTCTTCGTCGGAACGATCCTGAAATACGCGTACCTGGTGCCTTCTGACGCCGTCACCACCCTCATCTCAGCTGACCTGACCTCCGCGGACCTGACCGGCGCGATCATGACGGGTGCGAACCTGACCAATGCGAACCTGACCGGGTCGAACCTGTACCTAGCATTCCTGTACGGCGCGACCCTGAACGGCGCGAACCTGACAGACGCGAATCTGACCCACGCAAACCTGTCGTGGGCGAATCTGACGGGCGCGAACCTGACTGGCGCGAACCTGACCGAGGTGACGTGGAACTACACCACCTGCCCGGATGGCAAGCAGCATCAAGGGGCACAGGGGTGCGGGGCATAACTGATCGCGCTTCGAACCGGGTGGGGGTAGTGATCGCGGGCTTGGGAACCCGGTTGGACGCGGACCGATCCGACATCATGCTTACATCACTTGTGCGGGCCGGGGATGTTGGCGAAAGGACTGCGGTGCGGGTTTTTTCGTGGTGTGCTGATTTTCGACGTAGCTGAACTTGTCGCCGGTTCCGGTGGCTTTTCCCCTACGCTCACGGCTTACCCGGCGGGGGATTCATCGTGGTTTCACTTGATTGTGTTCAGTGGCGCCGAAGCCTAGTAATCCTGCTGCTGGGTGCTCTGCTCGCGGCGACTGGCCTGGCCGGGTGCGCCTCAGCGCCACCGCCGCCGCCGGGGACATTTAGCGTCTATCTAGGAGAACCCCAGCGCCCGCTGGTCCCGGGTAACACCACCGAGACCGAAGGCGGGAAGGTCATCGAGGCGCTGTGGACGGCGCTGGTCACCTTCGACGAGCGCAGCCGAACCGTCACCTACGACGGTGCCGCCGAGTCGGTCACCTCCACCGACAACCGCAATTGGACGATCAAGATCAAACCGGGCTGGACCTTTCACGACGGCACCCCGGTCACCGCGGAGTCCTACGTGCGGGCCTGGAACTACACCGCACTGAGCTCCAACGCCCAGGGCGCGTCCTATTTCTTCTCCGGCGTGCAGGGCTATGACGCCCTGCAGGGCAGCGACGGTAAGGAGCCGGCCGCCACCCGGATGACCGGACTGCGGGCGGCCGATCCCACCACCATCGAGGTCACCCTGTCCGAGGCGTTCGCGATCTTCCCGATCACCCTCGGCTACTACGGGTTCAATCCGTTGCCCGAGGCTTTCTACGCCGATCCGGTGGCATTCGGCAAGAAGCCGATCGGCAACGGGCCGTTCAAGGCCGACACCGAGTGGGTGCCGGGCCGCGGCATCACCTTGAGCCGCTACGACAACTACGCCGGCAAGGACAAGGCCAAATCCCGCGGCGTGGTGATGCGGGTCTACACCGAACTGTCTACCGCCTACACCGACGTGCTCGCCGGCAATCTCGACATCCTGCACGGTCTGCCGCCCGATGCCTACGCCAACGCTAAGGACATCTTCAAAGATCACTACCTCGAGCAACCTAGCTCGGCTGTCACCAGTCTGGCCTTCCCGCTCTACGACAAGCGCTACGCCGACGTGCGCGTGCGCCGCGCGCTGTCGATGGCCATCGACCGCAAGGCGATCGTCAACGCGATCTTCCTGGGCACCCGGGTGGTAGCCGATTCGTTCGCCCCGCCGATGGTGGTCGGTTACAACGCCGGGGCATGCGGCCGATGGTGCGAGTACCACCCCGACGAGGCCAAGCAACTGCTCACCGAGGCCGGTTTCGACACCAGCGCCCCGGTGGAACTCTGGTTCAACGCCGGCGCAGGCCACGACAGCTGGATGACCGCGGTGGGCAATATGTACCGCAAGATCGGTCTGACCTACAAATTGCGCGGCAACCTGCAATTCAGCGAGTTCCTGACCAAGCGCGGCGCCAAGGAGATGACCGGGCCGTTTCGGTCGTCCTGGGTCATGGACTACCCCTCGGTCGAGAACTACCTCGCGCCGCAGTTCGCCACCGCCTCGATCGGACCGTCGGGCTCCAACACCGTTTTCTACTCCAACCCGGTATTCGACGCCGCACTCGCCGACGGCAACCGGGCACCGAGCATCGCCGCCTCGAGCACGGCCTACGGAAAAGCCGAGCACATCCTGGCCGAGGACCTGCCGAACGCACCAATGTTCTACGGCCTGGATCAGACCGTCTGGACCAAGCGGGTATCGGGCATCCGCTACAGCATCATCGGCGACATCGTGCTGCAGGACGTCATCGTCGACGGTACGGCGGTGTAATCGGATGACCCGCTTCGTCATTCGCCGTCTGCTGCTGACCATCCCGGTCCTCATCGGCGCGTCACTGCTGATCTATGCGATGGTCTACGCACTACCGGGCGACCCGGTGCGCGCACTGGCCGGCGATCGTCCGCTCAGTGCGTCCGTTCAGGCGCAAATCCGCGCCGACTACAACCTCGACGACTCGTTTCCGGTGCAGTACGGGAAGTACCTGTGGGGTCTGCTGCACGGTGACTTCGGCAAGGACTTCTCCGGGCGACCGGTCCTAGAGACAATCGCGCAGCGACTGCCGGTGACCGTCCGGTTGACCGTCGTCGCCGTGGTATTCGAGACCCTGTTCGGCGTCACAGCCGGAATCCTGGCTTCGCTGCGGCGCAATTCGTTCTTCGACAACCTGGTGCTGATCTCCACGACGATGTTGGTGTCGATCCCGGTGTTCGTGCTGGGGTTCCTCGCCCAGTTCGTCTTCGGCTTCAAACTCGGCTGGTTCCCCATCGCCGGTATCGCTGACGGCTGGTTCAGCTATCTGCTGCCCGGGTTGGTGTTGGCCTCGCTATCCATGGCGTACGTGGCGCGGCTGACCAGGTCAGCCATGCTGGAGTCGTTCTCGGCCGACTATGTCCGCACCGCCCGCGCCAAGGGCGTTGGCCGCACTCGCATCGTGCTGCGACATGTTTTTCGCAACAGCCTGATTCCGATCGTCACCTTCATCGGCGCCGATATCGGCTCGCTGCTCGGCGGTGCGATCGTCACCGAGTCGGTGTTCAACCTTCCCGGCCTGGGCCGGGCGATCTTCGATGCGGTGCGCTCGCAACAGGGCCCAGTGGTGGTGGGCATCGTGACCCTGATGGTGTTCTTCTACATTTTCTTCAACCTCGTCGCCGACGTGCTCTACGCGGTGATCGATCCGAGGATTCGCTATGGGTGATGCGATCGAGCGCATTGAGGACAGTCGCCTCGATGCCGAAGGCGACGAGGTAGCCGCACTGGTGGGACAGTCCAGCGTGTGGAGGGACGCATGGCGATACCTGCGGACTAACCCGCTGTTTCTGATCGGGCTGGCAGTCATGCTGGTGATCGTCGTGATGGCGCTGGTCCCGGCGCTGTTCGCGCGCGGTATCAATCCGACCGACTGCGACCTGTCACTGTCACGCCAGACACCCAGCGCCGCGCACTGGTTCGGGATGGATCTGCAGGGGTGTGACTACTACGCCAACGTGATTTACGGCGCACGGAACTCGGTGATGATCGGTCTGCTCAGCGTCATCGGCGTGCTGATCATCGGCGTCCTCGTCGGAGCGCTGGCCGGGTACTTCGGCGGCTGGGCGGACTCGGTCCTGGCCCGTATCACCGACGTGTTCTTCGGCATTCCCCTGTTCCTGGGTGCACTGATCCTGCTGACGGTCACCGCCAACCGTTCGGTGTGGACGGTCTCGCTGGCGCTGGTTGTGTTCGGCTGGATGACGGCGATGCGACTGGTGCGTTCGTCGGTGGTGTCGATCCGCGAGAGCGACTACGTGCTGGCCGCTCAGGCACTCGGTGCCTCATCGGGACGGATCCTGGTTCGTCACATCCTGCCCAATGCGGTTGCCCCGGTTTTCGTCTACGCCACGATCGCGGTGGGCACCTTTATCTCTGCTGAGGCCGCACTGACCTACCTGGGTATCGGACTGCAGGCGCCGGAGATCTCCTGGGGCCTGCAGATCAACGTCGCTCAATCACTCATTGGTAGTTCGCCGCACCTGTTGTTGTTTCCGGCACTGTTCCTGTTGATGACCGTGCTGGGATTCATTCTCCTGGGCGACGCACTGCGCGAAGCCCTCGACCCGAAGCGGCGGTGAGAGATGACTGATTTATCCGCAGCGGATGTGCCACTGCTGACGATCCGCGACCTGAACATCGACTTCGAGGTTGACAAGGTGTGGATCCCCGCCGTGCGTGGGATCGACCTCGATCTGGCAGCCGGCGAGGTGCTCGCACTGGTCGGTGAGTCCGGTTCGGGGAAATCGACACTGGCGATGGCCATTCCGGGACTGCTAGCCGACAACGCGCGACTGACGGGCAGCATCCGGCTGGTCGGCGCCGAGTTGGCAGGAGCCGATGAAGCGACCCTCACCGAGGTTCGTGGCGGCCGGGTCGGTGTGGTTTTCCAGGAGCCCATGACGGCGTTCAACCCCGTCTACACCATCGGCTGGCAGATCATTGAAGCGATCCGCATGCACCGCGACATCTCGGCGAACGAAGCCCGCGCGCGCGCGGTGGAACTGCTGGATCTGGTCGAGATGCCGGAAGCAGCCAAGCGCATGGACTTCTACCCCCACCAGCTCTCCGGAGGGCAGCGCCAGCGCGCCATGATCGCCCAGGCACTCGCGTGCGACCCGGCGCTATTGATCGCCGACGAGCCGACCACGGCTCTCGACGTCACTGTGCAGGCCGAGATTCTCGACCTGCTCCGCGATCTGCGGACCCGGGTCGATGCCGGGATTCTGCTAATCACCCATGATCTGGGCGTGGTCGCCGATATCGCCGACCGGATCGTGGTGATGAAGGACGGTGTTGTTGTCGAATCCGGACCCACGGCAACACTGTTCAGCGATCCGCAGCAGCCGTACACACGCCTGCTCCTGGCATCGGTGCCCCACCTGGGCACAGGCAAGATCCGCGTTGCGGAGTCCTCTCCCGCGGCGGATCCCGCCCCACCGGTGCCCGCGCTGTCGTTGCGCGAGGCCACCGTCGAGTTCAAGTCCGGGTCCAGGAACGCCTTCCAGGCCGTGGACGCGGTGACCCTGGAGGTCGGCGCCAGTGAGGTGGTGGGACTGGTCGGCGAGTCGGGCTCGGGCAAGTCGACGTTAGGTAAAGCCGCCGTCGGACTGGTGCGGCTGACATCGGGGTCGGTGCACCTGGCCGGTATCGACATCACCAAGCTCTCGCAGCGCGATCTGCGTGGACCGCGCGAGAAGGTCGGCGTGGTATTCCAGGATCCTGGCTCGTCGCTGAACCCGCGCTGGCCCGTCGGGCAGGCGATCGCCGAACCACTGGCACTGCACACTGAGATGACGGCGGCGCAGCGCACCGCTCGCGTTGATGAACTCCTCGAACAGGTGCAGCTGTCGCGTTCGCTGCGCAACCGCTATCCGCATCAGCTTTCCGGCGGGCAGCGCCAGCGCGTTGGCATCGCCCGCGCGCTGGCGCTGAACCCCGCGCTGGTGATCGCCGACGAACCGACCTCAGCACTGGACGTCTCGGTTCAGGCCAGGGTCCTGCGTCTGCTGCGCGAATTGCAGGCCGCGCACGGCTTTGCCTGCCTGTTCATCAGTCACAACCTGGCCGTCGTCGAAGAACTCTCCGATCGGGTCGCGGTGATGCGGTCCGGCCGGCTGGTCGAGTCAGGCCCCACCGAGACGGTGCTGAACAGCCCGACCGAGGAGTACACGGCCCGGCTGATCGCCGCGGTTCCGGTGCCGGATCCGCCGGAGCAGGCCCGTCGGCGCGAGTTGCGACTGGCCCGCGCAGCGAGTGAGTAGCCGCTGGGCTCGTAACATCACACAGCGCCCCGGCAGTGTGATGTTCCAGGACATCGGAATAGCTGACCAGTCAGATTTCGACGGGTGCCGAAAGCCCGGCTGCGGCTGTCACCGGCCGCGCCACCGAACGTCGTCACTGTGGTGATGCAGATGAAGGCCTTCTGGCAAGAACCTCATCTGAACTGGAAGTGACAGAGGACATTCCGGTGGTTGTCATGGGGAGGGACGCCCAACATACAGTGGTCCATGACCCACCAACCCCGAGTCGCATAGTGACTGGACCACCAAACGGGTCCCCCTCAATGTGCTTAGCACGGCCGATCGATGAGCTTCTGGACATGCCCGTTCCCCGGTGCCCGTCCGATCTTGTCAGGCGGCGAGCAATTGACTGCCGAGAGTAGCGGCTAGGTCCGTCTGGACGATGACGGTGCTGTCGCGCGGAATGAAGAGACCCACCTCCTCGTCGAGCCTGCCATTGAGGTGGAAAAGACTGGGCAAGTCTGTGGCGTAGTAGCCGTCGACATTCAAGTAGTCATCGAGAATTGAGGTGAGTTCTTTGTCGATGTCCGTTGTAAAGCTGATCCGATTGAGATCGTCGAATGCTCCTCCCCACGAGACCTCGCCGCCGGGATCAGTCGCAGACCCAGTTAACAAAGTGGCACGCTGCCACGCGTTCGGAGCGATCGCATCCACGATGAAGGTATCCGTCGCCGAAATCCCCCGTTTTGTAATCTCGGTCTGGGGGTTGTAGGTGAAATCATTCGTGATCGCGTCGCCGTACTTGAGAAGAAGATAAAGCTGTGTCTCGTAGGAGGCGCGGTAACCAGTCGTCAGTTGCACGATTTCTACATCTTGATAAAGCTCGGCAAGCTTCTGCGACACGACCACGGTCGCTTCCGGGTTGGTAGTCGGCGGGTTGTCGCCCTGCAGTGCTGCCAGTTGCGACTTGTTCCACGTGATATCCGATTCAAGACTCGCCCATACGTAGCCGAGGGTGTCATTGTCGCCGAGGTCGATCAACTGCAGTGTTTTTGGCGTCGCGAACTCGACGACCTGATACCCCTGACTCTGTCCCCAGTCGGAATCAGCATAGGCTAGAGCAACTTCGCAACTGCTATACCAATTCGTCGTCAATGCGTAGCGATTGAGGACATCGTCCTCTGGCAACAGCCCGGATTCCGGGATGCTCATAGCCTTATAAAGGGAAGTTCCTTCGGGCACATTCATGACGTCGAGGGTGAATGTGGTGCCGCCTTTCGACGCCGGGATGTAGGTGATGGATACCCCGGGTGAGTCTTCGAGAAAGCTGCGTGATTCGCCGATTTTCGTGGGCTGTATGGGCGAAGTCAGAATCGTGTCCCCTGCAGGTAGCTGGTTGCTCGTTGTGTATGTGGGAGCGACGGGGTCGATTGGCCACGGAAACATTTCCGTGAGCGCGCGTCGCACCTGCTGAAGCGCGCCCTCGACGAAAACGGTGATCGGGTTGGCCGGGAGACTCGATAGCCAGTTGATTGCGGTGTCGAGGACGCTGTTGATCCTGGCGACCACGGTCTCGATAACCGTATGAGGGGTAGACGGCGTGGACGCCGAGCAGCTCACGCACGTTGCGGCGAGCTTCGAGGTGGGGGCAGTCAACACCGGTTGAGACCTAGCAGCCGCAGACTGGGCAGTGGGAGCCAGCGCCGCGATCGTCGGGGCAGTCAAGGCTGTCGGTGCCGCGGAGGTGAGTGCGCCAGCCGTGACCGACGACTGGGCGTCGTGTTGGGGTTCAGTCCGCGCGATCGGTGCGGCCGCCGTGGCTCGCCGGGACGCGGGACCGCCGTCGGGACCCGCGGCCGTTCGTGGAATCGACGCTCCGGCCTCACGAATGCCGACCAAGGGCATCTCCACTTGAGTGCGACTGATTGGCGGAGCGGCACCCGTCCTCGCCGCCGCGCCCGTGGTTGTTGCCGAGGGAACTTCGACCGTGACAAGAGCCATTGTGGCGGCGGGGAGCGGTGTCACCAGGACAATTGCCGGCGGGACCCCGGCCGCCACCGGCGTCAGCGCGGCGGGGGTATCCGAATCAACTGTGGTGGTGATGCCACTTGCTTCCGGGGCTAAGTTGCTGGGTTCAGCGTCGGTGGGGGCCGGTGAAGAGGAAGTCGTCCGGCCACGATGCGTAGCTCGCCGCGTGCTCCCTGCATCGGGGGTTGACCGCTGCCCTGAGGCCGGCGGCGACACCGTTGAGGTCGAGCCCGTATCTGCGACGGCAATACCCACGGCTTGGGGGCTAGCCAGGGACAACCCCAATAGGAACGCTGCGGCTGCGACCCGCACAGTCCTCATCAGAGCCATTGTCGACGCCCCCGCCGGTACGGGTATCACCGTTGAAGAACCTCCACCGGGTTGACGCTGAATTTTCCTGACCATGGCGGCACGACGGGTGTCCTGCGCGTCCATTAATTGAACAGGATTGAATTGAGCCACCATGGTTCGCCGCCGGATAAGCCGTGCGCGCAGGGGAGAAGGCACCGGAATCGGCGACAAGTTCCACTACGTACTCCCCAGCACACCACGAAAAGACCGACACCGCAGTCATTTCACGAACATCCGCGGCACCCAACACACCAACCGACCGATCGCGAACTGAGATGAACAACGCAGCCATACCGCCACAAGACGTCACCATCGAGACCCTCGTGCAGAACGCGACGCGTAATCAGACTTGGCCGGTCATGGCCGACAAGTATGGCGTGGAAAATCCGGTGCCGCCGTGGAAGACCAGTCTGGACGGCATTTTCGACGCCATCGACCACTCCTATGCGGGCGACGATATGGGCTTCACCTTCAAGGATCGCCGCGACGAGGAGGACGTGCTGTCGGTGACCCGTCACGCCGACCTCCCGTATCCGGAGAATCAGCTTGTGGCACACACATATCTACTGGTGGCCCGTGGCGTGATCGACGAAGGAGAACTCAAGGCCCGGCTCACTAGCATCCGGAACAGACTCG
>JBMOKE010000056.1:0-14318 GCA_049315425.1 Mycobacterium sp. | reverse complement strand
CACCGCCGAACACACATTAACGGAACACCCCCCGAGAAATCGGGGGGTGTTCCTACATCTCTGTTGTGCGCTAATCGAATAGTGCGGGCACGCGTGGAATTGCGCTCATCTCCAATTCGAGGAGGGTGCGTTTGCGTTCAATTCCACCGCCGTATCCGGTGAGGCCGCCCGATGATCCGATAACCCGATGGCACGGCACGATAATGCTGATCGGATTACGTCCATTGGCCAATCCCACTGCACGTGACGCGGCCGGCGAACTGATCTGTTCGGCGATCTGGCCGTACGATCGGGTCTCGCCGTAGGGAATGGTCTGCAATGCCGCCCACACCCGGCGTTGAAACTCGGTGCCGTCGAGGCGTAGGTCGATGTTGAACTCGGTCAAGGTCCCGGCGAAATAGGCATCAAGTTGGGTGACCACGTCGGCGAAGGCTTCCGGGTCGGCGGGCTCCCACCCCGAGCGGTCCGGCTGGTGGGATTGTTCGGACATCAGCAGGTGCGTCAGGGTGCAACCCTCGCCGGCTAGCGTCAGGTCACCGATCGGGCTGGCAACGGTCCGGTATTGCGTGGTCATACGCTAACCATGGCACGGACTCAACTTCCCGAACAAGCCGATTGGTTGGCGGCTCAGCTGCCACCGATCAGGCTGGCGATCTGGACGCGCTCGTCATACCCGCGCAGCCGGACCGGCTTTCCCAGGCGCCAGAACCGTTGTTCGCGTTCGGAGGCGGCCGCGACGGTGGTCGCCGACGCCAATGCCCTACTCGGCTCGGACCGGGCGAGTTCGCTCAGCCGTGCTGCCTCGTTCACCGGTTCACCGATCACCGTGTACTCGAAACGCTCCCTCGCCCCGACGTTGCCCGCGACCACCTGTCCGGCCGCAACCCCGATTCGGGCGGGACATTCGGGCACCTCACGAGTCAGTCGCTGGGCGATCGCGCGGGTGGCGGCTAACGCACTGTCCTCGGGGTTGTCCAGGTTCACCGGAGCACCGAATACGGCGAGCGCGGCATCGCCCTCGAACTTGTTGACCAGGCCCCGGTGGCGGTCGACCTCCTCGACGATTACGGCGAAGAAGCGGTTGAGTAGTTCGACGACCTCCATGGGGGGTCTGGTGCTGACCAGCTTGGTGGATCCGACGACGTCGACGAAGACGACGGCAACATGGCGTTCTTCACCGCCGAGGGTGGGCCGCTGTTGTTCGGCTGCTGCGGCGACCTCGCGTCCGACGTGGCGTCCGAACAGGTCACGTACCTGCTCGCGCTCGCGCAGGCCGGCGACCATCGAGTTGAAGCCACTCTGAAGTTCGCCGAGTTCGGTGCCATCGAAGACCACCACGCTGGCATTGAGATCGCCCTCCTCGACCCGCCGCAACGCCGCCCGCACCATCCGGACCGGGGTGGTGGTCAGCCAGGCCAGCACCCACATCAACAGGAAACCCACGATCAAGCTGACGATCGAGGTGATCAGGACCGCGATCTCGAGTTGGCGTTGGGTGAGATTGCGCAACAGCAGCGAGAACAACGCGGTCAGGCCGATGCCGATGACCGGCATGCCCGAACACAGCATCCACACCGTCAGGGTGCGGCCCATGATGCCAGGAGCGAGCCGTCGGGGCGGGGGACCGACCGCCAGCGCCTGCGCCGCGACCGGGCGCAGGGCGAACTCCGCGGCGAGGTAACAGGTGGTGGCCACCACCACGCCACAGAAGCCCACCGTCAGCGACAACCGGGGAATGAAATCGGTGTCGTAGTAGCCAAAGAGCACCGTCAGCAGCACTGCACCGCTTCCCCATAACGCCAAGTGCGACAGAGCAATTCGCCACGGTGTCATAAATGCGCTGCGTTGTTCTGTGGACGTGGGCGTCCGGCCTTCGATCGCCCAGCGCAGATCGTTGATGGTCCGAACGTGAATCCACCAGGTGCCGAATGCCACTGCAGTGACGATGTAGGCGGGCGTCACAATGAACGGTAGCCAGCGCGGTACGTCCTGGAACACACTGGGCTCGGGGAAGGCGATCACCACAAGCAGGAATGTCAGCGCGATTCCGATCACGTTCACCGTCAGGATGAAGACGGTGAGGATGATCTGGATCCGGAGCCGGCGCCGGGCGGCGCTCTCGGAGATGTCACCCAGCAGCAGCGACCCGTACGCCGGTGTCCGGGCCAGCCTCCCGCTTTGCCGGGTGAGGCGTTCCAGGATCCGGCCCAGCCGCTGTGCCACGCTCGGATTGGACGTCATGCTGGCATCAGCCTAATTCGTCAACGGCACCCTAAGCTGAACAGGTGCGACTCGTGATCGCCCAGTGCAGGGTGGACTACCTCGGGCGGCTCACCGCCCACCTGCCGTCGGCCCGTCGACTGCTGCTCGTCAAGGCCGACGGTTCAGTCAGCATCCATGCTGACGATCGTGCCTATAAGCCGTTGAACTGGATGAGCCCGCCCTGTCAGCTCACCGAGGGCATTGACGGCGAGCAATCTGTGTGGGTTGTCGAGAACAAGGCTGGCGAGCAGCTACGGATCACGATCGAGGAGATCGAGCACGACTCCACCCATGAGCTGGGCGTCGACCCCGGACTGGTCAAGGACGGCGTCGAGGCACATCTGCAGGAGCTGCTGGCCGAACACATCGAACTCCTCGGCGAGGGCTACACCCTGGTCCGGCGGGAGTACATGACCGCGATCGGCCCGGTGGACATTCTGTGCCGTGACGCCCAGGGCCAGTCGGTGGCGGTCGAGATCAAGCGCCGCGGTGAGATCGACGGGGTCGAGCAACTGACCCGCTACCTGGAACTGCTCAACAGGGACAGCCTGTTGGCACCCGTTGCCGGTGTATTTGCCGCCCAGCAGATTAAGCCGCAGGCCCGTACGTTGGCTACCGATCGTGGGATCCGTTGTCTCACTCTGGATTACGATGTAATGCGCGGTCTGGACAGCGACGAGTTCCGGCTGTTCTGATGACGCCGCGCCGACGTTCCGAACGACGACGCCCGGTTGGGCCGCCACTGTTTCCACTGCGGGTGGAGCCGGGCGCCGACGGCCACGATTACGAGGTCCGTCCGGTACCGGGATTCCGGGCTATCAAGACATACCGGTGCCCGGGCTGCGACCATGAGATCCGTTCCGGCACCGCCCATGTGGTGGTGTTGCGCATCGAAGACACTGCGGGCGATGAGCGCAGGCACTGGCACACCGCATGCTGGGCGAATCGGGCCAACCGTGGACCCACCCGCACGTGGTCCTAAGCCTGGTGCTCGGACTGCTCCACGAGTTCCACCAGCACGCCACCGGCGTCCCTGGGATGGATGAAATTGATCCTGGAGTTCGCGGTCCCGCGCCGTGGCGCGTCGTACAGCAACCGGACGCCTTTGGCGCGAAGGCATTCAGAGAGCGCGTCGAGGTCGCTGACGCGGCAGGCGAGCTGCTGTATTCCCGGCCCGCGCTTGTCGAGGAACTTGGCGATGGTGCAGGTGTCATCCAGCGGCGCCATCAGCTGAATCTGGGCGCTGCCGGCGGGCGCGCCGCGGACCGCGAGCATCGCCTCGCGCACACCCTGATCGGTGTTGATCTCCTCGTGAACGACGATCATGCCGAGGAAGTCGTTGTACCACGCGATGGCCTCATCGAGATCCGGCACCGCAATGCCGATGTGATCGATTGCGGTGACCAGATCGCTCGCCAGCAATGTGCGGGCATCGAGGTGCTCGGTGGTCATGAGATAACGGTAACCTGACGGCAAGAATGAGGAATAGCGAGTCGGCCAGATCGGCCGAGAATTAGCCGCTTTGGAGGCAGTAATGACGACGTCGGTGATCGTTGCTGGGGCGCGAACGCCCATCGGCCGGCTGATGGGTTCGCTGAAGGACTTCTCCGGTAGCGATCTGGGCGGCATCGCCATCCGTGCGGCTTTGGAGAAAGCGGGCGTGCCGGCTTCGCTGGTCGACTACGTGATCATGGGCCAGGTGTTGACCGCGGGCGCGGGGCAGATGCCGGCCCGGCAGGCTGCCGTGGCCGGGGGGATCGGCTGGGACATCCCGGCTCTGACGATCAACAAGATGTGTCTGTCCGGAATCGACTCCATTGCGCTGGCCGATCAGCTGATCCGGGCCGGTGAGTTCGACGTCGTGGTTGCCGGCGGTCAGGAGTCGATGTCCAAGGCGCCGCATCTGTTGATGGACAGCAGGGCCGGCCACAAGTACGGCGATGTGATCCTGCGTGACCATATGGCCTACGACGGTCTCCACGATGTGTTCACCGACCAGCCGATGGGTGCCCTGACCGAGCAGCGCAATGATGCCGACCAGTTCACCCGACTCCAGCAGGATGAACTGGCCGCCGCATCGCATCAGAAGGCAGCCGCCGCCTGGAAGGACGGTGTGTTCGCCGACGAGGTGGTGTCAGTGAAGATCCCTGCGCGCAAAGGCGATCCGATTGAATTCGCCGAGGATGAGGGCATCCGCGCCAACACCACCGCGGACTCGTTGGCCGGTCTCAAACCGGCGTTCCGCTCCGACGGCACCATCACTGCCGGATCGGCGTCGCAGATCTCCGATGGCGGCTGCGCCGTCGTGGTGATGAACAAGGCCAAGGCCCAGGAACTCGGGCTGAATTGGCTGTGTGAGATCGGCGCGCACGGGGTGGTCGCCGGTCCGGACTCCACGCTTCAGTCACAGCCGGCCAACGCCATCAAGAAAGCCATCGCACGGGAGGGGATCTCAACCGATCAGCTGGATGTGATCGAGATCAATGAGGCCTTCGCGGCCGTCGCGCTGGCCTCGACCCGTGAACTCGGCGTCGACCCGGCGAAGGTCAACCGGAGCGGCGGCGCCATCGCAATGGGTCACCCGATCGGAATGTCCGGTGCACGGATCACGCTGCACGCCGCGCTGGAGTTGTCCCGTCGCGGATCCGGTTACGCGGTGGCCGCGCTGTGCGGTGCCGGCGGCCAGGGCGACGCGCTTGTCCTGCGGGCCGGCTGACCGACCCGCAGGATCATACGAGTTTGCTGGACCTGCCTAACAGGAGCCGTGTGACGTTCGTCATATACGGCTATGGATCAGTGCCGAAACTAGCAGGGGATCACTCCGCCGGTGGGGGCGAAGCAGAGGCAGGGCTCGGCACCCGGGGTGTAGTAAGCCTCACCCGAGGGGGTGAAGCACGGCAGCTCGCCGGGGAAGGCGGGGCCGAGCGGGTAGCCGTAGGGGATGTCGTAGTGGACCGCGGTGTCAACGACGGCCGCGTCGACAATCGGATCCACGCCGACGGGGCCCAAGACGCCTCCGACGCCGACTGGGCCCACCGGGCCTAGGACAGGGCCGACACCGCCGACGCCCACCGGGCCTACCGGTCCAGCGACGGGGCCGAGTGGACTACCGATGCCGCCGTATCCACCGACGCCGTAGGGGTCAAAAGGATCCCGTACATCAGCCCCGGCTGTCGGGCCCGCCACCAGAGATCCCATCGACATTGCCGCTACTGCCAGCATGGTCACCGCTAACTTCTTCACGTTGAACTCCGTTCATTCGAGCGGTCAATTTGTTTCCAACCATACCCGAATGCCCGGTGACCGGCGCTGCGGCGCGGACATGACAGACTTACGACGTGACTCGTCCCCGACCGAGAAACTCGCCGGTGATGACCGGTGCGGTGGATCTCTCCAGTCTCAAACAGCGCGCCCAACAGGGTTCGACAGCCGGCGTCCCCGCCGGCGTTGAGGTCACCGAGGCCAACTTCGAAGCTGAGGTGTTGCTTCGCTCCGGCGAGGTCCCGGTGGTCGTTCTGCTCTGGTCCCCACGCAGCGATGTCTGTATTCAACTTGCCGATGCGCTGGCCGGTCTCGCCGCCGCCGACGGCGGCACGTGGTCGTTGGCCACTGTCAACGTCGACACCGCGCCGCGGGTGGCCTCGATGTTCGGTATCGAGGCGGTGCCCACCGTGGTGGCACTGGCAGGCGGGCAGCCGCTGGCCAGCTTTGAGGGATCCCAGCCCCCGGATCAGTTACGCCGCTGGGTCGACTCGCTGCTGGCGGCCACCGCGGGAAAGGTGGGTGGTGAAGCCGGCTCGGAGCAGGAAGCCGTTGACCCCGCACTGGCCGCGGCGCGAGAGATGCTTGACGCAGGGGACTTCGCCGCGGCGGCGACTGCCTATCAGGCGATCCTCGACGCAGACCCCCATCACGTCGAGGCCAAAGGTGCGCTGCGCCAGATCACCTTCCTCGAGCGTGCCGGTGCCGTGCCGTCCGATGCCATCGCCGTGGCCGACGCCACCCCTGACGATATCGACGCGGCCTTCGCTGCGGCCGACGCACAGATCCTGAGCCAAGACGTCGGGGGTGCGTTCGGCCGTCTGATCGGATTGGTCAAGCGGACCGCCGGTGACGAGCGCACCCGGGTGCGGACCCGCCTCATCGAACTGTTCGAGTTGTTCGACCCCGCCGACGCCGAAGTGATCGCCGGCCGGCGCAACCTGGCCAATGCGCTCTACTGAGTCAGCAGAGTTCCAGCGTCAGCAGGGTTCCAGCCAGACCGCCGAGGTCGGCGGTAGCACCATTTCGGCCGAGGCCGGGCGGCCATGCCACGGCAACGCAGCGGCCTCCACGGCGCCGAGATTGCCGATGCCGGAGCCGTTGTAAACAGTCGCGTCGCTGTTGAGCACCTCGCGCCACGTCCCGGCCTGGGGCAGCCCGAGGCGGTAGCGGGAGTGCTCGCTACCGGCGAAGTTGAATACGCATGCCAGCACCGAACCGTCGGCGCCGTAGCGCAGGAAGCTGAGCACATTGCTCGCCGAGTCGTTCGCGTCGATCCAGGAGTACCCCTCAGGACGGCTGTCCTGGCTCCACAGCGCAGGCCGGCTGCGGTACACGGTGTTGACTGCGGCCATGAAACGCAGGATCCCCGAGGAGAAGCTGTTCTCATCGAGTTGGTACCAATCCACGCCGCGCTCCTCCGACCACTCGGCGCGCTGGCCGAACTCCTGGCCCATGAAGAGCAGCTTCTTGCCGGGGTGAGCCCACTGATAGGCCAGCAGGCTGCGCAGGCCCGCAGCTTTGACATGGTCATTGCCCGGCATCCGGCCCCACAGCGTGCCCTTGCCGTGCACCACCTCGTCGTGGCTGATCGGCAGCACATAGTTCTCGCTGAACGCATAGAGCATCGAGAACGTCATCTCATGGTGGTGATAGCTGCGGTAGATCGGATCGCGACTGATGTAGTCCAGGGTGTCGTGCATCCACCCCATATTCCACTTCATCGAAAAGCCGAGTCCACCAATGTTCGTCGGGCGGCTGACACCGGGCCAGGAGGTGGACTCCTCGGCGATGGTGACGATCCCCGGGACGATCTTGTGCACGGTGGCGTTCATCTCCTGCAGGAACTGCACCGCCTCCAGGTTTTCTCGACCTCCGTAGGCGTTCGGACTCCAGCCGCCGTCGGGACGCGAGTAGTCCAGATAGAGCATGGACGCCACCGCGTCGACGCGGAGTCCGTCGATGTGGAACTCCGTCAGCCAGTACAGGGCATTGGCGACCAGGAAATTTCTTACCTCCGCTCGGCCGAAATCGAAAACGTAGGTGCCCCAGTCCAGCTGTTCACCGCGGCGGGGATCGGAGTGCTCATAGAGTGCGGTGCCATCGAAGCGGCCCAGTGCCCAGCTGTCCTTGGGGAAGTGCGCCGGAACCCAGTCCACGATCACGCCGATCCCGGCCCGATGCAGCGTGTCGACCAGGAAGCGGAAATCGTCCGGGCTACCGAACCGCGATGTCGGAGCGTAGTAGGACGTCACCTGGTACCCCCAGGACCCACCGAACGGATGCTCGGCAACCGGGAGCAGTTCGACGTGGGTGAAACCCTGGGCCACAACATATTCGGTGAGTTGCCCGGCCAGTTCGCGGTAACTCAGTCCGGGGCGCCACGAGCCCAGATGAACCTCGTAGGTGCTCATCGGCTCGAAGACCGGGTTCACCTTGGCGCGCTGCGCCATCCACCTCGCGTCGTTCCATGTGTAGGAGGAGACGAACACACGCGAGGCGGTATGCGGCGGAACCTCGGTGGCGAACGCCATCGGGTCGGCGCGGTCGGTGACCGCGCCATCCACCCCGTGCACACGGAATTTGTACAGCCCGTCGCCCGTGAAGCCCGGCCAGAACAGCTCCCACACCCCGGATGAGCCCAGCACTCTCATCGGTGCGTCATAGGAGTCCCATCCGTTGAACTCGCCGATGAGGCTGACGCCCTTGGCATTCGGAGCCCAAACCGCGAAGGAGACTCCCTCGACGGCCCCGTCCTGAGTGGTGAACGTGCGCGGATGGGCACCGAGGATCTCCCACAGTCGTTCATGGCGACCTTCGGCGAACAGGTGCAGGTCGACCTCGCCGAGGGTGGGCAGGAAGCGGTAGCCGTCGGCCACGGTGTGGATGTGCGGTTCATCGGATCCGGGGTAGGTGACCTCGAGCCGGTAGTCGAGGAGGTCGGTGAACGGCAGGGCCACGGCGAACAGTCCGGCGTCGATATGCGACATCGGGTAGCGCTTGCCGCCGACGAGAGCCGCGACGTCCACGGCGTGCGGCCGCAATGTCCGGATCACGGTCTGCTCGCCGTACTCGTGCGCCCCGAGAATGCTGTGCGGATTATGGTGCACTCCGGCGAGGAGTCGGGCGAGTTCCTCGGGATCAGGTGCGAGATGGCTGCTGGTGCGTTTACGGCTCATCGTGGGCTCATTCCCGGCGCAGCAGGTTCGTCCGCTGGTCGGCGGGGACCAACGGCATGTTGAGGATATGTGCGACCGCCCTGCTCGGCTCAAGGCGCACGAAATTGGCCTGCCCCCACTGGTATTCCTCTCCGCTGACCTCGTCTCGGACCCAGAACCGCTCATAGGGCTCCATTCCGAGCGCGCCCATGTCCAGCCAGACGGTGCCCTGCTCGGCAGCGAAGGGATTGAGCGTGACGACCACGAGAACGGTGTCGCCGGATACCGGGTCGAACTTGCTGTATGCCAGCAACGCGTCGTTGTCGGTTTGGTGGAACCGGATCGTCCGGAGCTGACACAGGGCCGGGTGTAAACGCCGTATCTCGTTGAGCCGGGCCAGAAACGGCTCCAGCGATCGTCCTTCGGTCAGCGCGCCGGCGAAGTCGCGTGGACGCAATTCGTACTTCTCGGAGTCCAGGTATTCCTCGCTGCCGGGGCGCACCGGCACGTTCTCGAAGATTTCATAGCCCGAATACACGCCCCATGACGTGCCCATGGTCGCGGCCAGTACCGCCCGGATGGCGAACATGCCGGGGCCTCCGTGCTGCAGGCTCTCGTGCAGAATGTCCGGGGTGTTGACGAACAGGTTCGGTCGCGCGTAGTCGGCGTGTTCGGCGATCTGGCGGCCGAACTCCTCCAACTCCCATTTGGCGGTGCGCCAGGTGAAGTACGAGTACGACTGGGTGAAGCCGAGTTTGGCCAACCCATACATTCGCGCCGGACGGGTGAAGGCCTCCGCGAGGAACAACACATCGGGGTGGGTGCCCTTGACCTGACCGATCAACCAGGCCCAGAAGTCCGGTGGCTTGGTGTGCGGGTTATCCACCCGGAAGATCGTGACGCCGTGGCTGATCCAATGCCGCACCACCCGCAGCACCTCGCAGGCAAGGCCTGCCGTGTCGTTATCGAAGTTCAGGGGATAGATATCTTGGTATTTCTTCGGTGGGTTCTCGGCGTAGGCGATCGTGCCGTCGGGAAGTTCGGTGAACCACTGCCGGTGGCTTGCGGCCCACGGATGGTCCGGTGCGCACTGCAACGCAAGATCGAGCGCGACTTCCATGCCGTTGTCACGTGCGGCGGCCACGAATTTCTTGAAGGTCTTGAGCGTGCCGAGATCGGGGTGCACGGCATCGTGGCCGCCCGCGCTGCTGCCGATGGCCCACGGCGAACCGACATCGCCGGGCTCGGCGGTCACCGAGTTGTTGCGGCCCTTGCGGTGCACCGCGCCGATCGGATGAATCGGCGGCAGGTACACCACGGTGAAGCCCATCGCTGCGATACGTCCCAGCGCGGCGGCCGCGGTGGTGAACGTTCCGTGCACCGGTCGGCCGGCCTCGTCGCGCCCGCCGGTGGACCTCGGGAACATCTCGTACCAGGC
Source organism: Mycobacterium sp. (assembly GCA_049315425.1). GTDB lineage: Bacteria > Actinomycetota > Actinomycetes > Mycobacteriales > Mycobacteriaceae > Mycobacterium. The sequence goes on along the minus strand of JBMOKE010000056.1, from coordinate 4,199 downwards.
ACTGCAGCGGGCCAGCGGGCGGTCAACCCACACGCCGTACTGGTGGCCGCGGGTGAGCAGTTCGCGTAGGGGATAGGCCTCAAGTAAATCGGTCACCTGATGTGACAGCGCCAGAGTCGCGCGGGTCAGCGGGTCGCCCGGGCGCCGCAGTGCCTCGGCGGCCTCGCGCAGCGGGGTCCGGTCGCCGCGGGGCACTCCGGCCGCGGCACGTTCCAGCAGGGCTGCGCCGATCATGAGATCGTTGTCGAGATCCTCTTCGCCTTGACCGACGTCCAGTTTTGCGGTGACGGCATGTCGCCAGGAGGTGATCGGGTCGCCCCAGCCGTCAACCCGGAACGTCCACAAGCCCACCCGATCGGGTGTGAACTGGCCGTGGAACACGTCCGGGGTGCGTCCCGCCGCCATCGCCGATGACGAGGGTTTGACCCGGGCCGCCGGCGCGACCGGTTCTGGCGTGGCCGCACCCGCTGAGGGGAGCGATCCGTGGCCCAACTGGGGGTAAGCCGGACCGAGATAGCGCACCACCAGCGTGGCCGCCACCGCCTCATGCCCCTCCCGCCAGACGGTGGCGCACACCGGCACGATTTCTCCGACGACCGCTTTGGCCGGGTAGGTGCCACCGGACACGATGGGTTCGACGTCATCGATCGCGATACGCCCCGGCACCGAGCACCTCATTTCCGCGTCAGTCGTCATTCTCACCGTAGTGGCCGCAATCGCCTCCCGGGGGGTGAAGTGAGGACTGCGCGCGACCTCAAATCTCAGTAAGGTCTGACGCGTGAAAGCCCTCCGCAGATTCACCGTTCGCGCCCACCTTCCGGACCGGCTCGGCGCATTGGGCCAGCTTTCGACGAATCTGCGGTGGTCATGGGATACCCCGACCCAGGATCTGTTCTCCAGCATTGATCCCGACCAGTGGGCGCTGACTGGCCGCGATCCGGTGGCACTGCTCGGCGAGGTCAGCCGGGCGCGCCTTGATGAACTCGCCGAGGACAACGGATTTCTCGAACGACTCGATCTTCTGTCAGCTGATCTCAACGAGTATCTGACCAAGCCGCTGTGGTACCAGCAGATGGCCGCCCACGCCGATGCCGAGGCACCGATGCCCACCGGCATCGGGTACTTCTCGATGGAGTTCGGTGTGGCCGAGGTGCTGCCGATCTACTCCGGCGGTCTCGGCATTCTGGCCGGAGATCACCTCAAGGCGGCCTCGGATCTGGGCCTGCCGCTGATCGGTGTCGGTCTGAACTACCGGTCGGGTTATTTCGAGCAGTCGCTGACCGCCGACGGCTGGCAGCACGAGGACTATCCGTCGCTGGATCCTCAGGGACTGCCGCTGCATCTGCTGGCCGACGCTGGCGGTGCGCCGGTGGTCGTGGAACTTCCCATGCCGGAGTCGCGCGTGCTGCGGGCCCGGGTCTGGGTGGCACAGGTCGGGCGGATCCCGTTGTTGCTGCTGGACTCGGACATCCCGGAGAATGACCACGATCTGCGCCATGTCACCGACCGGTTGTACGGCGGCGATCAGGAACACCGGATTAAGCAGGAACTCCTGGCCGGCATCGGCGGGGTGCGGGCCATCCGCGCCTTCACCGCCATCGAAGGACGCCCCGCCCCGGACGTGTTCCACATGAACGAGGGCCACGCGGGGTTCCTCGGCCTCGAGCGCATCCGGGAGTTCATGGTCGCCGACAACCTCGACTTCGATAGCGCGCTGGCCGTCGTCCGGGCGAGCACCGTGTTCACCACGCACACTCCGGTCCCGGCCGGTATCGACAGGTTCCCGGTTGAGATGGTGGAACGTTACTTCGTTGACGAGTCCGAGAAGGGACTGTTGCCCGGCGTTCCGATGCAGCGGGTGTTGGCCTTCGGCGCCGAAGGTGATCCGGAGAAATTCAACATGGCACATATGGGCCTGCGACTGGCCCAACGCGCCAACGGGGTGTCACAGCTACACGGTCGGGTCAGCCGTGCGATGTTCGACGAGCTCTGGCCCGGGTTCGATCCGTCCGAGGTGCCGATCGGGTCGATCACCAACGGGGTGCACGGGCCTACCTGGGCGGCCCCGGAATGGGTGCAGCTGGCCCGGGAGCTGGCCGGCTCCACCGAGGTATTGCGCGAGCCCTCCGAATGGGAGCGGATACAGCAGGTGGACTTCGGTCATCTCTGGTGGATTCGATCGCAACTGCGCGCCAAGCTGGTTGCCGACGTTCGTAAACGGCTGATGAAATCATGGCTGGAACGTGGCGCGGCTGAGGCCGAATTAAGCTGGATTGCAACGGCTTTCGATCCTGATGTGCTGACCGTCGGGTTTGCCCGCCGGGTACCTACCTACAAGCGGCTGACGCTGATGCTGCGTGACCCGGCGCGGCTGGAGGCGCTGCTGCTTGATGAGAACAGGCCCATCCAACTCATCGTCGCCGGGAAATCGCATCCCGCTGACGATTCCGGTAAGGGGCTCATCCAGCAGGTCGTTCAGTTCGCCGACCGGCCCGAGGTGCGGCACCGCATCGCCTTCCTGCCGAACTACGACATGTCGATGGCCAGGCTGCTCTATTGGGGCTGCGACGTATGGCTCAACAACCCACTTCGGCCGTTGGAAGCCTGCGGCACCTCTGGAATGAAGAGCGCTCTGAACGGCGGGCTCAACCTCTCGATCCGGGACGGCTGGTGGGACGAGTGGTTCGACGGCGAAAACGGTTGGGAGATACCTACAGCCGACGGTGTGTCCGACGAGCGCCGCGATGATCTAGAAGCCGGTGCTCTCTACGACCTGCTGGAGAATTCGGTGGCGCCGAAGTTCTACGACCGTGACGACAACGATGTCCCGCACCGGTGGGTCCAGATGGTTCGGCACACCGTGCAGTCACTTGGCCCGCAGGTGCTGGCTTCCCGGATGGTGCGCGATTACACCGAGAAGTATTACGTGCCGGCTGCGGTATCGGCCCGCCGAACTGTCGAGGCGATCGACGGTTTGCCCTTCGGCAATGCCAGGGAACTGGCGGCCTATCGACAGCGGGTAGCCGAGACCTGGCCGTCAGTGACGATCACCGACGTCGACAGCACCGGCTTGCCCGACACCCCGCTGCTGGGCTCGGAGCTCACCCTGACCGCCACCGTGGCGCTGGCCGGTCTGCGCCCCGACGAGGTGGTGGTGCAGGCGGTGTTGGGCCGGGTCGACTCGAGCGGCACGCTGACCGATCCCCACTATGTCGACATGGTCCACGCCGGATCCGCCGAGGGCGGTACGGAACTCTTCTCCACCACCACGCCGCTTCGATTGTCGGGTTCGATGGGTTACACCGTGCGGGTGCTGCCGCATCATCGGCTGCTGGCCGGCGACACCGAACTGGGGCTGGTCACGCTGGCCTGAGCGGGCCAGTCCGGGGAGCGTTTCGTCGGCTGAGGGCGGCGCATGTAGGTTGCCAGGGTGATTGTGCGTGGCATGGCGCTGGCTGCAGTAGTGATTGTGATGATGACTGCCGCGCCCGCATCGGCTGATCCCGACCCGGCGATGCCGGATGGCGGCACGGCCCCGGTTGCCGCGGCCGAGGCCGCCCCCCCGGTCGACGACGGGAAGGTGGCCTCGACCCCGCCGGCCACGACGAAGGCGCCCGACGGTGCGACATTGACGATCTCGGCCAAGGACGAGACCCAGATGCCTGCTGCGCCCTTGACGACCGCGCTCTCGACGCGCGAGTACATCGTCGGTGGGGTCTACAACGGCACGATCAAGGGCTCCGAGGAGACGCCCAAGGGAATCCTTGAGGTTGGCTACCAGATTGGCTGCGGGATCGACATGAGCACCGGCGGGGGTGTGCTCGTCGGCGCCAACGGCGGAGCCAATGCCTCACTCGGCTATTTCGGCCTGGATTTCGCAGGCACCCTCGCCGACGGCCTGGTACCCGGCGTCGGCGGTCAACTCGGTGGCAGCGTCACCGTCGGTCTCAAGCCCGGCATCATCAATGACGTGCCTGTGACCAAGAAGGAATACAAGGGTGCCGAGCCATGGGTGTCGATCAGCAACTTCCACGTCAAGATCGACGGCTGCGTGGGGGAGTCGTTCATCCGGTCCTACGCCACGCTGACCAAGTCAACCGAACTGGGCGATGCGATCCTGTCCTGGTTCGGAGTCACCAAGGCCGTCTAGCGTCGCGTCAGGGGAACCGCTTGATGCAGCGATCCGTATCACCGAGCAC
>JBMOKE010000240.1:0-3215 GCA_049315425.1 Mycobacterium sp. | reverse complement strand
TGCTTACGTCAGCGTGGAAGACGGTATTGGCCGGCATCAGCGTGCACCCGCAGAACGTTGACAGTGTGCCGTCCGGGCTGGTGGGCGGCGTGGTGAACGGAGTCACCGTCACCGACACCATGGCGCCACCGCTGTGCCCGCTGTCGCCGATCAGGCCGAAGGTCAGCGCATTGATCAAACCGACCAGACCGTGGACGTGGAAGCCGCTACCGGCATCGCTGACGGTCACGACGAACGAATCGGTGGTGCCCGCCGCACCAGTCGACGGGTCCGGGGTGTAGGTGTAGGTGCCGTCGCGTGCAACCGCAACGCTGCCGTGTACCGGGTTGCGGGCGACGGTATAGCTCAGGGGAGCGCTGTCGGCATCGACGGCACCGAGTACGCCGCTGATCACACCGTTGGCGGCCTGCCCGGTCTGAACGGGGTGCAGTGTGGGGGACTGGTTGGCGAACGTCGCCGCCAGGCCGGAGAAGAACGAGGTGGTTTGGGCTGCGGCCTTCGGCGTCGGCGCACTGACCGACTGACCGGTCGACACCGAGGCCGCGGGCGGCACCGCGGCCGCCCGGAGGCGCGTGCGGGACGCGGCGGCCGCCACCATCCACGACACCGGCGACTCGACCGGTCCGTTGGGTGCGACGGCCGCGATGTCTTTGCCCCTGGCCACCGAGGTTATCGGCCGGTGGGGTGTTGCACCCTGCCGCACGCTAGGCCGGACGCTACGGCGGGGTGCGGCGGGACGCGCCGGGTTGTCGGCTGCCGATTCCGCATGTGCAGGACCAGTCGTGGAGGCATCGGTCGGATCGGCACCAGCAACGCCCGCGCCGCCGAGGGTCAGCCCTGCGCCGACACCCAGGGCGAGCGCCACAGCGCCGACATAGCTGCTACGAACTGGCGCGATCACCTGAACCCCCTTTGCCCAGGGCTACGATATCTGGTCTCCTGGCAAATTTCTATCTACTGTCGTTCGCCGGACTGCCGCCGCCGGGGAGTTTGAGTTTCCTGGGGCGCATAGACTCCATCGCGAAGACTTGATAGTTGATTGAACGTCGTTTACGGGGGGTCCGTGTTGTTAGACGCTCGGGTTCGGGTGTGGAACACCTGGAGATCCCTCCTAGTCACTTCTGCAGTGATGTTCACCATCGCCTCGGTGGTCAGTAACACTTCGGCGCCGACGATCCGGACATACGCGACTGATGCGTATCGTCTCAGCGCCACCGCCCTTTTCATGGGTGGAACCGGTCAGCCCCTGATCATTCCGCCCGACACGCCCGATTTCATCGGTGCTTTCGTCAATCACAATTACTCCGAATACGTCGCGCCCAGCGGCTTGTGCACGGGCGGCGATCCCGGATGCACGTTGATTGCGGTCTACACCCCGGAGCAGCTCAGACCACTCATCGGCGATTTGACTCTTGATGAGTCGGTTGCGGTTGGACGCGGACTTCTGAATGGTTGTCTTCGCGGCGCGACATGCACCTCGACGGCATCGCCGTACGAGATGACCGGTTTGACATCGCTGACCGACACCGCGTATGTCGTATTCGGCCAGTCGCAGAGCGCGGTGATCTCGTCCTATGTGAAGAGCGACCTGATCGCGCACCCGCCCACCGGTACGACTGTCAGTTTCGTTCTGCTCTCCAATGAAAACCGGCCCAACGGCGGCATTTTGGAAAAGTTTGTGGGTGCGTACATTCCGATTTTCGGCATCACCTTCAATGGTGCGACACCGACCAATTCTCCCGAGCCCACTCCGTTGACCACAGTGGATATCGCCGCTCAATACGACGGCTGGGTTGATTTCCCCACCAACCCACTCAATCTCCTCGCCGACCTCAATGCGGTCCTGGGATCGATATACCTGCACGGTGACGTGAAGGAGTATTCGGGCGCTCCGCAACTGCAGGGGTACTACCAGGACACCACCTACTATCTGCTGCCCGATAAGTTGCTGCCGTTGGTCATCCCGCTGAGCCACATACCGTTCATAGGCCTTCCGCTTGCGCGCGCTCTTGACCCGCCGTTGCGCGTGCTCGTCGAGACCGGGTACGACCGCACCATCAACCCGGGGCAGCCCACACCGGCCAAGTACCTGTACTTCCCCAACCCCATCAAAACGCTGGTTGATTTCGTCGCCGCCATCCCGACCGGGTGGGACGACGCCATCGTTTCGATCACCGGTAACCCCGCCGACCGTCCGTTTCATACCGCGCCGCAACCTGTCTACGGAGTCGGCGGTCCGCCGGTGTACGCCGGGGCAGTCGACCCCTATGGTCCGGTCGACCCGGCCGCCGCTGCGGCGGCGGCAGCGAAATCCCCCGTGACTCAGTCCGCTACCAGAGTTCCGAGGCGGCGAGTGGCCGCGGCCGCGGTCGCCCCCGTGTCTGTTCCGCGCGCTGAGTCACCACAGTCTCGGCGCGGAGCAGCGAGGATAGTCCGGCCATGAATGATCCGGTTGGCTGGCCGTCCGAGCGGATGGCCTTCTGGTCTGATGAGCAGTGGTGGCAGAAGTTAATCGACGGCGCGATCGCCGATCCCGATCCCGCGAGCGCAAATGCTCGGATCACGCTGATCCACAAGGAATTGTCACTGGCGATGACGCAGGTGATCGGCGCCGAGGCCGGGCCGACTTACCACGCCTGGGCGGTGTGGGCGTCGTTGCGCGCGGGTCGCACCATTCGTAAAGAGGATGCGCGGTGGACGCTGATGGTCGCGCCGATCGTGGGCTTCGCCGCCACTGCAACAGCAGGATTCGGCGTACTTAGGGGTCAACGAGGTTTCTCGAAGCGGCGGAGGACGCTTGCTTTCGGCACGGGACTAGTCGGCGCATTTATCGGCTGGCGGATCGCAGACCGGACCATGTCCCGCACGAGTGCCGCGATCTTGGCCGGCAACAAAACGGTGATCGACGATCTCGGGCGGCAGAGCGCGCGCTTTGTCTGCGCGTTCGCCCGCGAACAGGATCGCACGCCCGAAGGTCTGGAGGCATTCCTGTCGAAACTTTCCACCCAGCCGTCATCGCAGGGTGGTCAGAGCCTGCTGCGCGATGCGTACCACCAGTTCTTCAACGCTGCGGGAGAGTCAGACCCGGACCGCCGCGATGAAGCGATGTTCTTGGGCAGCATGTCTGCGCTCGTCCATGAGCACTGGCGTCTGCAGCCAAGGATCGCTGATTCGATCCCGTGGCCCCTGGGTCGATTGGTAACCGCGCGCGCATT
>JBMOKE010000055.1:0-14424 GCA_049315425.1 Mycobacterium sp. | reverse complement strand
CGATGAGTGTTGACCTCACGTTGGGCCCCAGGCCCGACGAGCCCGGTCCACCGATCGGCGGTCACGCGGCCTATCCGCAAGAGGTGACCCAACGATTGGCCCGCGACGCGTACACCATCATCGCCCGCTACCCGCAGCCGCGTTCGGCACTGCTGCCGCTGCTGCATCTGGTCCAGAGTGAGGACGGCTACCTGACCGGTGCCGGAATCGCCTTCTGCGCAAGCCAACTCGCTCTCAGCGAGGCAGAGGTGACCGCGGTGGCCACCTTCTACTCGATGTATCGGCGCAGTCCCACCGGCGAGTATCTGATCGGAGTGTGCACCAACACCCTGTGCGCGGTCATGGGCGGCGATGCCATCCTGGAGACCCTGGAGTCCGAACTCGGCGTACACGCCGGGCAGACCACCGATGACGGCACCATCACCCTGGAGCACATTGAGTGCAACGCAGCCTGCGACTACGCGCCCGTGGTCATGGTGAACTGGGAGTTCTTCGATAACCAGACACCCTCCAGCGCAGTCGAACTCGCCAACTCACTGCGTGCTGGCCGGGCCGTCACCCCCAGCCGCGGTGGCCCGCTGTGCAGCTTCCGTCAAACCGCGCGGATCCTGGCCGGCCTGGACGGCGGCGGTGGCGACGATGGCGGCAAGCCGGGGGCAGCGACCCTGGCCGGACTTCGCGTCGCCCACGAACTTGGTATGACCGCACCCGGAGAGAACCCATGAGCGCAACACCACTGACCCCCGTGCTGAGCCGGTTCTGGGACGCACCGCAGCCGTGGACGCTGCAGACCTATCTGCTCAACGACGGCTACCAGGGATTGACCCGGGCGCTGACCATGCCGCCCAATGACGTCATCAACCTCGTCAAGGATTCCGGCCTGCGCGGCCGCGGTGGGGCCGGGTTCCCGACCGGCACGAAATGGTCGTTCATTCCGCAGGACGGTGCCGCCGGTGCCAAGCCGCACTATCTGGTTATCAACGCCGACGAATCCGAGCCCGGCACCTGCAAAGACATGCCCACGCTGCTGACCACCCCGCACTTTCTGGTCGAGGGCGCGATCATCGCGGCCTACGCCATCCGCGCCCGCCACGCGTTCATCTATCTGCGCGGCGAAGTGACGTCGGTGCTGCGTCGGCTCCAGGCCGCCGTCGCCGAGGCCTACGACGCGGGTTATCTGGGGTCGAACATCCAGGGCTCGGGTTTCGACCTCGACCTGGTCGTGCACGCCGGTGCCGGTGCCTACATCTGTGGCGAGGAGACCGCGCTGTTGGATTCCCTGGAGGGCCGTCGCGGTCAGCCCCGGCTGCGTCCGCCCTTCCCCGCGGTGGCCGGCCTCTACGCCTGCCCGACGGTGGTCAACAACGTCGAGTCCATCGCCAGCGTGCCACCGATCCTGGCCAAGGGCGTGGACTGGTTCAAGTCGATGGGCACCGAGAAGTCCCCCGGCTTCACGCTGTACTCGCTGTCCGGTCACGTCACCCGGCCCGGCCAGTACGAGGCGCCGCTGGGTATCACCCTGCGCGAACTGCTCGACTACGCCGGCGGTGTGCGGGCCGGCCACGAGCTGAAGTTCTGGACACCGGGCGGGTCCTCGACGCCGCTGCTGACCGCTGAACATCTCGACATCCCCCTGGACTACGAGGGCATGGCATCGGTGGGTTCGATGCTCGGCACCAAGGCCCTGCAGATCTTCGATGAGACGACGTGCGTGGTGCGTGCGGTGCGCCGTTGGACGGAGTTCTACGCCCACGAGTCATGCGGCAAGTGCACCCCGTGCCGAGAGGGCACCTACTGGCTCGCGCAGATCTACGAGCGCCTCGAGAGCGGTGCCGGCGTGCCGGAGGATCTGGCCAAGCTGCACGATATCGCCGACGCGATCATGGGTAAGTCGTTCTGCGCGTTGGGTGACGGCGCTGCCTCGCCGATCCTGTCCTCGCTGCAGTACTTCCACGCCGAGTACGAGGCGCACGTCAGTGGCGGCTGCCCCTTCGACCCGTATGCGTCGATGCTGGCCGCGCCCGAAGGAGTGGGCGCATGACGCAGGCACCTGAGACCGGCACACAGGCCCCGCCGGTCGATCTGGTCACCATGACCATCGACGACACGACACTGTCGGTTCCCAAGGGCACCTTGGTGATTCGTGCCGCCGAGCTGATCGGCGTGCAGATTCCCCGGTTCTGCGACCACCCGCTGCTCGAGCCGGTGGGCGCCTGCCGGCAGTGCCTGGTCGAGATCGAAGGCCAGCGCAAGCCGATGGCCAGCTGCACCACGACCGTGACCGAGGGGATGGTGGTGCACACCCAGTGCACCTCCGAGGCCGCCGAGGCCGCCCAGCACGGGGTGATGGAGCTGCTGCTCATCAACCACCCCCTGGACTGCCCGGTCTGCGACAAGGGCGGCGAGTGCCCGCTGCAGAACCAGGCGATGTCCAGTGGTCGAGTCGAGACCCGGTTCGACGACATCAAGCGCACCTTCCCCAAACCGATCAACCTCTCCTCTCAGGTGCTGTTGGACCGGGAGCGGTGCGTGCTGTGCGCCCGCTGCACCCGGTTCTCCAACGAGATCGCCGGCGACCCGTTCATCGAGCTGCTCGAGCGCGGGGCGCTACAGCAGGTGGGTATCGCAGCGGGGGTGCCGTTCGACTCGTACTACAGCGGCAACACCGTGCAGATCTGTCCGGTGGGCGCACTCACCGGCGCCTCGTACCGATTCCGGGCCCGCCCATTCGATCTGGTGTCCTCACCGAGTGTGTGCGAGCACTGTGCATCCGGCTGCGCCCAGCGAACCGACCATCGCCGCGGCGTGGTGCTGCGCCGGCTGGCCGGTGACGACCCCGAGGTCAACGAGGAGTGGAACTGCGACAAGGGCCGTTGGGCCTTCAACTACACCCGGGTGGGCGACCGCATCACCACACCAATGGTGCGCGACGAGGCCGGTAATCTGCGGACGGCCTCGTGGTCGGAGGCAATCGGGCGGGCCGCCGACGGCTTGACGGCCGGCCGGACCGGGGTGCTGGTCGGTGGCCGGGTCACCACCGAAGATGCTTACGCCTACGCCAAGTTCACTCGAATGGCGTTGGCCACCAATGACATCGACTTCCGCGCCCGCCCGCACTCGGACGAGGAGTCCGAGTTCCTGGCCGCCCATGTGGCGGGGAAGCCGATGTCCATCAACTACTCCGATCTGGAGACCGCGCCGGTGGTCGTGCTGGCCGGCTTCGAGCCCGAAGAAGAGTCGCCGATCGTCTACCTGCGACTGCGCAAGGCGGTCCGCAAGCGCCATCTAGCGGTGGTCACCATCGCACCGTTCGCCTCACGCGGGTCGGACAAACTCTCCGCCCATGTCATCGCGACCGCACCCGGTGGCGAAGCCGACGCGCTGGACGGTCTGGCCGGCGATGCGCTGCTGGCCCGGCCCGGAGCGGTCATCCTGGTCGGCGAACGACTGGCCACCAGCCCCGGCGCGCTGTCCGCGGCGGCACGACTGGCCGCCACCACGGGGGCGAAGTTGGCGTGGATCCCGCGTCGCGCAGGTGAACGTGGCGCCCTCGACGCCGGCTGCCTACCCAATCTCCTACCAGGCGGACGTCCGGTCACCGATCCCGTTGCGCGAGCACAGGTTACCGATCTCTGGAACATCGACGAACTGCCCGCCCAACCCGGCCGAGACAGCGACGCCATCTTGATCGCCGCCGCGCATGGCGATCTCGACGCGCTGTTGATCGGCGGGGTCGAGCCCGCCGACCTCACCGATCCGCACGACGCACTCGCCGCCATCGGCGCGGCCGGGTTCGTGGTCAGCCTGGAATTGCGCGAGTCGGCGGTCACCGCGCTGGCCGACGTGGTTTTCCCGGTGGCGCCGGTCGTTGAGAAGTCCGGCTCGTTCACCGACTGGGAGGGTCGCGTACGGCCCTTCGAGCCGGCACTGACCTCCAATGCCGCACCGGATCTGCGGGTCCTGCAGACCCTCGCCGACGAACTCGGCATCGATATCGGTTTCCGCACCGCCGGGCAGGCCGCCGATGAGATGGCACAACTGGGCGCCTGGGCCGGCGATCGACCTGCCGCGCCCGACGTCCGACCCACATCGCCTGGGGCACTGGAAGCCGGCGAGGCGGTTTTGGCCGGCTGGCGGATGTTGTTGGACGCCGGCCGGTTACAGGACGGCGAGCCCCACCTGGCCGGCACCGCCCGGCCGGCCGTGGTGCGCCTGTCCGCGACAACGGCAGCCGGCATCGGCGCCTCTGACGGCCAGCCGGTGACCGTGTCGACCGGACGCGGATCGGTGTGCCTACCGTTGGCCGTCACCGAGATGCCCGACCAGGTGGTGTGGCTGCCACTCAACTCGCCCGGCAGTGCCGTTCACCGCCAACTCGGTGTCAGCACCGGTGCCGTGGTGCAAATCCAAGCAGGGGGTGCGGTGTGAATTCCGACATGACCTATCCGGACCCGGCGGTGTTCGGCCACGACCCGTGGTGGTTGATCGCCGTCAAGGCAGTCGCCGTATTCGCCTTCCTGCTGCTGACCGTGCTGGTGGCAATCCTGTTGGAGCGCAAGATACTGGGCCGGATGCAGTTGCGCTACGGCCCCAACCGGGTCGGGCCGTTCGGTCTGCTGCAGTCACTGGCCGACGGAATCAAGCTCGCGCTCAAAGAGGGACTGATCCCCGCCGGCGTCGACAAGCCGATCTACCTGATGGCGCCGATCATCTCGGTCATTCCGGCGATCATGGCGTTCGCGGTGATTCCGATGGGCCCGGTGGTGTCGGTGTTCGGCCACTCCACTCCGTTGCAGTTGACCGACCTGCCGGTCGCGGTCCTCTATATCCTCGCGGTCACCTCGATCGGGGTCTACGGAATCGTGCTGGCGGGCTGGGCATCCGGCTCCACCTACCCGCTGCTGGGCGGGCTGCGCTCCAGCGCCCAGGTGATCTCCTACGAGATCGCGATGGCGCTGTGCTTCGCGGCGGTGTTCCTCTACGCCGGAACCATGTCCACCTCCGGGATCGTCGCCGCGCAGGAGCACACCTGGTATGTGTTCCTCCTGTTGCCGTCGTTCGTGGTGTACCTGACCTCCATGGTGGGCGAGACCAACCGCGCCCCCTTCGATCTGCCCGAGGCCGAGGGTGAGTTGGTCGGAGGCTTCCACACCGAGTACTCGTCGTTGAAGTTCGCGATGTTCATGCTGGCCGAGTACGTCAACATGACCACCGTCTCGGCGCTGGCGAGCACCCTGTTCCTCGGCGGCTGGCGCGCTCCATGGCCGATCAGCCTGTGGGAGGGCGCCAACACCGGGTGGTGGCCGCTGCTGTGGTTCGTCGCCAAGGTCTGGGTGTTTCTGTTCGTGTTCATGTGGCTGCGTGCCACCCTGCCGCGGCTGCGCTACGACCAGTTCATGGCGATGGGCTGGAAGCTGATGATTCCGATTTCACTGGTCTGGATCCTGGTCGTGGCGATCATGCGGAGCGCGCACATCGACGGCGTCCTGCCCAACCTGATCGTCGGCGCGATACTGCTCGCCGCGGTGGTTGCCCTGATCAAACTGCGCAGCAAGCGGATTCACCGCAGTATTCCGCTGCCGCCACCGACTGGCGACGGGTCATTCCCAGTGCCTCCGATGCCAACCAAGGAGCCCGTCCGTGCCTAAATTCCTCGATGCCCTCGCCGGCTTCGGCGTGACGTTCTCGTCGATGTTCAAGCGGCCCATCACCGAGCAGTACCCGGAGCAACCCGGGGAGACGGCGCCGCGCTATCACGGCCGCCACCAACTCAACCGCTATCCGGACGGGCTGGAGAAGTGCATCGGCTGCGAACTGTGCGCCTGGGCCTGCCCCGCCGACGCCATCTTCGTCGAGGGTGCCGACAACACCGAGACCGAGCGCTACTCACCCGGCGAGCGCTACGGCCGCGTCTACCAGATCAACTACCTGCGGTGCATCGGCTGCGGGTTGTGCATCGAGGCATGTCCCACCCGGGCCCTGACCATGACCAACATTTACGAGATGGCCGACGACAACCGCAGTGATCTGATCTACGGCAAGGACAAACTGCTCGCGCCACTGGAAGCCGGCATGGAGGCCCCGCCCCACCCGATGGCACCCGGGGCATCAGATGACGACTACTACCTCGGTCGGGTCGGCGGCCCGAACCGGGAGGTGACCCAGTGAACCCGGACATCACGGTGCTCGCCGCCGAGACCCTCACCAGAACCTCCACCGCCGAAGCGGCGGTGTTCTGGATCTTCGGCGCGATCGCCCTGGCCGGAGCGATCGGGGTGGTGGCCGCACCCAAGGCGGTGTACGCGGCGATGTTCCTGGCGACGACGATGATCTCGCTCGCAGTGCTCTACGTGGCCCAGGACGCGGTATTCCTCGGAGTGGTCCAGGTGGTGGTGTACACCGGCGCGGTGATGATGCTGTTCCTGTTCGTGCTGATGCTCATCGGCGTGGACTCCGGCCAGTCACTGATGGAAACCATTCGGGGACAACGCCTCGCGGCGATCGCTGCCGGCCTGGGCTTCGGCTTGCTGCTGATCGCCGGCATCGGCACCATGTCGACGTCCGGCTTCGTGGGTCTGACCGAGGCCAATGCCGGCGGCAACGTGGAGGGCCTGGCGGATCTGATCTTCACCCGCAACCTGTGGGCGTTCGAACTGACCAGCGCGCTGTTGATCACCGCCGCACTCGGAGCGATGGTGCTGGCGCACCGGGAGCGTTTCGAGGCCCGAAAGACCCAGCGCGAAATGGCTACCGAACGATTCCGCGACGGCAGCCGCGCCACGCCGATGCCCAACCCGGGCGTCTACGCGCGGCACAACGCCGTGGACAGCATGGCCCGACTGCCCGACGGCTCCGACGATGCAACCTCGGTCGGTGCGGTGATCCGGGGACGGGTACACGTGGCCCCGGGCCGGGACGGCGACCGATGAACCCGGACAACTACCTGTACCTCTCAGCGCTGCTGTTCACCATCGGGGCGTCCGGTGTGCTGTTGCGGCGCAACGCGATCGTCATGTTCATGTGCGTCGAGTTGATGCTCAACGCCGGCAACCTCGCATTCGTCACTTTCGCCCGGATGCACGGACAGCTCGACGGACAGGCGGTGGCGTTCTTCACCATGGTGGTGGCCGCCTGCGAGGTGGTGGTCGGCCTGGCCATCATCGTCACCATCTTCCGTACCCGCCGTAACGCGGACGTGGACGAGTCCCACCTGCTGCGGAATTGAACGCGGGCCTGCGATGACGACACTTCTCCTACTGACCTTCGTGCTGCCACTGGCCGGTGCGGCGGTCCTGCTACTCGGCGGCCGGGCGACCGACGCCTGGGGGCACCTCCTGGGCTGTCTCACCGTGATCGGCTCCTTCGTCTGCGGGCTCGCGCTTTTCGCGCATCTGCTGGGCCTGCCCGCCGAAGACCGGGTGGTCCGGGAGGCACTGTTCACCTGGGTTCCGGTGGGTGTGCTGAAGGTGGAATTCGGCCTGCAACTCGACGCACTGTCGATCTGCTTCGTGCTGCTGATCACCGGTGTCGGAGCGTTGATCCACATCTACTCGATCGGCTATATGGCACACGACCCCGAGCGGCGACGGTTCTTCGCCTACCTCAACCTGTTCGTGGCCGCGATGCTGGTGCTGGTGCTGGCCGACAACTTTCTCGGCCTGTACCTGGGTTGGGAAGGCGTCGGGCTCGCGTCCTATCTGCTGATCGGCTTCTGGTCCTATAAGCCCAGCGCGGCGGCGGCCGCGAAGAAGGCGTTCGTGGTCAACCGGGTCGGCGACATGGGCCTGGCCATCGCATTGATGGTCATGTTCGCCACGGTCGGCTCGGTCGGCTTCACGACGGTGTTCGATGCCGCCCCGCAGATGAGCAGTGGTGCCCTCAACGCGATCGGCCTGCTGCTGCTGCTGGCCGCCTGCGGCAAGAGCGCGCAGGTTCCCCTGCAGTCCTGGCTCGGTGACGCCATGGAGGGCCCCACCCCGGTTTCGGCACTCATCCACGCCGCCACCATGGTCACCGCCGGGGTGTATCTCATCGTCCGCTCCGGGCCGGTGTTCAACCTCGCGTCGACCGCACAGACCGCCGTGGTGATCGTCGGTGCGGTGACGCTGCTGTTCGGTGCGATCATCGGCTGCGCCAAGGACGACATCAAGAAGGCACTGGCGGCCTCGACCATGAGTCAGATCGGCTACATGGTGCTCGCCGCCGGCCTCGGTCCGGCCGGCTACGCGGTGGCGATCATGCATCTCATCACCCACGGGTTCTTCAAAGCCGGTCTGTTCCTCGGTGCCGGTTCGGTCATGCACGGCATGAACGACGAGACCGATATGCGCCGCTTCGGCGGATTGCGCACGCTGCTGCCGATCACCTTCGTGACATTCGGACTCGGCTACCTCGCCATCATCGGTGTGCCGCCGTTCGCCGGCTTCTTCTCCAAGGACGCCATCATCGAAACCGCCTTCAATGCGGGCGGGATCCGGGGCGTCCTGCTCGGCGGGGCCGCACTCCTGGGTGCGGGCATCACGGCCTTCTATATGACCCGGGTCATGCTGCTCACCTTCTTCGGTCAGCCGCGCTGGGCTCCCGGAACGCATCCGCACGAGTCCCCCGCGACGATGACCGCACCGATGGTCCTGCTGGCTCTCGGGTCGGTGGGCGCCGGCGCGGCGCTGTCGATGGGCCACAATCTGCAGACCTGGCTGGAACCCGTTGTCGGAAGCCACGAAGCCGAGCATCTGATCCCGGCCTGGATCATCACGGCTGCCGCCCTGAGTGCTGTGGCCGTCGGCGTAGTGATCGCCTATCGCCAGTACGCGATGCGTGCGGTAGCCGACACCGCACCGCAGGATGTGTCGGCCCTGACCGTCGCCGCCCGCAACGACCTGTACGGCGACGCGATCAACGAGGCGGCGTTCATGCGAACCGGTCAGCAGTTGACCAAGGCCATGGTGGCAGTGGACGACAGGGCCATCGACGGCAGCGTCCGCGGGATCTCGGCACTGGTGAGCCAGTTCTCTGACGGGTTGCGCGGCCTGCAGACCGGCTTCGCCCGCAGTTATGCGTTGTCGATGCTGGCCGGGACCGCTCTGGTCACCGGCGCGATCCTGATCTCGGCGATGTGGAGGTGAGTGTGTGACGAACTTCCCGTGGCTGACGTTATTGTGGGCGCTGCCGGTTCTCGGCGCCGTGGTCATCATCTTGCTGCCGACGCCGCAGCGGCAGGCGGCCAAGTACGCCGGACTGGGGGTTTCGCTGGCGGTACTCGCCGTGGCCGTCATCCTCGCAGTGAGCTTCAACCCGGCCGGTGAGCGCTACCAATTCGTCGAAAACCATACCTGGATAACGTATTTCGGTACCGGCTACATCCTCGGCGTCGACGGTATTGCGCTGACTCTGGTCGTGCTCACCGCGGTACTGATGCCGCTACTACTGCTCGCCGGCTGGAACGACGCCGATGACCGGCCCGGCCGGTCCGGCCGGGCACCACACGGTTACGTCGCGCTGATGCTCGCGACCCAGGGCATGGTGCTGATGTCGCTGATCTCCCTCGACATCCTGCTGTTCTATGTGTTCTTCGAAGCGATGCTGATCCCGATGTACTTCCTCATCGGTGGTTTCGGCGCCCGCAACCCCGCCACCTCGAAGGCGGCGGTGAAGTTCCTGTTGTACAACCTCTTCGGCGGCCTGCTCATGCTGGCCGCGCTGGTCGGTCTGTATGTGGCGACCGCCAACGACAAGGCGTTCGCCGACGGCACGTTCGACTTCCGCCAGATTTCCGACGCGATCTCCAACGGTAGTTTCGTGATCGCGCCGGCGCTGGCCAACGCGTTGTTCCTCGGCTTCATGTTCGCGTTCGCGGTCAAGGCACCACTGTGGCCGTTCCACCGCTGGCTGCCTGACGCCGCCGTGCAGGCCACTCCAGCCTCCGCGGTGTTGATGATGGCGGTGATGGACAAGGTCGGTACCTTCGGGATGCTGCGCTACTGCCTGCCCCTGTTCCCCGACGCTTCGACATTCTTCCGACCCGCGATCATCACACTGGCCGTCATCGGCATCCTCTACGGAGCGCTCCTGGCGATCGGGCAGACCGATGTGATGCGGCTGATCGCCTACACCTCGATCAGCCACTTCGGCTTCATCATCCTGGGCATTTTCGTGATGACCAGTCAGGGCCAATCCGGGGCCTCTCTCTATATGGTCAACCACGGCATTGCGACGGCCGCGCTGTTCCTCATCGCAGGCTTCCTGGTCAGCCGTCGCGGCACCCGGGTGATCGCCGACTTCGGCGGTGTGCAGAAGGTGGCGCCGGTCCTGGCCGGCACCTTCCTGATCGCCGGGCTGGCGACCCTGGCACTGCCGGGCCTGGCGCCGTTCGTGTCTGAATTCCTCGTTCTCATCGGCACGTACACCCGGTACCCGGCGGTGGCGGTCGTCGCGGCAGTGGCACTGGTGCTGTCCGCGCTCTATGTGCTGTGGATGTATCAGCGGATGATGACCGGCCCGGTCACCGGCGGCAACGAAGCGGTGCCCGATCTGCGGCCACGCGAGTTGCTGGTGATAGTGCCACTGATCGCCCTGCTGGTGGTGCTGGGTGTGTATCCGAAGATCGCACTGGACGTGATCAATCCGGCAGTGACCCACACGCTGACCTCAATCCACCAGTCCGATCCCGCTCCCAACCTGTCGGCCGGAGGCTCGCGATGAACGCGCCCAGCATCGAGTACGGGATGCTCTCGCCCATATTGATCGTGCTCGGCATCGCCATCGCCGGGGTGCTGATCGAGGCCTTCGCACCGCGGCAGAGCCGCTACGGCGCCCAGGTGGCGCTGAGCCTCGCCGGCCTGGCCGCCGCGTTCGCCGCCCTGGTCTTGGTGTACGCCAACCTCGGCACCGGGGTTGGACAGCTGGCGGCGGTGGGAGCGGTCACCGTGGACCGGCCCACCCTGTTCCTGCAGGGCACCATCCTGCTGGTCGCCATCCTCGGGTTACTGCTGATCGCCGAGCACACCACGTACGACGGATCCGGTTCGGGCGCTTCGGGTTTGGATGCGTTCACCGCGCAGGCGTCGACGGTTCCGGGCAGTATCGCCGAGAAGGTGGCCACCAAGGCCGGGATCGCCCAGACCGAGGTGTTCCCGCTGACGATGTTCGCCGTCGGGGGCATGCTGCTGTTTCCCGCAGCCGGTGACCTGCTGACCATGTTCATCGCACTCGAGGTGTTCTCGCTGCCGCTGTACCTGATGTGCGGCCTGGCTCGGCGGCGTCGGCTGCTCTCCCAGGAGGCCTCGCTGAAGTACTTCCTGCTGGGCGCTTTCTCGTCGGCATTCTTCCTCTACGGCATGGCGCTGCTGTACGGCTACGCCGGCACCTTGAGCATCACCGGGATCGCCGCGGCGATCAACGCCGGTTCGGGAAGCAAAACCCTGGTGCTCCTCGGCCTCGCTCTGGTGACGGTGGCACTGCTGTTCAAGGTCGGAGCGGTGCCGTTCCACGCGTGGGTGCCCGACGTGTATCAGGGCGCGCCCACGCCCGTCACCGCGTTCATGGCGGCGGCGACCAAGATCGCCGCGTTCGGCGCGCTGCTTCGACTGCTCTACGTCGCAGCGCCGGCATTGAAGGACGACTGGCGGCCGGTGTTGTGGGCCGTCGCGATCCTGACCATGGTGGCCGGAACCATTGCCGCGGTGACGCAGCGGGACGTCAAGCGCATGCTGGCCTACTCGGCAGTGGCGCACACCGGCTTCATCCTCACCGGCGTTGTTGCCGCCAACCCGGCCGGCCTGACCGGGACGCTGTTCTATCTGGCCGCCTACGGGTTCAGCACGCTGGGTGCCTTCGCCGTGGTCGGTGTGGTCCGCGACCGCGACGGTACCGAGCAGACCGACCTGGCCCGGTGGGCGGGTCTGGGCCGGCGCTATCCGCTGGTAGGGGTGGTGTTCTCGCTGTTCCTGCTGGCATTCGCCGGCATCCCGTTGACAAGTGGCTTCGTCAGCAAGTTCGCCGTCTTCAAGGCCGCCGGCGAGGGTGGGGCGATCCCGCTGGTGGTGGTCGGCGTGGTCGCCAGCGGCATCGCCGCCTACTTCTATGTGCGAGTCATCGTGATGATGTTCTTCACCGATCCACCCGAGGACGCACCCGTGGTGGCGCCGCCGAGTTCATTGAGTGTTGTGGCGATCGCGATCACCGCGGTCATCACATTCGCGCTCGGCGCGCTGCCGCAGCCGCTGCTCGATCTGGCCGACAGCGCCGCCAGATTGCTGACCTAGGTCTTACTGACTCAGGTCTTCGTGACTTAGGTCAGTACCGACTTAGGACAGCACACCTAGCCCAGCGCCGCCGCGATATCGGTGAACGGGCGGAAGCTGCCGTCGAGCACTTCCAGATGGCCGATCGTGCGACCGGTCACCACCTGTGGGTCGACCATCGCAAGTTCGACAACGGCGCGGGCGAACTCCTCGTCGGGTGAGACGCTGGCGAACACGCTGCGGTAGTAGCTCAGACCCGGGGTGGGAATCGGCCGCGACGGTGCCAGCGCGTTGACGGCGATATTGTGGCGTTGCAGGTCGAAGGCGACACAGGACGTGAGGTGTTCCAGCGCGGCCTTGGAACCGCCGTAGCCGGGCAGCACTCCACCGCCGGCGCCCGGGTAGGGCCCGTCGCCGGGCACCCGGGAGGCCACCGACGTGATGTTGATGATGCTGCCCCGCCCCGCGTCGATCATGTCCGGGCAGATCAGTTGGGCCAGTTCGTAAGCCGCAAGCGGACCGATCTCGAAGTGGCGGCGATAGGCCGCTACGGGCACCGACAGGAATCCGGGCCACTCGGCGTTCGGCGCCGCCGCAGTGGCCACCGCGGCATTGGGAGTCTTGGCGCTGGCCCCCCTGGCGGGTGCGCCGGGTGCGGGCGGGCGGCCGGGTGCGGTGAACGCGGCGTTGTTAACCAGGATGGTGATCGGGCCGAGCGTCGCCCGCGCCTCGGAGACCAGCCGCGCAATGTCATCGCGGATGAGCAGGTCGGCGCGAATTGCCACCGCCTGGCCACCGGCCTCTTCGATCGCGGCGACGGTCTCGCCGATGGTGCCGGGCAGTCGCTGGTCCCACTGCTCTTCGGTGCGCGCCACCACGGCCACCGCCGCACCTTCGGCGGCCAGCGCCAGCGCCGTCGCCCGACCCAGGCCACGGCTGGCTCCGGTAACGATGGCCACCCGACCCGCCAGTCGTGCTGTCATAAAAGTCTCACTCTCGATCTACACAAGCCGCTACGCTCCGGCCCGCAGTATGGCACCGTCGAGACCGCAATCAATTCTCGTGTTGGAGGAAAGCTTGACCAACCAGCCGTCCGTCGATGCCGATGTCGGGCGCCTGCAGCGCTCGGCCCGTGATGTCAGCACGCTGCCGGTGGTGCTGTCCGAGTGGCTTGCGGGCATCATGCCGTCGGGGGTCCGGCCGAAGGTGACCGTCGAAAGCGGCGTCGACTCCAACGGGATGTCGTCGGAGACGATCATCCTGACTGGACGCTGGGAGCAGGACGGCAAGCCAGTCGAGGAGAAGTGGGTGGCGCGGGTCGCGCCCACCGCACAGGACGTACCGGTGTTCATCGACTATCGGATGGATCACCAGTTCGACGTGATCCGTTTGGTGGCGGAACTGACCGATGTGCCGGTTCCGCGCGTGCGGTGGATCGAGCCGACGGGGGAACTGCTCGGCAGTCCGTTCTTTCTGATGGATCTCGTCGAGGGAATCGTGCCGCCCGATGTGATGCCCTATACCTTCGGTGGCAACTGGTTCGCCGACGCTCCCGCCGACAAGAAGCGAGAGCTACAGGACGCGACCGTCGAAGTACTGGCCAAGCTGCACTCGATTCCCAACGCCGCCAAGACATTCGGTTTCCTCATCGAAGTGGACCCGCCGGGCGATACCGCACTGCGTCGCCATTTCGAATGGCTCAAAAAGTGGTACCAATTCGCTGTACCGGACATCGGCCGCTCGGAATTGGTGGAGGCCGCACTCGGGTGGCTTGAGGACAACTTCCCCACCGCCATTGCTGCCGGTGATCCGGTACTGGCCTGGGGTGACTCCCGCATCGGCAACGTGCTCTACCAGGACTTCCGGCCGGTGGCCGTACTGGACTGGGAGATGGCGACCGTCGGCCCGCGTGAATTGGATGTGGCCTGGATCATCTTCGCGCACATGGTCTTTCAGGAACTCGCCGGACTCGCCGGCCTGCCCGGGCTACCCGAGGTGATGCGCGAGGAAGACGTGCGCGCCACCTACCAGAAACTCGCCGGCGTCGAACTGGGCGACCTCCGCTGGTTCTACATCTACTCTGCGGTGATCTGGTGCGTCGTGTTCATGCGTACCGGTGCCCGACGGGTGCACTTCGGTGAGATCGAGAAGCCGGACGACGTGGAGTCGATGTTCTATCACG
>JBMOKE010000239.1:0-3232 GCA_049315425.1 Mycobacterium sp. | reverse complement strand
CATTCCGAGGCCATCGGCCCAGCTTGTGACACAGGAGGTGCCAAGGTGACACCACGGGGGCTCAGCCTTACCGCGACCGGCCCACGTCGGCGTCGAACCGCGGCGATGGTCACCACGCTTGCAGCGTTGGCGCTGACGCTGAGCGGCTGCAGTTGGCAGCATGCACTCGGGCTCGGGTGGCCGAAAGGCATCACCCCGGAGAGCCACCTCATGCGAGAACTGTGGCTCTGGTCGGTGATCGCCGCGCTCGTCGTCGGCGTGATGGTGTGGGGTTTGATGTTTTGGACCGCCGCTTTCCACCGTCGTAAAAAAGGCCAGAGCGAGCTGCCGCGCCAGTTCGGCTACAACATGCCGCTGGAACTTGTGTTGACCGTGGTTCCCTTCGTCATCATCTCGGTGCTGTTCTACTTCACCGTCGTCGTGCAGAACCGAGTGCTGGACAAAGAATCAAACCCCGAGGTTGTCATCGATACCACCGCATTCCAGTGGAACTGGAAGTTCGGTTATCAGAAGATCGCCTTCGCAGATGGATCCTTCAACTACGACGGCGCCGATCCGGCCCGTAAGGCCGCGTTGCTCTCCAAGCCCGAAGGCAAGGATGCCCACGGTGAGGAGAAGGTGGGTGCAATCCGGGGGTTGAACCCCGAGGACCGCAGTTACCTGAACTTCAACAAGGTCGAAACCATCGGAACCAGCGACGAAATTCCAATCCTGGTGCTGCCCGTCGGGAAGCGAATCGAGTTTCAGCAGGCCTCTGCCGACGTGATTCACTCGTTCTGGATCCCGGAGTTCCTGTTTAAGCGCGACGTGTTTCCGGATCCGGTGGCCAACCACACGGAGAACATCTGGCAGGTTTCTGAGATCAATCAGACCGGTGCCTTCGTCGGGCGCTGCGCTGAGATGTGTGGCACCTACCACTCCATGATGAACTTCGAGGTGCGGGTAGTCTCGGCTGCCGACTTCAAGACCTATCTGCAGGCGCGGATCTCCGGAAAGAACAATGCCGAGGCATTGCAGGCGATCAATCAGCCGCCGTTGGCGATCACCACTCGTCCGTTCGATACCCGTCGCGGTCAACAGGTGATTCCGCCGGCGCAGGTGTCCTCGCAGGCAAGCGATTCACAGGCCATCAAGTAGAGGCGGCACATCTCAATGCGTATCGAAGCCAGGTTGTTTGAGATCCTCACCGGGTTCTTTGTCCTCACCGCGATCGGCTACGGCGTTCTGACGGCGCTTTTCGCGCGCGGTGGCCTGGAATGGGCCGGCACCACCGCGCTGGTTCTCACCGCGGGCCTTGCGTTGATCATCGGAACGTTCTTCCGTTTCATCGCTCGTCGTCTCGATACCCGGCCCGAGGATTACGGCGATGCCGATATCGCCGACGGCGCCGGGGAACTGGGCTTCTTCTCGCCGCACAGCTGGTGGCCCATCCTGATCGCGCTGTCCTTCTCGACGGCGGCCGTGGGCGCGGCTCTGTGGCTTCCCTGGCTGATCTTCGCCGGGATCGTCTTCGTCCTCGCGGCGGTGTCGGGATTGGTCTTCGAGTACTACGTCGGGCCCGAGAAGCACTGAGCGCGAAGGTCACAATCCGGGCGGTATCTGGCCGTCATACGGTGTGCTGCGGAGCCTCTTTGCCATCCGGTTGGGTAATGTTCTGCCGGGATGGGGCTGGTGCCTGCGAGCCGCGCGCCGCCACCGCCTCTCGGATGCTGTCGAAAGAGGATAGGCAAGGATGAGCGGGCCAAATCCGCCGGATCAGGATCCGGGCGGTCAGCCGACCGAGGAGTATCGGGAGGAACTGACCGACACCGGTTTCTCGCGGGCGTATTCAGCGCCGGAATCCGAGCAGTACACCATCACTCCCTATATGCCGGCCGAACTTGAGTTGTACGACTACGACAGCTACGACCAGGCAGGTGCTCCCGCCGACCTGTCGCCGCCCAAGTGGCCGTGGGTGGTCGGTGTGACCGCGATCATCGCTGCCATCTCACTGGTCGTATCGGTGTCACTGCTGGTGACCAGAACTGATACCAAGGACTCGGCCTCCCCGACGATGACGACGACGGCGCCGCCGGTCCAGGATGAGATCACCACGGCTGTGCCGCCGCCCCCACCACCACCACCAAGTGAAGTTCCGCCACCGCCCCCGCCACCGGAGACCGAGACCGTCACGGTGACGCCGGAACCCGAGCCGCCGCCGGTCGTGACGGAGGCCCCGCCGCCGGAGACCGCCGCACCGCCACCGCCGGTCACCACCACTCCGGCAGGTCCGCGGCAGGTGACCTACTCCGTCAGCGGCACCAAGGCGCCCGGTGACATCATCACGATCACCTATGTCGATGCCTCCGGCCGCCGACGCACCCAGCGAAATGTCTATATTCCTTGGTCGTTGACGGTCACACCCATCTCGCAGTCTGACGTCGGTTCAGTGCAGGCTTCGAGCCTGTTTCTGGTCAGCAGACTGAACTGCTCCATCACCACGAGCGACGGGACGGTGTTGTCATCGAATCAGAACAACGCGGCGCAGACGAGCTGCTGATGGCCTCGGACCCGGTGGATATCGAGCGGCCAGCGCAGGATGCGCGATCACCGGAAACGGTCGATCGGCTCATGGTGGGTGTGTGCGGGGCGATCTGGCTGGTCCTGCTGGCCATCAGCGTCATCGCGACGGTCGCCCTGGTGCAGCTCGGCCGGGGACAGGTGAGCGGTGCGGAAAAGGATTCGTCCTGGCTGCTCTACAGCATCATCGTCGTCTCCGCCCTGATCATCATCGGCGCCATTCCGCTGCTGATGAGGGCACGTCGGACGGCGCTGGGTGAATCCCTGCCGACGCCGGATGACCCGGCGGTGGACGCCCCGGTGCGGCCTACCGAGGCTCCAACCGAGAAGCTGCGGGTCTTCGGTACTGCGGTCGACCCCTACGCGCCCCAGCCGCAATCTGCGGATCCGATGCCGAAAGTTCCCGTGGCCGCGGTTGAACGGCTCTGGCTGCGCGGCTCGGTGTCGATGCTGGCGGCGATGGGTCTGGCCCTGATTGCGGTGGCTACCGGGACCTATCTACTCGCTACCGAGAGCGATACCGGAGCATGGGCGGCCCTCGGGACAGCTGCCGTCATCACTGTCGCGATGCCGGCGATCCTGGTCGCGTTCCAGCGTCGGCTCGCCGACGTCATCGACGGCACGGTCGGCTGATCCGGTCCTGAAACGAGAAGGGCCCCAGCCGGATTGGCGG
>JBMOKE010000238.1:0-3242 GCA_049315425.1 Mycobacterium sp. | reverse complement strand
TTTCACCACATCAGCGCCCAGATCGGCCAGCAGCCGGGTGACGCCGTCGCCGTCACCGTCGCAGAGGTCGAGCACCCGCAAGCGGGCCAGCAGGGGCTCGTTTCCGGACTCGTTTCCAGCCGCGTTGCCGCTCACAACCATGCTTTCCCGGGCCTTCCTGTTCCGGCCTGCTCCGGCGACGAGCTTAGCCACCCGGGCCCGCGAGTAGAATTGGAGCCACATGTCTGACTCAGCCGCCGTGATCGACCCTGCTCACCCTGCCCAGCCCCATCCGGCGCTGGCGCAGCTGGCGGCCCTGCATCAGTTGCGGGTTTATATCGACATCGGTGTGGTTGTCGTCGTACTGGCACTGGCAAACCTGATCGCGCACTTCACCACGCCGTGGGCCGATATCGCCACCGTGCCGGCGGTGGCGATGGGTCTGCTGCTGCTGGTGCGGGCCCGCGGTCTGGGCTGGGCTGAACTGGGGTTGGGTCGCGAACACTGGCGCTCCGGCGCGCGCTACGCGCTGGCCGCAGTCGGACTGGTTCTCGCCGTCATCGTGGTGGGCGCGCTGTTGCCGTGGACGCGTCCGATGTTCCTCAATAACCACTACGCCACCCTGTCGGGCGCGCTGGTGGCGTCGTTGATCATCATCCCGCTGCAGACAGTCATTCCGGAGGAGCTGGCGTTCCGGGGTGTGTTGCACGGCGCGCTGGACCGGGCCTGGGGCTTTCGCGGTGTGGCAGCCGCCGGATCGCTGCTGTTCGGCCTGTGGCATATCGCCAGTTCGCTGGGGCTGACGAACGGCAACGTCGGCTTCACCCGGATCCTCGGCGGCGGCGCTTTCGGCATGCTGGCTGGAATCGTGCTCGCGGTCCTGGCCACCGGAGCAGCGGGATTCGTCTTCACCTGGCTGCGCCGGCGCAGCGGCAGCCTGATCGCACCCATCGCACTGCACTGGTCACTCAATGGCATGGGCGCCCTCGCCGCCGCCATGGTCTGGCACGTGTCGACCTAAGGCAGCAGCGCCTAAATTTGAGGCCCCTGAGGTAGGGACCAAAGCCACCCGATCGGGGTCTTTCGGGACTGTGCCCCGGGCGCTGCGGTGGTGATGGTGTGACTATGAGTTCACAGTCGCCCGATAGCGCGATTATCGGGGCGGCGCTGGCTCTCGCGGTTCGGGCGCCCTCGATACATAATTCCCAGCCCTGGCGGTGGCGGGTCGGCGCGGCGAACGTCAATCTCTTTATCGATCCCGCCCGGCGACTGTCACATGTCGACCCGGCCGGGCGGGGAATGGTGCTCAGCTGTGGGGTTGCGTTACAGCATTTCACTGTCGCGCTGTCCGCACTGGGCTGGGCCACGCAGGTGCATCGTTTTCCCAACCCGCGAGACTCCAACCATGTGGCCAGTATCGACATCATCGGCAGTTCGACCAGTGACGCTGATATCGCGCTGGCGGCCGCGATTCCGCATCGGCGTACCGACCGGCGCTCGTTCTCGTCCTGGCCGGTGCCCGGCGCTGATATCGCCACTCTGGCCGCCCAGGCCGCGCGCGCGGGTGTGATGCTGCGGCGGGTGGCCGACGAGGGCGAATTGGCCGAGGTTGTCGCACATGCGGTGCGCGAACACATCAGCGATCCGGCTTACCTCAAGGAGCTGACGATGTGGAGCGGGCGACACGGAGCCGAATCGGGAGTGCCCGCCCGCAACACTCCGGCCCCTCGGAAGAGTGTCGCCGGTAAGAGCGGATTGTTTTCGGCGCGCGTATTCGCCAATCCTGTTCTTGAACAACCCAACGGGGTCGAGGCGCGCGACGATGCAGGCGTGGTGTTGATCCTGGCGACCACGACCGACGATCAGGCGGCGCTGCTACGGGCGGGCGAGGCCACCGGCGCGGTGCTGTTAAGCGCCACCGCGATGGGCCTGGCCAGTTGTCCGCTGACCGAGCCGCTGGAGATCGCCGCAACTCGTGACGAGGTGCGGACGAAACTGCTTGGCGGAGAGGGCTTTCCGCAAATGCTGCTGCGAATCGGATGGGCGGCGGTCAACGCCGATTCACTGCCCGCTACGCCACGGCGTCCCCTCGCCGACGTCGTTGTCGGGGTCGGTTAAACCCGTGTGTTACGCCCTGACACTGACCGGAAAATCAGCAACAGAATCACCGCACCCACCAAGGCGCCCAGGAATGAGTGTCTGATCGGCGGCGTGATGTCGAATTGGTGCGGGGAGAAAACCAGGCTGCCCAGCGTGCCGCCCACCCAACCACCGGCAATTCCCAGCAGGCTCGTTTGAATCCAGCCCAGATGTGCACTGCCCGGGACGATCATTTTTGCGATCCAGCCCACGAAGAGGCCCAGGAGGACCATCCAGATGATGTTCATGATCATGTCGTGCTCCCATTGGCTCGTCGAACATTCACTAGTCGAACATTCACTAGTCGAACACCGTGTCACGGCCAGCAGGTCTGTCGGCCGTGTCCTTTAGGTATAGCGACGCACGGTAACGATTAGCATGCAGAAACGGCCACGATCACGCGGCGAGCGGGAAACTCAGCCCCCGGGCATCATCTCTGGAACAGGTGTTTCGACCGGGATCGGAACACCGATCCGGTTGCCCGGCACAGGTGCCGGAGCCGGCGGCGCATTGGGATCCGGCGGCGGCGGTGGCGGCGGCGTGTACGGCTTAATGGACTGGGCCAGCGCCTTGGCTGCTGCCACGTCGATGGGATCCTTCGCGGTGCCCAGGTACACCACGAACCAGCGCTCACTGTTCTGGTTCCGCGAAGCCGCGGGTGCCGCCGTACCGACCACGCCGGCCCAGATCTGGCCGTTGGGCTTGCTGGCGTCGGAGAACTTGACGTCATAGGACGCCGCTGCGCCGGGCATGGTCCCGGCCTGCAACTGACCGGTCTGCTGGTTGATCCGGGTGCCGGGGAAGGGCATGAAGAACTCGCCCATATCGGATGCCAGTCGGATTGCGGCCTTGCCGTTGTCCTGCTCGGCACCGGCGAACAGTTTCAGGTCCAGCCTGCCCAACAGAATGCTGGTGTCACTGGCGGTCGAGGCCGGCTGCCCATTGATCGCCGGCGCGGTCTGCTTGAGCAACAATGCCTGGCCGTAGCTCAGACGCGACGCGTCGGCCACCTCCCACCCGACCGGCAGCAGGTAGCTGAAGCCGCCGGCGGAGTTGGTGACCCGGCCGGGCTCCAGCTCCGGGGCCGGTGGCGGCGCATTCGGGTCCACCGGGGCCGGTGGCGG
>JBMOKE010000237.1:0-3243 GCA_049315425.1 Mycobacterium sp. | reverse complement strand
CAACGTCTGGAACGGCGTCATCTCCAGCCATGTCGGCACCGCCTATGTGGTGACCAACGCCGCCTGGAACGGCCAAGTCAGCACCGGCCAGAGCACATCGTTCGGATTCCAGGCCAATACCGGTGCTGCCGGAGGGGCAATCACCGGCTTGGCACTCAACGGCGTGGCTGTCGCTACGCCGACACCGACGCCGACGGCGCCGAGTGTTTCGGTGGCAGGCGTCACCGCGGCCGAACCGACCTCCGGAACGGCGCAAGCCGGCTTCACGGTCACCCTGTCCAAGGCGTCGACCACCCCGGTCACGGTCGGCTATGCGACCACCAACGGCACGGCGACCGCGGGATCCGACTTCACCGCAACCACCGGCACCCTGACCTTCGCCCCGGGAGTGACCTCCCAGCAGATCACCGTGCCCATCCTCGCCGACACCGCCGTGGAGTCCAGCGAGACCTTCACCGTCACGCTGTCCAAACCCTCCGGCGCCACCATCGCAGGCGCCACAGCAACCGGCACCATCACCGACTCGAACACCGCAGCCGCGGCGCCGAAGGTGTCCATCGCCGATCTCGCCGTGACCGAAGGCAACGGCGAGCATGCCCACTTCATGTTCACCGCGACCCTGGACAAGGCCTCGGCCACACCGGTGAGCGTCAACTACGCAACCTCGAACGGCACCGCGACCGCCGGTGTGGACTACACCGCCGGCTCCGGCACCATCACCTTCGCCCCGGGGGAGACCACCCAGACGGTGCACGTCGGCATCATCGGTGA
This sequence comes from Mycobacterium sp., assembly GCA_049315425.1. Classification (GTDB taxonomy): domain Bacteria; phylum Actinomycetota; class Actinomycetes; order Mycobacteriales; family Mycobacteriaceae; genus Mycobacterium. The sequence continues at coordinate 2,472 of JBMOKE010000237.1, read as the reverse complement.
CACGGTTGTCGAGCCGAACGAAACCTTCTCCATCACGCTGTCGGCCCCGACGGGCGCCACGATCGCCCGGGCTACCGCAATTGGCACGATCCTCACCGACGACATCACGCCCCAGACCGGCGCAACCACCGCGCAATGGGGTAACGCCTTCTTCGCACCGTATGTCGATATGGCCGGTTGGCCCGTGCCCGACCTGGTGGCGATGTCCAAGGCCACCGGAGCCTCGCTGTTCACCCTCGGCTTCCTCCAGACGGATCCGGCAGGCAATCTGGCCTGGGGCGGATACAACGTGCTGGAACCGAATTCGACGAACGAGCAGGCAGTGGCGATCAACTCCTCGATCGCGGCACTGCGGGCCGCCGGCGGTGACGTGATGGTCTCCCTCGGAGGTGCGTATGGCACCAGCCTTGCGCAGTCCTATGCCGCCAAGGGGCGCAGTGCTCAGGAACTGGCGAACGCCTACACCGCCGTCGTCGACACCTACGGCCTGACACACCTCGACTTCGATATCGAGGGCGCGGCCGTCGGCGATGCGGCCTCGATCGCACTCAACAGCAGTGCACTGAAACTGCTGCAGCAGGCCCGGCCCCAGGTGCAGATCTGGTACACCCTTCCGGTGTTGCCACAGGGCTTGACCACCGATGGCCTCAACGTTGTGCAGTCGGCATTGACTGCGGGTGTGAAGCTCGCCGGCGTCAACGTGATGGCGATGGACTATGGCGAGGGGCCGGCACCCACCAGTGGTCCGAACGCTCAGACCATGGGCACCTACGCGATCCGATCGGCTGAGTCCACCTACGCCCAGCTGTCGTCGCTGTACGCCAAGAACGGCCAGACCTTCTCCTGGAAGCAGATCGGCGTCACGCCGATGATCGGGGTCAACGACATCACCAGTGAGGTGTTCACTGTCGCCGACGCACAGGCACTGCAGGCTTTCGCCGTCTCCAAGGGCCTGGGCATGCTCTCGCTGTGGTCGGTGGAACGCGACTACCCGGGCACCCTCGGGCAGCCCACGCACAACGCCTCCGGCGTGAGCAGTCCGGCCGGCAGTTTCAGTGGTGCCTTCAACAAGTACGGCACGATCAACGTCCTCAACTACACCGGTGGCACGGTCACACCCACGCCCACACCCGTGACACCCGGGTTGAGTATCTCCGACGCCTCGGCCACCGAGCCGGGTTCCGGTGGGATGGCGCCGGGCTTCCTGCGCACCTCGGGTAATCAGATCCTCGACTCGCAAGGCAAGACGGTCCAGATCTCCGGGGTCAACTGGTTCGGCATGGAGTCCACCACCCAGGCCCCGCATGGTCTGTGGTCACGCAGTTACAAGGAGATGATCAACGAGATGGCCGGGCTGGGGTTCAACACCATCCGGCTGCCGTACTCCAGCGAGCTGCTGCATACGACTGCCGCACCCAACGGCATCGACTTCTCCAAAAACGCTGACCTGCAAGGTTTATCAGGTCTACAGGTGATGGATGCGATCGTCGCCTACGCTGGACAGCAGGGTATGCGGGTGATCCTCGACCATCACCGCAGCGGCGCCGGCGCGGGAACTTCCGACAACGGCCTGTGGTACGACAGCACCTACACCGAGGACGCCTGGGTGGCCGATTGGGTCACCCTGGCCAACCGTTACAAGACCAACTCCACGGTGATCGGCTTCGACCTGCACAACGAACCGCACAGCGGCGTATGGGGCGGTGGCGGGGCCACCGACTGGGCCCGCGCGGCTGAGCGGGCCGGCAACGCTGCGCTGGCAGTCAACCCCAACCTGCTGATGTTCGTCGAGGGCGTCGGGTCCTACCAGGGCCAGAACTACTGGTGGGGCGGCAACCTGATGGGCGTCAAGGACCGCCCGATCGTGTTCAACGTCGCCAACCGGCTCGTCTACTCACCGCACGACTACCCCAACTCGGTCTTCCCCCAGACCTGGTTCCAGACCGCCGACTTCGGCGCCGGCCTGCCGGCTGTTTTCCGCAAGGCGTGGGGCTACATCTACGAGCAGAACATCGCTCCCATCTACATCGGCGAGTTCGGCACCAAGCTGGTCGACCCCAAGGACGCCATCTGGTTGGAGGCCATCACCTCCTACATCTCCGGAGACCTGGACAACAACGGCACCACGGACATCGCCGCTGGCAACCAGGGCATCAACTGGACGTTCTGGTCATGGAACCCCAACTCCGGTGATACCGGCGGCATCCTGGCCGACGACTGGAAAACCGTCAACCAGAACAAGATGGCGTACCTGACGCCGATCCAGTTCAGCGCGGCGGGCGGCAGTTCACTGGCCGCCTTCACGGTGACGTTGAGTTCGGCATCGAAGACTGCGGTGACGGTGGGTTACACCACCTCCAACGGCACCGCGACCGCCGGCAGCGATTACATCGCCTCCAACGGCACGGTCACGTTCGCACCCGGCGAGACCAGCAAGACCATCGCGGTCATTGTCAACGGCGATGCCACGGC
>JBMOKE010000236.1:0-3252 GCA_049315425.1 Mycobacterium sp. | reverse complement strand
CCGCCGCGCCACCACCGTCGTCGCCGGGTACTCGAGGTGGCCAGGCCGGCGTCGGTGCCGATCGTCACCTGGCTTGCCGGATCGTCGTCGGTGTCCTGCACCAGAATGTGCCAGCCGCCGTCGGGTGCCGGGCCGGCCGTGGCGAGGTCACCGCCGAGGTTGACCAACACACCGCTGCCGGTCTGCTGGTACACCAGGCGCGCACACCGGTCGGCGGCAACGGCTTTGGCGGTGGCGCCGAGATCCAGCAGAGTGCCCGCCGGAATCCGAACGCTGCTGCCGTCGAACTCGATGTGGGTCCAATCAACCGGGATGGTCACCGAGGCCAGCAGCGGGGCGGTCGCGGAAATATCGTCGATATCGCGGTCGTAGCCCAGAGCGATCATGGCGGAGCCGACTGTCGGGTCCACATCGCCGTCGGTCATTCGCGCCGCGCTCAGTGCGGCCTCGATCAGATCCGCGAGCACCGGACTGACCGGGGTGCGGACACCGTCGGCAGCGGCCAGCGCGCTGATCTCCGAATCCGGCCGAAAACGCGATGCCGCCAGCTCAATAGCGTCGAGTTCGGCGTCGACGACCTCCCGTGCTCGGGGCAGTGCGGCAGGATCGGTGACCAGCAGATGCATATCGGTGGTCCACCGGTTCCACGCGCACTGGGCGAGCGGCGTCGAGGTCATCGGCGATGCCATACGGTCCAGTGTGCCCCCGCGTTCTTTGAGCGCTGCAAGATTTCTCGTGGCACGCTTCAATCGTGCCCGATATCGCGCCAGCGTTACTCCTCGTCGAGGATGACCGCGCGCTGAGCGCCATGCTGGTCGAGCTGTTCACCGGCGAGGGCTACCGGGTCGAGACCGCGTTCGACGGGCAGCAGGGCATGCATCTGGGCCTGACCGGCAACTTTGACGCGATAATTCTCGACCGCGGACTGCCGGTGATGGACGGCGCCGACCTGGTGGCGCTGCTGCGCTCACGCGGAATCGCCACGCCCGCGTTGATCCTGACCGCCCGCGGCTCCGTCGAAGACCGGGTGGAGGGCTTGGATGCCGGTGCCCAGGACTATCTGGTCAAGCCGTTCGAGGTGACCGAGTTGTTGGCCCGAGTCAGAGCGCTGCTGCGGCGCAACGATGACGCGGCCACTGTTGTGCAGGCTGGCGGATTGCGACTCGACCTGCTCACCCGCCGGGTGGGCGGCGCCACACCCGATGGGGTCGACGTCGAACTCTCCGACCGCGAGTCCGCACTCCTGGCGACCCTGATGGGTGCCCCCGGACTTGTCTTCTCCCGCGCGCAGTTGCTCGACCGCGCGTTCGACGGAGCCGAGTCCGACGGCACCATCGATCTCTATGTGCACTATCTGCGCCGCAAACTCGGCAAGCAGGTGATCCGCACCGTTCACGGTTCGGGCTATCGGTACGGACTCGAATGACGCCGACGCTGTTCACCAGGTTCTCGCACGGCGCAACCCACACCACCCGGGCCGGCACTGACGCTCGTGACACGTCGGTTTACCGCGACGGACCCCGCGATCACCGGTATCTGGTCAGGCAGCTAGTTCGCTGATCCGAACGCCTTCGCGTCGACCTTCTGGCGTTCCAACGAAATACGCGACAGCACAGGAATCTTGCGCGCCTCGGCATCGAGGATTCCCTTGAGGATTGTCCTATTGGCCTCGAACTGCCAGGCGGGCCGATCGACCCCGTAGATCTGACGCTGTTCGGTATTCAACAGGCCGGCGACGGCAATCCCCAGCGAGTGCGGGAGATAGGTGGCCGGATTCCAGGCAACCGACGCGGGGAAGACCATCTTTTTGAACCAGAGGGTGTCGCTGCCCAGCGCCAGCAGGGGAGTCATGCCCTCGATGTAGGTGTAGAGGTCCTTCTCGGTGGTGGGCACGTCATCGACATTGCATCCGATCAGTCGTGCAGCGATGACCTGTTCCGTCAGATAGGTCACCTTGTCGGCAGCACTGAGAGCCGGACCAAAGGAATCGCCGACCCGCAACACCATCCACTGAATGGTGTTGTGCACCCACAGCAACAGGTCGGGCTCGTCGGCGTGATACGTGCGACCCGATACCGGATCAGTGGCCGTCACCCGGTGATGGAGGTTCCCGAGGACCTCAGCGGCGCGGTTGGCCGCCGCGGTATCCCCGTAGGTGAGGGTGCGACCGTAAAGGGCGGTGAGCTCGCCGCGGGAGGCAGGGTTGGTGCGAAAGGCGGACGCCTGATCGATCATGTGCATGACCATCGGGTGCAGCATCTGCAGGGTCGCGGCCGCCTGTGCGGCCAATCCCATCTGGGGCATGGCCGAGATGCGCCAGGTGACACTGTCGGGACCGAACAGGCCGTCATCGGCGGTATGTCCGGAGAACTTGATCCGGTTGGGTCGAGGGCTTACCGGCGCGGTGGGCATTCGACGATCATTGCACGCCCGGCCGTCTCTGTGACCTGGATATACTCGGCCCCGCAACCGCCTATGACCGGACTGGTGAACACCGTGATCGTCGAAAATCCTTGGGCACAGCCATGAAACATCCAGTGCGAATCGTAGTGGCGGCCTCACTGCTGATCGGAACGGTCGCAGGGTGCGGCTCGTCGGAACAGACGGCCACCGGCAGCGGAAAACTCACCGTGTTCGCCGCAGCATCACTAAAGAAGGCGTTCACTGAAATCGGTGAACGATTCACGACCGACAACCCCGGTAGCGAGGTGGAATTCTCCTTCGCCGGCTCCGCCGATCTGGTGACGCAGTTGACGCAGGGGGCGCCCGCGGACGTGTTCGCCGCCGCTGATGCCAAGAACATGGGCAAGGTGGACCAGGCCGGGCTGCTGGCCGGTGCCGCGGTGAACTTCGCCTCCAACACGCTGACGATCGTGGTGGCGCCGGGCAATCCGAAAAAGATCACCTCGTTCCAGGATCTGACGCAACCGGATCTGTCGGTGGTGGTCTGCGCACCGCAGGTGCCGTGCGGGTCGGCGACGCAGAAGGTGGAACAGGCGGTCGGCGTGACGTTGGATCCGGTCAGCGAGGAGTCTCAGGTCACCGACGTCCTCAACAAGGTGCTGACCGGACAGGCTGATGCCGGCGTCGTCTACGTCACCGACGCCCGGGCTGCCGGTGACACGGTGACCACCGTGGCATTCCCCGAGTCCGCAGGCGCCGTCAACACCTATCCGATCGCCGTCCTGAAGCAGGCCCACGATCCCGAACTGGCACGGAGGTTCGTCGACCTCGTCACCGGCGAGGCGGGCC
>JBMOKE010000235.1:0-3263 GCA_049315425.1 Mycobacterium sp. | reverse complement strand
GTCGACCGGGTGATCGGTGGCCCGCGCCGCAAGGGCCGGATCATCAGCGAGACCGAGAAGAAGATCACCGCCTACCACGAGGGCGGGCACACCCTGGCCGCGTGGGCGATGACCGACATCGAGCCGATCTACAAAGTGACGATCCTGGCCCGTGGCCGTACCGGCGGACACGCGGTGAGCGTGCCCGAGGATGACAAGGGCCTGATGACCCGCTCGGAGATGATCGCCCGCCTGGTGTTCGCCATGGGCGGGCGCGCCGCCGAGGAGTTGGTGTTCCGGGAGCCGACCACCGGTGCCGTCTCCGATATCGAACAGGCCACCAAGATCGCCCGCGCGATGGTGACCGAGTACGGCATGAGTTCCAAGCTCGGTGCGGTCCGCTACGGCACCGAGCACGGCGACCCGTTCCTGGGCCGCACCATGGGCAACCAGGCCGACTACAGCCACGAGGTGGCCCGCGATATCGACGACGAGGTGCGCAAGCTCATCGAGGCCGCGCACGACGAGGCCTGGGCGATCCTGACCGAACACCGTGATGTGCTCGACGTCCTGGCGGCCGAGCTTTTGGAGAAGGAGACGCTGCACCGCGCCGAACTGGAGGTCATTTTCGCCGGCATCCAGAAGCGACCGCGGTTGACGGTGTTCGACGACTTCGGCGGACGGATACCGTCAGACAAGCCGCCCATCAAGACCCCCGGGGAGCTTGCCATCGAACGTGGCGAGCCGTGGCCGCAGCCGATACCGGAGCCGGCGTTCAAGAAGGCGATCGCCGCGGCAAGTGCCGCGCATGCCCAGCAGGGTCCCGACGCCAACGGCAACGGTGCGGATCCGGCCGGTCGCCACCACGCGCAGAATGGCCCAACCCAACCCAATTACGGTGCCCCGACCGGCTGGCAGGCACCCGGGTGGCCGCCTCCGCAACAGCAGCAGGGTTACTGGTACCCGCCGCCGCCCGGGTGGGGAACTCCTCAGCAGCATCAGGGGCAGCCGTATCCGCAACATCAACCTCACCCGACACATTCCGGACCGGGCGTCGCCCCCCAGGGTGAGCCCGCTGAGGATTCCACCTACCGGCCCACAGCTGAATGACGGACGGAGCTTCTATGCCGAAGCGCGACTCGATCACGCTCGACATCCCTGAGTTCGACCAGGACCGCGCTGAAGCTGCGGTCCGCGAACTGCTACTGGCGGTGGGCGAGAATCCCGACCGCCAAGGGCTGCAGGACACCCCGGCGCGGGTCGCACGCGCATATCGGGAGATGTTCGCCGGGTTGTACACCGACCCGGATACCGTGCTGGACACCACATTTGACGAAGAACATGACGAGCTGGTGCTGGTCACGAAAATCCCGCTGTACTCCACGTGCGAGCATCATCTGGTGGCCTTCCACGGAATGGCCCATGTCGGCTACATCCCCGGACACGATGGCCGGGTGACCGGGCTGTCAAAACTGGCCCGCGTCGTCGACCTGTACGCCAAACGCCCGCAGGTTCAGGAACGTCTTACTGCCCAAATCGCCGATGCCGTCGTTCGCAAACTCAAGCCGCGGGGCGTGATCGTCGTTATCGAGGCCGAGCATCTGTGCATGGCGATGCGGGGGGTGCGCAAAGCCGGTTCGATCACCGTGACATCGGCGGTGCGTGGACAGTTCAAGACCGACGACGCATCGCGATCCGAGGCGCTGGGCCTGATTCTTCGCAAGTGAGGCCGACCCGGGTGCAGGTGATGGGGATCGTCAACGTCACCGACGACTCTTTTTCAGACGGTGGGCGCTACCTTGATCCCACTCGGGCCGTGGAGCACGCGCTCGCCTTGGCCGCTGAGGGGGCAGACATCATCGACGTCGGTGGTGAGTCCACCCGGCCCGGTGCTGTCCGCATCGACCCCGCCGTAGAGACGGCGCGGATTCTTCCAGTCGTGAAAGAGATTGCGGCACAGGGAATCACCGTCAGTATCGACACCATGCATGCCGTGGTGGCGCGGGCTGCGCTGGAAAACGGAGCCAGCATCGTCAACGACGTCAGCGGTGGCCGCGTTGATCCTGATATGGCGCCACTAATCGCCGAGGCGGCCGTGCCGTGGGTGCTGATGCACTGGCGATCGGTTCAGCAGGCTCAACCGCACGATGCGCCGCACTACCGTGACGTAGTGGCCGAGGTTCGTGACGAACTTCTCGCCGGCGTCGATGGCGCGCTGGCCGTCGGTATCGATCACGACAAGCTGATCATCGACCCTGGTCTGGGGTTTGCCAAAACGGCACAACACAATTGGGCGTTGTTACGCGCCCTACCGGAGCTGGTCGCGACCGGTATTCCGGTGCTCGTCGGGGCATCACGCAAGCGCTTTCTCGGGACTCTGTTGGCCGCGCCGGATGGCACAACGCGACCGCCGGACGGGCGTGAGACCGCCACCGCGGTGATCTCCGCAATGGCCGGGCTACACGGAGCATGGGGGGTTCGCGTGCATGACGTCCGCGCCAGCATCGACGCCCTCAAGGTGATCAATGCCTGGCAGACCGACTCGGAGGGCACTGATGACTGACCGGATCGAGTTGCGTGGGCTGGCCGTCCGGGGAAACCACGGCGTCTTCGACCATGAGAGGCGCGACGGGCAAGACTTCGTCGTGGACATCACCGTTTGGATCGACCTAGCCGATGCCGCCGCCAGCGACGATCTCAGCGATACCTATGACTACGGTGTGCTGGCACAACGGGCCGCGGACATCATCGGCGGGCCCGCGCGCAATCTCATCGAGACGGTCTCCGCGGAGATCGCCGACGGCGTGATGACCGACCATCGGGTGCATGCCGTTGAGGTGGTTGTACACAAACCCCAGGCTCCGATTCCGCTGACATTCGCCGACGTGGCCGTGGTCGCCCGCCGATCCCGGCGGGGTGGGCGCGGCGCGCAATGAGTCGGGTCGTGCTGTCGATCGGATCCAACCTGGGTGATCGCCTTGCTCGATTGCAGGCTGCCGTCGACGGCCTGGGAGATTCAGTCAAAGCGGTGTCACCGGTCTATGAGACGGACGCCTGGGGTGGTGTTTCGCAGCCCGCCTTTCTTAACGCGGTCGTCATCGCCGATGACGACCGACTGGATGCACACGGCTGGTTGCATCGCGCTCAAGCGCTCGAACTCGACAATGAGCGGGTGCGCACCAAGAAGTGGGGACCGCGCACTCTCGATGTCGACCTGATCTGTTGCTTCGGTGAACCGCTACCGGGCTGCGGGAAATCGGGCTACGGGAAATCGGGCTACGGGA
>JBMOKE010000234.1:0-3265 GCA_049315425.1 Mycobacterium sp. | reverse complement strand
ATCCGGCCGTCCTGCCCGGCGCATAACACTGCGCGGGAGGAGTCATGACCTACAGTCCCGTCGAACTCGCTGCGGCACTGGGACTTCCGGAGCCCACCGATGAGCAGGCCGCGGTCATCTGCGCGGAGCCCGGTCCGCTGGTGGTCGTCGCCGGCGCCGGTGCCGGCAAGACCGAGACCATGGCCGCCCGGGTGGTGTGGCTGGTGGCCAACGGGTACGCCGATCCGGGCCAGGTGCTCGGACTCACCTTCACCCGCAAGGCCGCCGGGCAACTGCTGCGGAGGGTGCGCTCAAGGTTGGCCCGGTTGTCCGGTTACCTGGGTACCGAGACGGCCGGGGCTGCGGGCGCTCCCGTGGTCAGTACCTATCACGCCTTCGCCGGGCAACTTCTACGTGAGTTCGGCTTGCTGCTGCCGGTCGAACCGGACGCCCGGCTACTCAGCGAAACCGAGATGTGGCAGTTGGCCTTCGACGTCGTGAGCCGCTATCCGCATCCGCTGCCCATCGACAAGAATCCGGCCGCGGTCACCGCGATGGTGCGCGCGCTCTCTGATGAGCTCGCCGAGCATCTGATCGACACCGACCAGTTGCGCGACACCCACGTCGAACTCGAGCGGCTCGTGCACTCCCTGCCCGCCGGACCGCGCCAGCGCGACACCGGACCCAATCGCACATTGCTCGACATGCTCGCCACCCAGACCCGGCGCGCCATGCTGGTGCCACTGATCGACGCCCTGCACACCCGGATGCGCGCCGAGAAGGTGATGGACTTCGGATCGCAGATGTCGGCGGCAGCCCGGCTGGCCTCGACCTACCCGCAGGTCGGCGAGCAGTTGCGGGCGCGCTACCGGGTGGTGCTGCTCGATGAGTATCAGGACACCGGACACTCGCAGCGCATCGCGCTGTCGGCACTGTTCGGCGGCGGCCGCGACGGCGGTCTCGCGCTGACGGCGGTGGGTGACCCGATCCAGTCCATCTACGGCTGGCGTGGCGCCTCGGCCACCAACCTGCCGCGGTTCACCACCGACTTCCCGCGCTCCGACGGCTCCCCGGCACCCACCCTGGAACTGCGCACCAGCTGGCGCAACCCACCACGTGCCCTGCACCTGGCCAACGAGGTCTCCGCCGAGGCCCGACGCCGCTCGGTCGCGGTGCGGCCACTGCGGTCGCGGCCCGGCGCCCAACCCGGCACGGTGCTGTGCGCATTGAACAACGATGTGGTGGCCGAACGCGATTGGCTGGCCGATCACCTCGCCGCCCGGTACACCGCCGCCGCGCAGACGGGGGAGCAGCCGCCCACGGCGGCAGTACTGGTGCGGCGCAATGCCGACGCCGGGCCGATCGCCGAAGCACTGACCGCCCGCGGTGTTCCGGTCGAGGTGGTCGGTCTGGCCGGCCTGCTGTCGATTCCGGAAGTGGCACAGGTGCTCTCGATGCTGCGACTGGTCGCCGACCCGACCGCGGGTGCCGCGGCCATGGCGGTGCTGACCGGGCCGCGCTGGCGACTGGGTGCGCGGGATCTGGCCGCGCTGTGGCGGCGCGCGATGATCCTCGACGGACAGCGCAGCGTGGCCGACTCGGTGGAGCAGATCGTCGCCGCCGCGGATGCCGAGACCGCGAGTCTGGCCGACGCACTGGCCGATCCGGGCACGCCGGAGGCCTACTCGGAACAGGGATATGCGCGGATCACCGCGCTGGCGGCCGAATTGGCAAGGCTGCGAGGCTTTTTGGCCCACCCGGTCACCGATCTGGCCGCCGAGGTGCGCCGGGTTCTCGGTGTCGATGCTGAGGTGCGCGCGGCCCGCCCGGTCGACGCTGACGGCACCGGTGCCGAACATCTCGACCGCTTCGCCGATGTCATCGCCCGCTACACCGAACGCGCCCGGGCCGATGTGACCGGCCTGCTGGCCTACCTCGATGCCGCCGCCGTCGTTGAGAACGGTCTGGCGCCGGCCGAGGTGGGGGTGGCGGCCGGGCGGGTGCAGATCCTCACCGTGCACGCCGCCAAAGGCCTGGAGTGGCAGATCGTCGCGGTGCCGCACCTGTCAGCCGGGGTGTTCCCGTCCACCGGGTTGGCCCGCACCTGGCTCAACGACGCCGGCGCACTGCCGCCACTGCTGCGCGGCGACACCGGATTGCACGGCGTCCCGGTGCTCGACACCTCCGCGGTCAACGACCGCAAGGCGCTGGAGACCGTCATCGACGCCCATCGCAACCAGTTGGCGCAGCGGCGTATCGACGAGGAGCGTCGGCTGCTCTATGTCGCGCTCACCCGGGCCGAGGACACCCTGCTGCTGTCCGGTCACCACTGGAGCGCCACCGGGTCCAAGCCGCGCGGTCCGTCGGACTTCCTGGTGGAGATCAAGGACATCATCGACGCCTCAACTCAGGCCGGTGATCCGTGCGGGGTGGTGGAATACTGGGCACCTGCGCCCGCCGCCGGTGAGCCGAACCCGTTGCGGGACAGCGTGACCGAGGTGCTGTGGCCGGTCGACCCGCTACCCAACCGGGTTGCCGTCGAACGTGGCGCAGCGCTGGTGAGTGCGGCGATGGCGAACCCTTCTCGGGATACCGCCGAGGATCCGGACGGCTGGATCGCCGACGTCGACGCGCTACTCGCCGAACGGGCTCGCGCACATCAGCCGCGACCGGTCACGCTGCCCGCGCAGGTGTCGGTCAGCGCGCTGGTCGAACTCAGCCGCGACCCGGACGCTGCTGCACGCCGACTGAACCGCCGACTTCCGGCCCGCCCGGATGCGCACGCCATCCTCGGCACCGCCTTCCACGACTGGGTGCAGCGGTTCTTTTGTGCCGACCGGTTGTTCGACTTCGAGGACCTGCCCGGTGCGGGTGACTCGCAGGCCGCCGACGCCGAGGAGCTCAGTGCCCTGCAGGAGGCGTTCGCCGCATCAGCGTGGGCGGCGCGCACCCCGGTCGATGTCGAGGTGGGTTTCGAGTTGGCGATCGGCGACACCGTGGTTCGGGGGCGCGTCGACGCGGTGTTCGCCGACCCCGACGGCGGGGTGACGGTCGTGGACTGGAAGACCGGCGAACCGCCGGCCGACGACGAGGCCCGCCGTCACGCCGCGGTGCAGCTCGCGGTCTACCGGCTGGCGTGGGCCGGACTGACCGGCCGCCCGGAATCGGAGGTCCGCGCGGCGTTCCACTACGTGCGTTCGGGTCGCACCGTCACCCCGGACACCCTGCTCGGTGCCGAGGAACTCGCGGCTCTGCTCAGCCCGGCAGGGGAGCGTTGCGCCTGATC
>JBMOKE010000233.1:0-3268 GCA_049315425.1 Mycobacterium sp. | reverse complement strand
CGGTGCTGATGCCGATCGGCCCGCGTCGCGCGCTGTGGAAGCAAATCGGCGGGGTGTTGCGGCCACCGCACCTTGACGACGTCACCCACGAGGTCGAGCTTGCCGACGTGGTTTCGGTGATCGACGAGGTCCGCGCCGGACGCTACTCGGGCCGCGCGGTGGTGCGGGTCGGCGAATAGAGCCGACCCGCTTTCGTTGTGCTGACTAGCCGATCGGAACCCGCTGCAGATCGGGCTTCATCGCCTCACGCCGACGTAGTCCCGGTGAAGCTGGCGGCGAGGCGCTCGGCGAGCGCGATCGTCGCCAGGTGAGTGTTGGCCGACGGCACGCGCGCCATAACCGAAGCGTCCATGATCCAGGCGCCCTCCACGTCGAAGATGCGGCCTTCGCGGTCAACTACTGCGTCCGCGTCGTCGGGCCGCCCCATGCGGCAACTGCCCACCGGGTGGTGAAAGGTTCCCACCGAGCGCAGGATCTGATCAGGGTCCGCCAGATGCGGCCAGGGCGTGAGCACGTCCGACAGCGGGGCGGCGCCCGCTACCTCAAGCAACCGCTGACCCGCTGCGACTGCGGCAGCTAGGTCGGACGGATCGAGGAACCAGCCCATATCGATGACCGGCTGGTCGTTGGGGTCTCGACTTTGTAGACGCACCGTGCCGCTCCGCGAGCGTGCATCGGAGACCTGAATGTTGAGATCCGTGAAACGATGACCGCCCTCGACCTGCCCCGAGTACGGCATCACCTGGTAGACGCGCCGTTGCCCGTCAACCTCGTGGGCGCCGGTCAGCAGACACTGATACCAGGGGTTCGGCCACGATGGCGCGTCGATCGCCAGGTCAAAGCGGTAGGAGATCTTGGGGTGGTCCTGCATCCCCCGCCCCACCGCGGCTCGCTCGGTGACAATCGGGATCGCGTGCCGGGCGAGTTCGGCTGCCGGCCCTACCCCCGACCGAAGGAGGGCTGCGGGCGTGCCGTAGGTGCCAAGCGCCATGATCACCTGGTCGGCGGCGACCCGTTCGGGTCCCTCGGGGCCCACGACCCAAACGCCGGTTGCGCGCTGGCCGGCGAAGTCGATGCGGTCGACCAGCACCCCAGTGCGCAGCGTGAGGTTTGGCCGCGCCAGCGCCGGGTCCAGGTAACGATCGGCCGGGGTCTGACGCTGACCCCCGAGCATGTTGAGGGGAATCGCGCCTACCCCGACAGCGCCTGGCTCATTGTGGTCGTCGATCCATTCGTGGCCGACCGCGAGCGCCGCGTCGCAAAAGCGGTCCTGCAGTTCGAGCCAACTCTGACGCGGGTAGCGACTGATCGGGATCGGGCCATCGGCGCCGTGCCAGGAGTCCGCGCCGAAGTCTTGGTCGGCCTCGATGGCACGGAACCACGGCAACCAGGTCTTCCAACCGTAGCCGTCGACGTATGCATTCCAATCGTCGTAGTGCTGTGGATGGCCACGCAGAGCGATAGCACCGTTGGTGACCGAGGAGCCGCCGACGACGCGGCCGCGCGGGACGTGAACGATCCTCGGCGACGCCCCGGCACGCGCGAGGTACCCCCAGTCGTGCGACTCGGTGATGATCCGGTGGGAATGCATGAGCGCGTCCGGCCATTGGCCGGGGCGGTAATGTCGCCCAGCCTCGAGCAGCACGATCTCCAGGCCCGGATCTTCGGATAGCCGGGTCGCGATCACGCAGCCAGCCGTACCTCCACCGCAGACGACGATCCGCATGGGACCTCTAATCGGTTACAGCGCTTGTTGTTCGCCTGCGGGCTCGCGAAGACTACAGGTTTTCGACGCCCCGGCGGATGCGGTCCAGCCCCTCTTCGAGCACCTCGTCCGGGCACGCATAAGTAATGCGGATGTGGCCCTCACCGCGGTCACCGAACGCTGTGCCGGCGACGACCCCCACCTGGTAGTTCTCGACCAGATAATCCGTGAGCTGCTGGGCGTTCAGCCCGGTGCCACGGATGTTCGGGAAGACATAGAACGAGCCGTCCGGGGTGGGGCACTCGATACCGTCGATAGCGTTGAGGGCGGCCACCGTCCTGTTCCGCTTGCCCTCAAGCTTCTTGGTGATCTCAGCCACATGTTCCTGCGGGCCGGTCAGCGCAGCGAGCGCCGCCAGCTGCACGAACGCTGGCACGTTTGTGACCGAGTTCTGCTGGAAGATATCCATCGTCGAGATCACTTCTTTGTTGGCCACACACCAGCCGACGCGGAAGCCGGTCATGATGTAAGTCTTCGAGAAGGTGTCGACCATGATCGTACGGTCGGCCATGCCCTCGACCGCGGCTATGGTCTTGTGCTCGGCTCCCGAATAGACCATATGGCTGAAGATCTCGTCGGTAAGCACGGTCACGTTGTTTTCGATGCACATCGCGGCAATTTCCTCGAGCCCGCCTACGGTATTACCGTTGGGCCGCTGCGGCGAGTTGATAAGCAGCATCTTGGTCTTGGGCGTGATCAGCTTCTGCAACTCGTTGAGGTCGAAGTGGAAGTCCGACCCGGATAACGGCGCGTGCACGGTCGACCCACCGGCGTAGGTGATCCAGAACTCGTCGGGCGGATAGCCTGGGTTCGGGAAGATGACCTCATCGCCCACATCCACGTGGGTGAGCAGCGACTGAGTGAGGGCGTGCTTGGCCCCCATTGTTACCAGGACCTCCTCCCGCACCGTCGGACGGCCGCGTTTGGTCGCCTCCTCGGCGATGGCGTCACGCAACTCCGGCATGCCAGGGCCCGGCATGTAACGCACATGGCCGTCGGTCAAGGCCTTTGCGCAGGCCTCGATGATGTGGGGGGCTGGAAGAAACTCGTCGCCCTGGAAGTCGCCCCTCTCAAAGTGGATGACGCGCTTGCCCGTCGTCTGCTCGAGGGCTTCGGCCTTGCGCATCGACGCCCACTGCGGGGGCGCTATGAAATGTGCGGTTCGGCTGGAGAGGTGTGCTGGCGGGCTTTGCCGAAGATTAGCTGTCATGGAACAAACACTTCCCATCTTGCGGTTGCGGTAACGCGCGAAACGGGATGTCGGGGCTGGGGCAGCGAGTCTCTTGCGGGTGAAGATCGAACGCTAACAGAATCCAACAACTTTCGGCTGAATACGAAAAACAGGCCGTCGCTCCCCTTAACCGGAGAGCCGACGGCCCGCTTTTCGTTGCGCTGACTAGCCGAGCAGAACCCGCTGCAAGTCAGGCTTCATCGCCTGAAGTTCGCGACCCCAGTACACCCAGTTGTGCGTGCCGTTGTCCGGGAAGTTGAACACACCGTTGG
>JBMOKE010000232.1:0-3312 GCA_049315425.1 Mycobacterium sp. | reverse complement strand
CGGTGCCCAGCAGGGCCAGCAGGCCGATCAGGAGCGCGGCATGCATGACGTGCATGCGCAGCTTCTCGTTACCGGCGAGCAGGCCCAGGATCAGCAGGACGGTGCCGATGTAGGCCGGGATCAGGGCGGTCTTGTGGACGGCTCCGGTGAGGAAGAAGCCGGCCAGGCCGAGCGCGATGTAGATGAGCGAGAAGGCGATAGTGATTCGAGGCATGGGAGCAGCCTAACCATCCGGCTAGTGTCGCTTTAGTGAGTGCACGTTTTGAGGAGTTGGGCTGGCAGCAGACGCCGATGGGCGTGATCAGCCTGCGGCGTCGATTCGATCCGACGGTGCGTGCCGATGTGTTCGAAGTCAAACTCGATGACGAGCATTTGATGTCGAGCCTGTTCACCGTCGCCGAAAAAGAATTGGCGCGTCTGGCACTGGCGCGCATGCCGGGTGAAGTCCTGGACGTGGTCGTCGGCGGTCTCGGGCTGGGCTACACCGCGCAGGAAGCCCTCCGGGACCCTCGGGTACGAACGCTGACGGTCATCGAATACTCCGACGCGGTGATCGACTGGCAGCAGCGCGATCTCCTGCCCGATACCGTCGGCCTGGCTGCCGATGATCGGGTGACGATTGTGTGCGCAGATTTCTTCGCCGCCGCGCTCGGTACCGCGGGCTTCGATCCGGAACACCCCGGCCGTGACTTCGATGCGATCCTGCTCGATATCGACCACTCGCCGACACACCTGCTGCACGACCCGCATGCCGGCTTCTACACCCACTCTGGTCTCAGATCGGCGTCATCTCACTTAGTATCGGGCGGCACCTTCGCCCTGTGGTCTGACGATCCGCCCGACGAGGACTTCACCGCACTGCTGGGATCCGTCTTCACCGACGTCGAGGCCACCCAGGTCTGGTTCGACAACCCCCTGACTATGGGAAAGTCCGCCGCCACCATCTATCTCGGGACCCGGCCACCCACATAGAACCGTCGGCTGATCGGGGGACACCGGCGTCGTCCGCTACTGGGCCCGCTCGGAGGACGCCCGCGGGTTGGGCTATCGCGCAGAGTGATCGGTATCAGCTTTCACCGCGAAGGAGCCACCACCATGAGGACTATCACCATCATCGCCGAGCAGGTAACCGACCGCGTCCTGACCTCAGCAGTGCCGCCCAAGGGCGTCACATCGGTGCGCATCAGTGCTAACCGCTCCGGCGTCGACGACGTGGACGTGGCAACGTATCGCAGCTTCCGCAGCCCTGACCGATTCAAGGCGAACTACCGCGTCGAGATGGTGGTTGAGGACGACGCGGTGCAGAGGGTCTTCGACGCCCTCTCCTTTGCCTACGGAGTGGGTCTGCTCGGCGACGCCGAGATGTGGGTTAACGCGCCCGCGTTCGCGCTGGTGGCCTGAGGAGGCCACGGACTAACATCGCCTGGTGCCGCAGCAGGAAGTCACCGGGTTCGCGGCCGTTATGACGACCGTGGCTATGGGCTTGGGCACCGCGGTCGCGGTCGGCGATCTGCGAATCCTGGCGGCCAATATCTCCATCGTCCGTGATGGCCTGGATTTCTCAAATGGCACCAACATCTTTGTGTCCTCGCTGGCGACCCTGACCCTGGCCGCCTCGGTGCTCGGCGCGGGCGTGCTGGGCGACAGGTACGGCATGAAGCGGATGTTCGTCGTCGGCGCCTGGGGTGCCGTCGTCTTCGGGCTCCTCGGCGCTGTCGCTCCCAACGTCGTCGTGCTGATGATCGCCAGAGCCTCTATCGGGGTGGCGTTCGCATTCCTCAGCGCTCTGTCGCTGGCCATCATGAATGCGGTCTTTCCTCCCGAACGCCGCGCGCGTTCGATCGCCCAGTATCTTGCCGTGGTCTACGCCTTCGGTGTGTTTCCACCGACGGTGGGCAGCCTGCTCACCGAGAACATCGGTTGGCGCAGCGGGCTTCTCGTCACACCCGTCCTCGCTGTCCTCGTCGTGGTGATCACCGTCCGCTATGTTCCGGAGACGGCTGGTTCGAACCGCAAGACCGATATCCCCGGGCTGCTGCTGGTGGCCACCGCACTCATCGGCGTCACCTACGGCATCTCCCAGTTTCAGAGTGGGGTGAACCCCGCGGCACTGATACCGATCCTGATCGGCGTATTGGCCGGCATCGGGTTCGTGTGGTGGGAGCTGCGCTGTGACGATCCGGCGCTGGATATGCGGATTTTCGGTTCGTCCCGATTCAACGCCGTGGTCAGCGCAGGCGCCGCCAACAATCTGGTGCAGGGCGGATCGCTGATCATGGTCACCTTCTACCTCGTCATCGTGCGCGACCTTACGACTTGGGAATTCTCGCTGCTCCTCATCCCGGCCACGCTGGTGTCCGCGTTGGCTGCCGTGGTCGCGGGCCGCGCCGCATTGCGCTTCGGGAACTGCGCCGTGGTCGTTGCGGGCCTTGCGGTGCTGGCGGCGAGCGTGCTGGCGCGGCTGTCGTTCCGGATCGACACACCGATTGTGGTTGTGGGGGCGGTGATCACGCTGACGATCCTCGGTGGCGCAATCCTGCAGACACCGCAGACCACGGTGATGATGTCTAGCGCACCGGCGAATCTCGGTGGCGTGGTCTCGGCGGTCAAGGCGTCGGTGGGCGGAACCTTCTACGGGTTCGGTGCGGCGCTGTTCTCGATATTCGGCATCATCCTGTTCGTCCGCGACTCTGGCGCGAAGCTGGCCGCCGCCGGCATCAGTCTCGAGCAGGCCGGTGAGATTCTCCGCGCGACGACCACCTCCGGGAAGTCGGCCGCTCCCGTGGCCGATCCCGAGCGCACTGCGGTGGTGATCTCCGAGGCCACCTCAAGCATTCTCGATGCGGCGAAAGTGCTGAATCTGACCATGGTGCTCATACCCGTGGCGGCGATCGTCATCGTGCTGGTGCTGTTCCGGCGCGAGCGCGACGAGTCGACCGCGTCGGACTGAATGCGTGTTCCGTTCCCCGCCGAGCAGACGCAAACTCGCACTGGCGGGCCCCGATTTGTGCGAGTTTGCGTCTGCTCGCGGCAAAAAGGGGAGGGCTAGACCCCGAGCTTGGCCTTGATATCGGCGATCGACGGGTTGGTCATGGCGGTGCCGTCGGGGAACTCGATCGTCGGCACGGTCTGGTTACCGCCGTTGACGTTCATCACGTACTCGGCGGCGGCCGGATCGTGCTCAATGTCGACCTCGGTGAAGGAGATACCGGAGGCTTTCATGGCCACCTTGAGCCGCTTGCAGTAGCCGCACCACACCGTGGTGTACATCGTGAGCTGGGATTGCGTCATAAGGCATCCAAGATAACCCAG
>JBMOKE010000231.1:0-3326 GCA_049315425.1 Mycobacterium sp. | reverse complement strand
GTCGGCAAACTCGAGGGCGACCCGATGACCGTGCAGGGCTACTACAACGTCTGCCGTGAGTTGAAGAACGAGGTCGACCTTCAACGCGGTATTTACTTCGAGCAGGACTGGGCGGACTTGCGAAAGGTCATGCCGGTCGCCTCCGGCGGCATCCACGCCGGCCAGATGCACCAACTGCTGGACCTGTTCGGCGACGACGTCGTCCTCCAATTCGGCGGCGGCACGATCGGACATCCGATGGGCATCCAGGCGGGCGCCACGGCCAACCGGGTCGCACTCGAAGCCATGGTGCAGGCCCGAAACGAGGGACGCGACATCCTTAACGAAGGGCCGGAAATCCTTCGTTCCGTCGCTAAGTGGTGCAAGCCGGTAGAAGCCGCGCTGGACACCTGGGGCAACATTTCATTCAACTACGAGTCGACGGACACCTCGGACTACGTTCCGCAGGTTTCGACGTCCTTCTAAGTCAGGGAGCACACGACATGCGAGTTACTCAGGGCTGCTTCTCATTCCTGCCCGATCTCGACGACGCTCAGATCTCAGCTCAGATCGAGTACTGCCTGAGAAATGAATGGGCGATCGGGATCGAGTACACCGACGACCCCCATCCCCGGAACACCTACTGGGAGATGTGGGGCAACCCGATGTTCGACCTGCGTGACGCGGCGGGCGTGATGATGGAACTCAAGGCTTGCCGGGACGCCTTCCCGGATTCCTATATCCGCATCAATGCGTTCGACTCGACACGCGGATTCGAAACCGTCCGGCTCAGCTTCATCGTCAACCGACCCGCCGTGGAACCGACCTTCAAGATGACTCGCACCGAGGTTCGCGGTCGGACGGTGAACATCACCATGACCACCGAATACTGATGGCTGAAGGCGAGACAGAAACGTCGCCGTTGACGGCGGTCGACCTCGCCGGGGATTTCCGTGACTCCGGAGTCGCTGAGGTGCTCGACCAACTCGACCGGGAACTGATCGGGCTCAAGCCGGTCAAACAGCGCATCCGTGAGACGGCGGCGCTGCTGATCGTGGACCGGGCGCGGCAGCGACTCGGCTTATCGCAGACCACACCGACACTGCACATGAGTTTCACCGGCAATCCGGGGACCGGCAAAACCACGGTCGCCATGCGGATGGCCGACATCCTGTTCCGGCTGGGCTATGTCCGCAAGGGGCACCTGATCTCGGTGACACGCGACGATCTGGTCGGCCAGTACATCGGGCATACCGCGCCCAAGACCAAGGAGATCCTCAAGAAGGCGATGGGCGGGGTGCTGTTCATTGACGAGGCCTACTACCTCTATCGCCCGGACAACGAACGCGATTACGGGCAGGAGGCAATCGAGATCCTGCTGCAGGTGATGGAGAACCAACGCGATGACCTGGTGGTGATTCTGGCCGGTTACGCCGACCGGATGGACAAATTTTTTCAGTCCAACCCCGGTTTCCGCTCACGGATCGCCCACCACATCGACTTCCCCGACTACGAGGACGCCGAATTGCTGTCGATCGCGGAATCAATGCTGGCCGAACAGAACTACCATCTTGACGATGATGCACGTGCCGCGATGACCGAGTACATCGCACTGCGACGCGCACAACCCCATTTCGCCAACGCCCGGTCGATCCGCAATGCCCTCGACAGGGCCCGGATGCGCCAGGCCAACCGGTTGTTCAGCGACACCCCGTCACCGATCGGCGTCAATGAATTGTCCACCATCACCGGTGGCGACCTCCGCAGCAGCCGGGTGTTCTCCGGTGGCCTTGATTCCGAGAAGGGCCGCACCCAGTGACCCGGGTGGAGGCGGCCTGACCGTGGATCCGGCCTGGCCCCGCGCAGCCCTTTTCGACCTGGACGGAACACTGATCGACTCGGTACCCGATATCACCCTGGCGGTCGGCGAATTGATGACCTCCGAGGACCTCAAGCCTTTCGATGAAGCCGATGTCCGTGCGATGGTCGGACACGGGCTGCGGGTGCTGGTGCGTCGCGCCTTGGCGGCCAGGGGCAGGACGCCGGACCCGGCGGAGTTCGAGATTGTCATCGGCCGCATGCTGGAGATCTATCCGCGCCACCTGACCGGGCGCACCACCCTGCTGCCCGGGGTGGTCGACTGCCTGGACACCGCCGCCGCCGCGGGTTGTGCTGTGGCGCTGGTGACCAACAAACTGCAGTCGGCCGCTACCACCGTGCTGGACCACTTCGAATTGTCCGACCGCTTCACGATCATCCTCGGAGATCAGGAGGGGCTGTCCGATCTGGCGCCGAAGCCCGAGCCTGACATGCTGCTGCACGCGCTGTCCCACGTCGGAGTCGAACCTGCCCACGCGGTGATGATTGGCGATAGCGAGGCCGATATGGCCTCGGCGCGCGCCGCCGGCGTGTTCTCCGTCGCGGTGCGCGGCGGCTATTGCGACGGACCGATCGAGGACCTGGAACCCGATGTCGTCATCGACAGCCTCTTCGACTTCCCGACGGCGGTTGAGGCGTGGCGCCGCCGTGGCTGACGCGGGTGTTCCCGACGCACTGATCTTCGACGTCGACGGCACCCTGGCCGAGACCGAGGAACTGCATCGCGAGGCATTCAACCGCGCCTTTGCCGCCGAGGGACTGCCCTACCGATGGGATCAGACGCTGTACCGCAGCCTGCTGCTGGTCACCGGCGGACGGCAGCGCATTGAGCACTTCTTCACGCAATCCACGGATCTGACCGCGGACCGGATCGCCGAACTGGCACCACGGCTACACCAGGCGAAGAACCGCCATTACGCCGAGGTGATGGCGGATTACCCGATCGAGCTGCGGCCGGGCGTCGCCGACCTACTGCGGCACGCGCGCACCGCGCATCTGCGCCTGGCCATCGCCACCACGACCAGTCGCGTCAACCTGGAGGGGCTCGCGCGACGCTTCCCCGGCGATCTGGACCTCGATGCCTTTGACGCCGTCGTGTGCGGTGAGGACGTCACCGCGCTCAAACCCGACCCCGAGGTCTTCCGGATTGCGCTGCAGCGGCTCAGTCTGCCGGCCGGGCGATGCCTGGCCTTCGAGGACACCCGCAACGGTGTCGAGTCCGCGGTGGGTGCGGGCCTTCAGGTGATCGTCACTCCGAGCCTCTACTCCACAGGCCAGGATTTCTCGGCGGCCACCGCGGTGCTGGACGATCTCACCCAGTTCGAGCTGTTCGGCGCCGGCAACCTCTAACCGGCGGCGCCCAAGCTGACAACCACCTCATTGCGTCGCCGGAATGGCAGCGTCCACGGGGGATCGTAGAACCACGTGAACGGTGTGCCCTTCGTCTTGATGTTGTTGTCGCGCAATGT
>JBMOKE010000054.1:0-14956 GCA_049315425.1 Mycobacterium sp. | reverse complement strand
TGGTCAGGCCAGGCGTGGTGAGAGCCGGCGTGGTCAGGCCGGGGGTGGTCAGGCCAGGCGTGGTGAGAGCCGGCGTGGTCAGGCCGGGGGTGGTCAGGCCGGGGGTGGTCAGGCCGGGGGTGGTCAGGCCGGGGGTGGTCAGGCCGGGCGTGGTCAGACCGGGCGTGGTCAAGCCGGGGGTGGTGAGAGCCGGCGAGGTCAGACCGGGAATGAGGGGACCGCTCTGAACCGGTTGGGCGCCGGCCGGGCTCAGCCCCGTCGGCAATGGCGGCAGGTTGATTCCAAACTGCGACAGCCCCTGCTGCAGCGCGGACAGGATCTCGTTGGGCAGGTCGGTGACGACCGCCGCCCGGGTGAATTCGCGGTGCTCGAGCGCAGTTTTGGGGGACAGCTCAATCACGGCAAGTGCTGCAAAAGGAGTAGCGACGGCCAGGGCACCGACCGCGCTCATGGCTGTCGAGATCTTGCGTCGACGTCGGTTCGGCACGGGAGTCTCCTTCAATCTGAACTATGTAGGTTCAAGTTTTTGAACCTCGGTGTGGAATCTCTTCGCCAGTCCCGGATCCGGCCCGATGCCGACTCCGAAAGCTAACGTTCTGATGGTACGTCTGAGGCTCCTGTGACTGGAGTGACGATGCTGAATCGTGAGCCAATCGCGACATTGAGCCCTTGCGGTCTGCGGGCAATTTCACCCGGAACGCCGCGGTTCGCGATGGGGTTCGGACCGCCGGAGTCCGATAACCTGAGACCCAATGACCTCCAATGACCTCATCGTCGTGGGCTCGGGATTCTTCGGCCTGACGATCGCTGAACGAGTGGCCACCCAACTCGGCAAGCGGGTCTTGGTCATCGACCGGCGGGGGCATATCGGCGGCAACGCCTACTCCGAAGCGGAACCGCAGACCGGCATCGAGATCCACCGCTACGGCGCCCATCTCTTCCACACTTCTAACAAACGGGTGTGGGACTACGCGCGCCAGTTCACCGACTTCACCGACTATCAGCATCGGGTATTCGCCATGCATGGCCGGCAGGCCTATCAATTCCCGATGGGGCTGGGCCTGGTTTCGCAGTTCTTCGGCCGCTACTACAGCCCGGACGAAGCGCGTGCGCTGATCGCTGAGCAGGCTGCGGAGATCGACACCGCGGATGCGAAGAATCTGGAAGAGAAGGCGATCTCACTCATCGGCCGCCCGCTCTACGAGGCCTTCGTGAAGGGCTACACAGCTAAGCAGTGGCAGACCGATCCCAAGGAATTGCCGGCCTCGACCATCAGCCGACTGCCCGTCCGATACACCTTCGACAACCGCTATTTCAACGACACCTACGAGGGTCTGCCGGTCGACGGCTACACCGCCTGGTTGCAGAAGATGGCTGCCGACGACCGGATCGAGGTGCGCACCGACACCGACTGGTTCGACGTTCGCGAGGAACTTCGGTCGGCGTCCCCGGAGGCACCGGTCGTGTACACCGGTCCGCTGGACCGCTACTTCGACTATGTCGACGGACGGCTCGGCTGGCGCACCCTGGACTTCGAGGTCGAGGTACTTGACTGCGCTGATTTCCAGGGCACGCCGGTGATGAACTACAACGACCCGGACGTGCCCTTCACCCGCATCCACGAGTTCCGTCATTTCCACCCCGAACGTGACTACCCGAATGACAAGACAGTGATCATGCGCGAGTACTCCCGATTCGCCGACGCCGACGACGAGCCCTACTATCCGATCAACACGGATGCCGACCGCGAGTTGCTCGCTGCCTATCGAAACCGCGCCAAGGAGGAGACCTCCGCGGCGAACGTCTTGTTCGGTGGCAGGCTGGGGACCTATCAGTACCTGGACATGCATATGGCGATCGCGAGCGCGCTGAGCATGTACGACAACATCCTGGCGCCTCACCTGCGCGATGGAGCGCCGTTGATTGATACCGACGCCGACGGAAGCAGTACAGCATGAGCGAAATCCCCTCCGGGCCGATCGTTGCGGGTGAGTCCCGGGCGGTGAGCCTGCTCGCGCGGGTAATCCTGCCGCGGCCCGGCGAACCACTCGATGTGCGCAAGCTCTACATCGAGGAGTCTGAAACCAACGCGCGCCGCGCTCATGCCGCCAGCCGTACTGAGTTGCAGATCGGCACCGAGTCCGAGGTGTCCTTCGCCACCTACTTCAATGCGTTTCCGGCCAGCTACTGGCGACGCTGGTCGACGTTGGAATCGGTGGTCCTGCGGGTCGAATTGACCGGTGCGGCCCGGGTGGACGTCTACCGCTCAAAGGCCACCGGTGCCCGCATCAGTGTGGGCGGCGGCCAGATCGTCAGCATTGACGGATCTGCTCCTGCTACAACCGAATTCGAGATCGGGCTCGAGCCGTTCGAAGACGGCGGCTGGATCTGGTTCGACATCACCACCGACACCGAGTGCACCATGCACAGCGCCGCCTGGTTCGCATCGGTGCCGGCACCCGGTCGGGCCAATATCGCCGTCGGGATTCCGACCTTCAACCGGCCCGCCGACTGTGTCAACGCATTACATGCGCTGACCTCCGACCCTTTGGTGGATGAGGTGGTCGGCTCGGTCATCGTGGTCGATCAGGGCACTGACAAGGCCGTCGTACACCCTGGCTTCGAGAACGCCGCGGCCGCACTCGGGCGCCGGTTGTCAATCCACAACCAGCCGAATCTCGGCGGTTCCGGCGGTTACAGCCGGGTGATGTACGAGGCACTGAAGAACACCGACTGCGAACAGATCCTGTTCATGGATGACGACATCCGGATCGAACCGGATTCCATCCTTCGTGCGTTGGCGCTCAGCCGATTTGCGAAGGCACCCACGCTCATCGGCGGCCAGATGCTCAACCTGCAGGAGCCATCACACCTGCATGTCATGGGTGAGGTGATCAACCGAGCCAACTTTATGTGGACCAACGCGCCGCACACCGCCTACGACCACGACTTCGCCAAGTACCCCCTCGCCGGTGATGACGAGGAGGGCCGCAGCGCACTGCTGCACCGGCGCATCGATGTCGACTACAACGGCTGGTGGATGTGCATGATTCCGCGCCAGGTCGCCGAAGAACTGGGTCAACCGTTGCCGTTGTTCATTAAGTGGGACGACGCCGATTACGGGCTGCGAGCAGGCGAGCATGGCTACGGCACAGTGACCATGCCCGGCACAGCTATCTGGCATATGGCATGGAGTGACAAGGACGATGCGATCGACTGGCAGGCCTACTTCCACCTGCGGAACCGACTGGTGGTCTCCGCCATGCACTGGGACGCACCGGTGCGTGGTCTGCTGGTCAGTTCGTGGAAGGCAACCGTCAAACACCTGCTGTGCCTCGAGTATTCGACGGTGGCAATCCAGAACAAGGCAATCGCCGATTTCCTCGCCGGCCCAGAGCACATCTTCTCGATTCTGGAGTCAGCACTTCCGGAGGTTCGCGCGATGCGCCAGAATTACCCGGACGCGGTTGTTGTTCCCGGCGCCACTGGACTACCAGCGCCTAGCGGACGAACAAAGGTCCACAAACCTCCGGTAGCGCTGCCCGCCATCGGTCTACGGCTCGCGCGTGGAGTCATTCACCAACTCCGCAAAGCGAACCCGGAGCACCATCGCCGGCCTCAACTCAATGTGCCCACTCAGGATGCCCGCTGGTTTCTGTTGTGCAAGGTAGACGGCGTCACAGTGACCACGGCCGACGGTCGGGGGGTGGTCTACCGACAGCGCGATCGCGCCAAAATGTTCGCACTTCTGCGGGCGTCATTGCGCCAGCACATCCAGTTGGCTCGCAAGTACGACCACCTGCGCAAGGTCTATCGCGAGGCATTGCCGGTGCTGTCCAGCCAGCAGAAGTGGGAGACGGTGCTGTTGGACGAATCGTCGGTCGGTGGCTGACGTCGCTTGCCCGCCGAGTGGCGAGGTGGCGGTCTTGATCGACGTGCAATCGAAGCTGTCTGCACCGCCTGTCGTAGCAGTGGCGCGGGCGATGTCTCATTTCGGTGAGCACGCGGCCGGCTGGGTCGGCCTCTCCGTGGCAGGTGCCCTACTGGTGCCGGGGCGCCGTCGTGAATGGCTTCTCGTCGGGGTGGGTTCGGTCGCCGCCCACGCCGCGTCGATCGTGATCAAGATGGTTGTTCGACGCAAAAGACCGCATCACCCCGGTATCGCGGTCCAAGTAGGAACGCCAAGTTCCCTGAGCTTCCCGTCGGCACACGCGACTTCCACCACAGCCGCGGCTATGCTGGCGTGCCGTGCCACCGGGTCTCGTCTGCCGCTGGCTCTGGTGCCGTTGATGGCGGTGTCACGGTTGGTGCTTGGCGTGCACTATCCGACGGACGTGCTCGCCGGGGTCATCGTCGGCGCCACCGTGGCGCGGACCGCTACCCATCTCGCCGGCCCCCACAAGGAGACGCCAAGTGAGCGATCATGAGTGAGGCGCGGGTCGCCGGTCCGCCGAGCAATATCTTCGCCGCCATCATTAAAGCCATCCGGCCTCGCCAGTGGGTGAAGAACCTCTTGGTATTGGCCGCACCGCTGGCTGCCCTCGGCGGCGACGTCAGCTATGACTTCGGCGACGTGGCATTCAAGGTGGCGATTGCGTTCGCCGTGTTCTGCATGGCGGCCTCGGCGATCTACCTCGTCAACGACGCACGAGATGTGGAGGCGGACCGGGCTCATCCGACCAAACAGTTCCGCCCGATCGCAGCCGGCGTGCTGCCGGTCGGTCTTGCATACGCGATAGCGAGTGTGCTCGGGATTGCGTGCCTGGCGATCTCGTGGTGGCTGACCCCCCATCTCGCCGCGGTGATGGCGGTCTATCTCGTGGTCCAGCTGGCGTACTGCTTCGGGCTCAAACACCAAGCGGTGCTTGATATCTGCATTGTTTCGTCCGGATTCCTGATCCGCGCGATCGCCGGTGGTGTTGCCGCGGGTATCCCGCTGTCGCAGTGGTTCCTGATGGTGATGGCCTTCGGGTCACTGTTCATGGCGGCCGGCAAGCGCTATGCCGAATTACAACTGTCCGAGCGCACCGGCGCCAAGATCCGCAAGTCGCTGGAGAGTTACACCAGCACCTACCTGACTTTCGTCTGGACCCTGTCGGCCACGGCCGTGGTGCTCTGCTACGGACTGTGGGCATTTGAGCGAGACGGCAAAGCCGGATCGTGGTTCGTTATCTCGATGATCCCGTTCACGATCGCCATCCTGCGTTACGCGGTGGACATCGACGGTGGACTGGCTGGCGAGCCGGAGGAGATCGCCCTGCGCGACCGTGTACTGCAACTGCTCGCACTGACCTGGATCGGAACCGTCATTGCCGCCGTCGTCCTCGGTTAGCCCGCCGGCTGCCAGCCCGGGCGAACTCCACACCGAATCGCTTGCAACCCGGCCGGGCCGTCAGGCCTGGCCGGCGTTTCCCTTCACCGCGTTCACCAGGATCAGTTTGTGGGCCACCGTGGTGGTCGTCTCCGGGTTGTGGGCATGGGGCGCGTGGCAGCGACGCTGGACCGCAGATGACGGACTGATCGTCCTGCGTACCATCCGAAACCTGTTGGCGGGCAACGGTCCGGTGTTCAACCCCGGCGAGCGGATCGAGTCAAACACCTCTACCGCGTGGACCTACCTGACGTACTTCGGCAGCGTGATCGGCGGACCGATGCGCCTGGAGTATGTCGCGCTGGCGCTAGCGCTGGGTTTGAGTGTGGCCGGCGTCGCGATGGTCATGGTGGGCACCGCCCGACTGCACGCACCGAGCCTTTCTGATCGGCGCGCGCTGATCCTGCCGGCCGGCGCACTGGTGTACGTCGCCATCCCGCCGGCGCGTGACTTCGCCACCTCCGGTCTGGAAAACGGTCTGGTGACCGCCTGGCTGGGTCTGCTGTGGTGGATGATGGTGTGCTGGGGGCAGGCCCGCAGGAGTCGGTCGTGGTTCAGTGCCGCGCTGGCATTCGTGGCCGGGTTGAGTGTTCTGGTGCGGCCGGAGCTGGCACTCATCGGCGGACTGGCGCTGGTGATGATGCTCGTTGCCGTGCGGGATTGGCGACACCGGGTGTTGATCCTGGTAGCGGGCGGACTGCTGCCGGTCGGTTACCAGATCTTCCGGATGGGTTATTACGGGCTGTTGGTGCCGCAGACTGCGTTGGCCAAGGACGCCTCGGGCAGTAAGTGGGGCCAAGGACTGATCTACCTGAACAATTTCACTGCGCCCTACGCGCTGTGGATCCCGCTGGTGCTCTTGGTTGCGCTGGGGCTGATTCTGTCGGCCGGGCGGGGTCGTCACGCCGAGGCCACGGTCGACCAGACCCGGTTGGCCTCATGGGTGCAGAGTCCGGTCGCCGTTGTCGTCTTCATGCTTGTCAGCGGCGCGTTGCAAGCCCTGTACTGGATACGGCAGGGCGGCGACTTCATGCACGGTCGGGTTTTGCTGGCGCCGGTGTTCTGCCTGCTGGCTCCGATTTCGGTGATACCGGTTGTGGTGGCCGATGGCACCGTGTTCGACCTGTTCAAACGGGGCAGGGGGCATCTGCTGGGTGGCGCCACCGCGGCGTTGTGGCTGGGGCTGGCGGGTTGGGCACTATGGGCCGCCAACGCACCGGGTATGGGGTCTGACGCCACCCGCGTGACGTACTCCGGGATCGTCGACGAGCGGGAGTTCTATTCCCAGGCCACTGGACACGCGCACCCGCTGACCGCCGCCGACTATCTCGATTACCCCCGCATACGCTCGGTTCTGGTCGCCATCAACAACACCCCGGACGGCGCGCTTCTCCTGCCGTCCGGAAACTACGACGTGTGGGACGTGGTGCCGGCCCTGCCGCCCCCGCCGCCACCTCCGGGCATTCCGATGGACAGCTGGCGGCGCGAAATAGCCCCGCACACAGTCTTTTTCACCAACCTCGGCATGGTGGGCATGAACGTCGGACTCAGCACCAGGGTCATCGACCAGATTGGCCTCGTCAA
Organism: Mycobacterium sp.; assembly: GCA_049315425.1. Lineage (GTDB taxonomy): Bacteria > Actinomycetota > Actinomycetes > Mycobacteriales > Mycobacteriaceae > Mycobacterium. Next base: position 8,001 of record JBMOKE010000054.1, on the reverse strand, counting down.
CCCGCTGGCTGCGCACACGGCGCGTCTGGGGGATGCCCGCATCGGCCATGACAAGAACCTCTTCCCGGATTGGGCGGTCGCCGAAGGGCCGTGGCTCAAGGAACGTCCCTATATCCCCGAGTATCTCGATGAGGGTTGGATCCGGGAGGCAGGCATCGCGCTTACCTGTCAGCAAACCGTCGAGAAACTCGAATCGATCCGCGCGCCCATGAGCGTGCCCCGATTCATCGGCAACCTGCACCACGCCCTGGAGTTCACCCGCTACCGGATCGATCGGGTACCCCAGTACGAGCTGGTGCGCTGCGGACTGCCTCAGCCGGCGCCGGAAAGCCCGCCCTACACCGGGCTCCCGGCGACCGGACCCTAATCACCGACGATGATGAACGCAGTCGGGCCACCCGGGCCGGCTGATCCGGTGGCGGCCATCGGCGCCAATACCGGAACCGCCCGGTGGTGGGTGTGATTCACTACGGTTCGACGTCCAGTCGGATAGGCGATCTGGATGAGTCGATGTGAGGTGGGTATGAGCAGTCTGCTGAACCTGTTCCGGATCCTGTGTGTCGCGGTGGTAACCCTGGGCGGATGGGGTGCGATGGCGCCGGCCGCCACGGCCGCCGGCGTCGAGTACCTGATGGTCCCGTCCGCGGCCATGGGCCGCGATATCCCCGTCGCTTTCTCCGGCGGTGGCCCACACGCTGTGGTGCTTCTCGATGCGTTCAATGCCGGCCCCGATGTGAGTAACTGGGTGACCTTGGGAAATGCGATGAGCACCCTGGGCGGCAAGGGGCTCTCAGTGGCTGCTCCGGCCGGCGGCGCCTACAGCCTCTACACCAACTGGGAACTCGACGGCAGCAAGCAATGGGAGACTTTTCTGGCCGACGAGCTGCCCGACTGGCTGGCGGCCAATAAGGGTCTTGCGCCATACGGTCACGGCATCGTCGGTGCATCCCAGGGCGGCCTGGGCGCGGTGACCATGGCTGCCTTCCATCCCGATCGATACCGCTATGCCGGCTCAATGTCGGGTTTTCTGACCCCGTCTAACACCCAGCTCAACGGCGCCATCTCCACCGGCATCAACGCCAGCGGCGGGAACGTCGAGGCGATGTGGGGTGCGCCCCAGCTGGGCCGTTGGAAGTTCCGTGATCCCAACGTGCATGCCAACCTGCTGGTGGACAACAACACCCGGCTGTGGGTGTACAGCCCGCAAACAGTGGTCTGCAGTGACCCGGCCGCCATGATCGGCTTCTGCGATCAGGCCCAGGGCAGCAACCGCACCTTCTATGCGCACTACCGGGCCCTCCGCGGACGCAACGGTCACTTCGACTTTCCTGTCTCAGGCAACCACGACTGGGGAAGTTGGTCCGCTGAGCTGGGTGCTTTGGCAAGCGACGTCGCGGCGGCCATTGGGTAGCGAACTGTTTTCGTGGGAATTTGGTGGGAACTGTTAACCATCCGCAACATCGCATTTGTCCGTGCACTTTCGTTGAACCGGTACTCTAGAGCCGTGCAACGCTCGTTTGGCGCGTCACTCAGCAAACTTCCAGCCCGGGGTAGGTGGACCCTCGGGGCGCCTCCGCATTCGCTGTTGGCCGCAGGTGTCATCGTCGGAGTGGCATGGCTGCCCACGGGCTGCGGTTCGGGTGCGGATCTGGTGAGCACCGTTGCATTGCCGTCCCAGCAGTCCACCGGAACCGCTGACGGGGTTGACATGGGCTTGACGACGGAGGCCGGCCCCCAGTCCGGCAAGCTGGTCCTGACTCCGGCCCAACGCGGGTATCTCGAGGACCTCACCGCGGCCGGTGTCCACCCCTCCAGCGAGTTACGCGCCCTCAGTATCGGTTCTTATGTGTGCCAGGCCCGTGGCGCCGGGCAGGGCGACGAGGCGGTCCGGGATTATGTGGCTCCGATGGTTCGCAGTGACGTCGCGGAATCCAATGCCTCAGCACCTCAGTCGGCCTCTGTCATCCAGGCGGATGCCGCCATCGACGACTACATCCGCATAGCCGGCCAGCGACTCTGCTGAGATATGGCCCGCAAGTCCCGAAAGACTGACCGCCGCAGGCGCCACCGGATTCTCGCCCTGATCGCCGCCGCAGCGGTCGCCGTCATGGTGGCGTTGGTGGTGGCGATCATCGTGATAGTGGTGCGTCGGCCCGAACCGGCCACGACGGCTATCCCGCCAACCGCCGTGCCACCCACCGGCCAGCCCGGATACAAGCCGCGCCCCGCATTCCAGGACGCCAGTTGCCCCGATGTGGACATGATCGCAATCCCGGGGACCTGGGAGTCGTCGCCGACCGATGATCCGCTCAACCCGACACAGTTCCCAATCGCGTTGCTGCGCAGCGTAACCGGACCAATCACGGAACAGTTCGGCCGCGACCGGGTCGAGGTCTACACCGTCCCGTACATCGCCCAGTTCCACAATCCGTTGTCAGCGGACAAGCAGACGTCCTATAACGACAGTCGCGCTGAGGGCACCCGGGCCGCTGTTGCGGCAATGACCGCGATGAATGACCGCTGCCCGTTGACCAGTTTCGTGCTGGTCGGTTTCTCCCAGGGCGCGGTGATCGCCGGGGATATGGCCAGCGATATCGGCAACGGACGCGGTCCAGTCGATGAGGACCTCGTCCTGGGTGTCACTCTGATCGCCGACGGTCGCCGATACCCGGGTGAAGGTCTCGACATCGGCCCCAACCCGCCGGGTCAGGGTGCCGAGATCACCCTGGCCGAGGTTCCGACCCTGTCGGCATTGGGTCTGACGATGAGCGGTCCACGACCGGGCGGCTTCGGCGCCCTCAACAACCGGACCAACCAGATCTGCGGGGCCGGCGATCTGATCTGCGCCGCCCCGCAGTCCGCCTTCAACATCACCAACCTGCCGGAGACTCTCGGGGTGCTGGCCGGTGGTGCCGGACAACCGGTGCACGCGATGTACAACACGCCGGAGTTCTGGAACCTCGACGGCCAAACGTCGACGTCGTGGACACTGAATTGGGCGCGTGACCTGATCGAGAACGCTCCTCGGCCGCCGCACGGTTAGTCCGGCGCGCCGACGGCAATGCGATTTGGCTACGGCACACCAGTGGGACTAACATTAAGAAGTAAATAAGACCTGATGAAAGCCCGTCTGACGGGGACCGCCGACGGCGCTCTGCGGGACCGCCGCCTACCGCGGCCCGACACGGAATGTGTTCTGACAGGAGAGTGGTATGCCGTTCCATAACCCGTTTATCAAGGACGGACGGATCACCTTCCCCGAGGGCGCCAGCCTGGTCAAGCATGTCGAGCGGTGGGCCAAGGTGCGCGGCGACAGGCTCGCCTACCGTTTTCTGGACTTCTCTACCGAGCGTGATGGTGTTGCACACGACCTGCGCTGGGCCGACTTCAGTATTCGCAACCGCGCAGTGGCCGCCCGTTTGCAACAGGTGACGCAACCCGGCGATCGGGTGGCGATCCTGTGTCCGCAGAACCTGGAGTACCTCATCGCGTTCTTCGGAACGCTGTACGCCGGCCGGATCGCGGTTCCGCTGTTCGACCCGTCCGAACCCGGCCACGTCGGTCGGCTGCACGCCGTACTGGACAACTGTGAGCCGTCGGCGATCTTGACGACCACCGAGGCCGCCGAAGGGGTTCGCAAGTTCTTCCGTACCCGCCCGGCTAAGGAACGCCCCCGCATCATCGCTGTGGATGCGGTGCCCGATGAGGTCGGTGCCGCCTGGGTACAGATGGATGTCGATCTCCAGACCATCGCCTACCTGCAATACACCTCCGGATCCACCCGAATCCCCACCGGTGTGCAGATCACCGAACAGAATCTCGCCACCAACGTGGTGCAGGTGATCGAGGCACTCGAGGGAGAGGAAGGCGACCGCGGCGTGAGCTGGCTGCCGTTCTTCCACGACATGGGCCTCATCACCGCTCTGTTGTCGCCGATGATCGGCCACTTCTTCACCTTCATGACGCCGGCAGCGTTCGTGCGTAGGCCAGGCCGCTGGATTCGCGAAATGGCCCGTAAGCCCGAAGACGAGGGTGGCGTCATCTCGGTCGCCCCGAACTTCGCGTTTGACCATGCAGCGGCACGCGGCGTGCCCCGCGACGGTGAGCCGCCGCTGGACCTGTCCAACATCAAGGCGATCCTCAACGGCAGTGAGCCGATCTCGGCGGCCACCGTGCGACGGTTCAACGAGGCGTTCGAGCCGTTCGGGTTTCCTGCCCGAGCCATCAAACCGTCTTACGGCCTTGCCGAGGCGACACTGTTCGTGTCCACCACTCCGGCCGGTGAATCGCCCAAGATCGTTACCGTCGACCGCGACGAACTCAACGCGAATCGCTTCATTGAGGTGCCCGAGGATTCACCCAACGCCGTAGCCCAGGCGTCGGCCGGCAAGATCGGCGTGGCGGAGTGGGCCGTGATCGTCGACTACGAGACCGCAAGTGAGTTGCCCGACGGGCAGATCGGCGAGATTTGGATCAGTGGCCCGAACATGGGCACCGGCTACTGGAACAAGCCCGAGGAGACCATCGCGACCTTCCAGAACATCCTCAAGTCCCGGACAGATTCGTCACATGCACAGGGCTCGGATGACGCCGCGATATGGGTGCGCACCGGAGATCTTGGTGCTTACCACGAGGGCGACCTCTATATCACCGGCCGCGTCAAAGACCTCGTCATCATCGATGGCCGCAATCACTATCCGCAGGACCTTGAGTACTCCGCCCAAGAGTCCAGCAAGGCAGTTCGCACGGGTTTTGTCGCGGCGTTCTCGGTGCCGGCCAACCAACTGCCCGACGCGGTGTTCGACAATGCTCACTCGGGTCTCAAGCGCAATCCCGATGACTCCTCCGAGCAGTTGGTCATTGTGGGCGAGCGGGCAGCTGGCTTCCACAAGATGGAAGTCGAGCCGATCGCCGATGCCATTCGCGCGGCGATCGCGGTCCGGCATGGTGTGACCGTGCGTGATGTGCTGATGACGCCGGCCGGGGCGATCCCGCGCACCTCCAGCGGCAAGATCGGTCGTCGCGCGTGCCGCTCGGCGTACTTGGACGGCAGCCTCCACAGCGGGAAGATCGCCAACGCCTTCCCCGACGAGGTGGAATGACGATCGAAGGCCCCGCGGCTGACGCACCTACCCCGTCTGATGCGTCCGACTCCCTGGAACTCGACGAACCGATCGCTGCCGCACGCGGCAACCCTGACGCACCCGGAAACCCTGTCGTACCCGAGAACCCTGACGCACTCGGAAAGGAACTGAGTCCCGCCCGCACCGATATGTCGGTGCCCGAAATGCGCGGCTGGCTGCGTAACTGGGTGGCAGAAGCCACCGGCCAGTCACCCGATTCAGTCGACGAGTCCACTCCGATGGTTGAACTGGGGCTGTCGTCGCGGGACGCCGTGGCGATGGCGAGCGATATCGAGGATCTGACCGGGGTAACCCTGACCGCGACGGTCGCCTTCCGGCATCCGACGATCGAGTCGCTGGCGACGGTGATCGTCGAGGGCGAGCCGGAACTCGAGGCGATAGATCCCGACGAGGACTGGTCCCGCACCCGTGACGTTGCCGATATCGCGATCGTCGGTCTGGCGACCCGGTTCCCCGGCGATATGAATACTCCCGATGCAATGTGGGAGGCGTTGCTTGAGGGCCGCGACGCCATCACCGATCTGCCCGAGGGTCGCTGGGCGGAATTCATGGACGAGCCCCGGTTGGCCGAACGGATCGCCAAAGCCCGTACGCGCGGGGGATACCTCGCCGACCTCAAGGGTTTTGATGCCGAATTCTTCGCATTGTCGAAGATGGAGGCGGACAACCTTGATCCGCAACAGCGGATGGCCCTCGAACTGACCTGGGAGGCCCTTGAGGGCGCCCACATCCCGGCTTCGAGTTTGCGGGGTCGCAGCGTCGGCGTGTTCGTCGGCAGCTCCACCAACGATTACAGCTACCTGGCGATGATGGATCCGCGCACCGCGCATCCATACGCGATCACCGGCACCGCAAGTTCGATCATCGCCAACCGCGTCTCCTACTTCTTCGATTTCCGCGGGCCGTCGGTGGCCGTCGACACCGCCTGTTCGTCATCGCTGGTGGCCGTGCACCAGGGTGTTCAGGCGCTGCGGGCCGGTGAGGCAGATGTCGTGGTGGCAGGCGGGGTGAACGCCCTGGTGACTCCGGCCGTGACGCTGGGCTTCGACGAGGTCGGCGGCGTGCTGGCACCCGACGGACGGATCAAATCGTTCTCCGCCGACGCCGACGGCTACGCCCGCTCGGAGGGAGCGGGCATGCTCGTACTCAAGCGACTCGACGACGCCCGCCGCGACGGCGACGAGATCCTGGCCGTCATCGCCGGCACCGCGATCAACCATGACGGCCGATCCAACGGCATGCTGGCACCCAACCCTGACGCCCAAGCCGATGTGCTCCGCCGGGCCTATCGCGACGCCGGGATCAACCCGCGCACCGTCGATTACATCGAGGCACACGGCACCGGGACCATCCTGGGCGACCCGATCGAAGCCGATGCGCTCGGACGTGTTGTGGGCCGCGGCCGCGACGCCGATCAACCCGCACTGCTCGGTGCGGTCAAGTCCAATGTCGGGCACCTTGAGTCAGCCGCCGGTGCTGCCAGCCTGGCAAAAGTGGCACTGTCGTTGCACCACAACAAGATTCCAGCCTCGATCAACTACACCGGTCCCAACCCCTATATCGACTTCGACGCCATCCGGCTTCGGGTGGTCGAGACCGCCACCGATTGGCCGCGCTACAGCGGACACGCCATCGCCGGTGTGTCCGGCTTCGGTTTCGGCGGCGCCAACGCACATTTGGTCTTGCGCGAGGTACTGCCCGAAGATCTCATCGAACCTGAACCGGAGGCCCAACCTCAACTGGACCAACCGGCAGCGTCTGAGGCCGATGCCGTGTACGTCGGTGGCGTCCGGATGGATGAGTACGGCGAGTTCATCGACACTGAAGACAGTGGTGGATATGGCGCGGATGACTATGACGATAGTGACGTCACCGAGCCCGAACCTCCCGGTCTCACCGATGAGGCATTGCGACTATTGGCGATCGCCAGAGACGAACTCGACGCCGAGGAAATCTCCGTTCCCGTTGTACCGCTTGCAGTTTCAGGGTTTTTAACCTCACGCAAGAGAGCGACCGCGGCCGAACTCGCCGACTGGATCGACAGCCCCGCCGGCCGGGCTTCGTCACTGGAGTCAATCGGTCGCTCGCTGTCCCGGCGCAATCACGGTCGCTCCCGTGCGGTTGTGATGGCCCGCGACCACGATGAGGCCGTGAAGGGCCTGCGTGCAATCGCCGACGGTAAGTTGAGCCCGCTGGTCTACAGCGCTGACGGTCCGGTCACCAACGGCCCAGTGTGGGTGCTAGCCGGGTTCGGTGCCCAGCACCGCAAGATGGGCAAGAGCCTCTACCTGCGTGACGAAATCTTTGCCGACTGGATCAACAGAGTCGACGCCCTGATCCAGGACGAGCTCGGCTACTCGATCGTTGAACTGATTCTCGACGATGCGCAGGACTATGGCATCGAGACCACCCAGGTCACCATCTTCGCCATCCAGGTGGCGCTGGGAGAGTTGCTGCGCCACCACGGCGCGAAACCTGCTGCGGTGGTTGGTCAGTCACTGGGCGAGGCCGCTGCGGCATACTTCGCCGGCGGCCTGTCACTGGCTGACGCCACCCGCACCATCTGCGCGCGGTCGCACCTGATGGGTGAGGGCGAGGCGATGCTCTTCGGCGAGTACATCCGCCTGATGGCACTGGTCGAGTACTCGGCTGACGAGATCACCGGAGTATTCACCGACTTCCCCGACCTTGAAGTGTGCGTCTACGCCGCGCCGACCCAGACCGTGATCGGCGGGCCGCCTGAGCAGGTGGATGCGATCATCGCCCGCGCCGAGGCGGAAGGGAAGTTCGCCCGCAAGTTCCAGACGAAGGGCGCCAGCCACACCACCCAGATGGATCCCCTACTGGGGGAGTTGGC
>JBMOKE010000053.1:0-14991 GCA_049315425.1 Mycobacterium sp. | reverse complement strand
TGGTGCTCAGTAACGGCAACATCTTTCTGCCGTTGTCGAACCTCACCGACTACCAGCGGCAGTTGCTGGATCCGCAGACTGCGCCGTCGTTGAATTTCATGACGCCGGAGATGTTCGCGGCTGGGTTGGGGCAGAGCACATTCACCCCACCACGGGGTCCGGATGACCCGACGATCGCCGCGCTGGCAAACACCTTTGCATACAACGACGGTATGGCGGTCATGCACGGCACCATTCAATACCTGGTGGAGCGTGCCGAGAACGAGCAGCAGTGGCTGGACAGACTTGCTGCACTGCCGATCAAGACCACGTTGATCTGGGGACTATGCGATACCGTCGCTCCGCTGCGGGTGGCGGCGCATGTGTGGGATAACTACCTGGTGAACAAACCTGGCGCCAACGAGTTCTGGGTGCTGCCGCGCGCGAACCACTACGTGCAGAACGACCAGCCTCGGGAGTTTGTGCACGTTCTGGAAGCGACGTTGTTCAACACGTCACCGTCAGAACCCGGTCCGCTGTCCACAGATGTGGGCGCGCCGGTCTTCGTCGACCGCTCACGTACGCAACTGCCTTCGGCCGGTGCGGTTTTGAAACGACAGCAGGGTTAGTGAAAGGATTTCGGTGAGCATTCTCGGCAAGGAGTTGCCCGCGCGCGCACGCGTCGTCATCATTGGCGGCGGTGTGACCGGCTGCAGCATCGCCTATCACCTGGCGCACCTGGGCTGGACGGATGTGGTCCTACTCGAACAGCACGAACTCACGGCAGGAACGACTTGGCACGCCGCCGGCCTGATCACCTCGGCGGGGATGACCGATGAGACTGCGCTCTTCTTCAGCCGGTACTCACGCGACCTCTATGAGCGCCTCGAGGCCGAGACCGGCCACTCCACCGGGTTCAATCCCGTCGGTCACGTCAGCCTGGCCACCAACCCGCGACGTCTGGAGGCGCTGCGCCGCTCCTCGGCATGGATGCACGGAATGGGAGTCAGTGAGCACGAGATCAGCGCGCGCGAACTGCAGGAGATGTGGCCGTTGCTGGACACTTCCGACGTGCTGGCCGGGTTCTATGTTCCCGATGAGGGCCGTGCCGACCCGGTCGGCGTTGCCACGTCAATGGCCAAGGGCGCCAGAGCTCTTGGTACGCGCGTCATCGAAGGCGTCACAGTTACCGGTGTCGAGACCAGACGCGGCCGGGTGACCGCAGTGCTGACCGATCAGGGTCGGATCGAGACCGAGATCGTCGTGAATGCCGCCGGCATGTGGGCTCGGCAACTCGGCGCGATCAATGACGTCTGCATCCCACTGCAGGCGGCCGAGCACTACTACCTGATCACCGATGCCGTGCCGGGCATGGACAAAGACCTTGCGGTGATCGAGGATCCGGAGCGCTACGGCTATTACCGGCCCGAAGGCGACGGCATGCTGGTCGGTTTGTTCGAACCGGTCGGTGCGCCGTGGTCGCTGGACGGTGTCCCGGACAGCTTCGCCTTCGGCACGATGCCGCCGGACTGGGACCGGGTGGGTCCGTATCTGGGTACCGCGCTTGAGCGGATCCCGTCGCTGTCCGAGGTCGGCGTCAGGCTGTTCTTCTGCGGTCCGGAGTCCTTCACGCCGGATATCCGGCCGATGCTGGGACCCGCGCCTGAACTGGACGGCTATTTCGTCGCGGCGGGGATGAACTCGCTGGGCATCCTGATGGGCGGTGGCATCGGCACTGTGATGGCGCACTGGATCGTCGACGGCGTCCCACCGGTGGATGTCACCGGCTACGCGATCGACCGGGCCGCCACCCACGAGACGTCTCGGCGCTTTCGCGCGGAGCGGACCGTCGAGCAACTCGGTGTGCTGTTCGGGGACGCGGTCTGGCCGGCCTGGAAGCCGGGGTCGGCCCGAGACGTGCGCCGGTCGGTACTGCACGACCGCCTGGTGGCGGCTGGCGGGCATTTCAACGCCTCGGTGGGCTGGGAGTTCGCCGAGTGGTACGACACCGATGGAATCCATCCGCAGAGCACGCTGGACTTCGCCAGGCAGGCGTCCTTCGACATCGTGGGCCGCGAGCACCGTGCGGTACGCGAGGATGTCGGCGTCCTGGATATGAGCTTGATGGCGAAGTTCCTCGTCCAGGGTCCCGACGCGGCGAAGGTGCTCGATCGGCTCTCGGTCAGTGTCATCGACCGTGAGATCGGACGGCTGATCTACACACAATGGCTGAACAGTGCAGGCGGTATCGCGACCGATCTGACGATCACCCGACTCGGCGAGGAGAAGTTCCTCGTCGTCACCTCTGACCTCATCCACCGCCGTATCGAACCCATGATCCGCCGCGAAACCCGCTCCGGCGAGGTCGTGGTGGTGACCGAGACCACCTCCGCGACAACGCTGCTGTCGGTGCAGGGACCGAAATCGCGCACCCTGCTGTCCCGGCTCACCGATGCTGATCTGTCCAATGCCGCATTCCCGTATCTGACGGCCAGGCAGATCCACGTCGGCTATGCGCCGGTGCTGGCGGCTCGGGTGACCTACCTCGGCGAACTGGGCTGGGAGTTGCACATCCCCACCGAGTACGCGGCCGGTGTGTACGACGAATTAGCCTCCGCCGGTGCCGATCTCGGTTTCCGCCCGGTGGGCCTTGCGGCGATGTCGAGCCTGCGCCTGGAGAAGGGCTACCGGGATCTGGGCGTGGATATCGACAACACCGACAACCCGATCGAGGCCGGGCTGGGATTCACCATCGCATGGGATAAGCCGGGTGGTTTCGTGGGTCGCGATGCTCTGCTGGAGTTCAAGGCTCAGGGCACTCCGCAAAACCGGGTCGTCAACCTTTTCGTGGACGACGAGGGCGCTGACCTGTTCGGCAATGAGCCGGTCATGATCGACGGGAAGTGGGTCGGTTATGTACGGGCTGCGGCCTACGGCCACACCCTCGGTGGTCCGGTCGGGCTCGCGCAGGTGGCCCATGACGGCGGTGTCACCGGGGACTGGTTACGCGAGCAGTCGTTCACGGTTGCCACCCCGTCCGGCGATCTTCCGGCGCGGCTACAGATGGCGCCGTTCTACGATCCGGCGCGAACCCGGATCCTCGCCGACTCCTAGGGTGCCGGGCGCAGAATCCTCAGTGCGCCGGGCACCGCTGAGATCTCGACCGGAAGCGCGCACGCGTACTCGCCGTCGGCATAGGCATTGATTCCCGGGGACTCGACGGTAATCGTGCGGGCACGGTCGGTGATCACCTCGTCGAGTTCCACATGGGTGCCTTTGAACACGGTGGGGAACAGACGCATGAGTCTGGTACGCGAACCGGATCGGATCATGGTGATATCGAGTAGTCCGTCAGCATGGTCAGCATTGGGGCAGATCAGCATTCCGCCGCCGTAGCTGCGGGTGTTGCCGAAAGCCGCGAGGGTGAGATCGGTGACGATCTCGCGTTCGCCGTCGAGCACCAACCGGAACGGCAGCAACCGCAGCTGTGAGATCTCGGCAACGATCGCCAGGTTGTAGCGCATCCGGCCGTGTGGCCAGCGCATCCGATTGACACGGTCGCTGACCAGCGAGTCGAACCCGGTTGCGGCGATCGTGCCGAACCAGGTGCCGGTGCCGTCAGCACCCCGGATATGTCCGAGGTCGATGGTCTCGGTCTGGCCCGCGATGATCACGTCGACCGCTGCCGCCGGGTCGCCGACCGGTAGGCCGTACTCGCGGGCATGGTCGTTTCCGGTGCCGGCTGCGACTATTCCCAGTGGAATAGCGCTGTGCGCCAGGGCCTGTAGCGCCAGTGAGATGACGCCGTCACCGCCGACGACCACCAGGGCATCGGTGCCGTGGGCAAGTGCATCGTCAACCAGTTCGCGGGCATGAGCGGGGTCACGGCCGACGATCGCCGTGACGTCGACACCGCACTCCTGAAATCGTGCGACCGCCCGTTCGGCCGCGTGTGGGGCGTTGCCATGGCCCGCCATCGGGTTCGTCAGCAGCGTGACGCGGCCGATCCCGGTCATGGAATGAGCTTGCCCGGGTTGAGGATTCCAGCCGGGTCCAGAGTCTGCTTGACCGCGCGCAGCACCTGCACACCGAGATCGCCGATCTCGGCAGTCATCCACGGTCGGTGATCTGCACCGACCGCATGGTGATGGGTGATGGTGCCGCCGCCGGTGACGATGGCCTGTGCCGCTGCAGCTTTGGCGGTATTCCACTGTTCGGCGGCATCGCCGTGTTGACCGGCGACCACGGTGAAATACAGCGAAGCACCGGTGGGGTACACATGCGAAATGTGGCACATGACCAGGGCAGCCGTACCGCTTTCAGCGAGAGCAGTCGTCAGCGCTTCGGTGACCGCGGCCTTGAGAACCGCTAGATTCGACCACGTTGTGGCGGTCTCCAGGGTCTCGCACAATGCGCCGGCCGACAGCAGTGCGTCGCGCAGATAGGGGGCGTCGAAACGGCCGTGCTCCCATGCCTTTGCCGGGCCGGTGCCCAGGGATGTGCCGCCGCGGGCTAACAGCAGGGCGCGGGTCTCGTCATGCCGGCTCTGGGCATGGTCAGCGGTGCCTTCGAATACCGTGATCGCCAAGCAGCCACCGGTGATGCTCTGCTCACCGATGCTGCCGGTGGTGGCCAGGTTCACGCCCGTCTCCACCTCGTCGGAAAGCCTGAGCACGGTGGGTCCGGTCCCGGTCTGGATGACAGCGCGCAGGGCGTCGGCGCCGGTGGCGAAGTCCGGGAACGACCACGCCTCGTACCGCACGCTGGTCGGAACCGGATGAATCCGCACCCGTACCCGGGTGATGATGCCGAATACACCCTCGGACCCGGCGAACAGTTCGCGAAGGTCCGGCCCCGCTGCTGAGGCGGGCGCGCGGCCGAGATCCAGCACACCCGCCGGGCTCACCACCCGCATCCCGCGGACCATGTCGTTGAAGCGGCCGTAGCCGGCGGAGTCCTGACCGGAGGACCGAGTGGCGGCGAAACCGCCAATGCTGGCGAAGCGGAAACTCTGCGGGAAATGCCCGAGGGAGAAACCGCGCTCACCGAGCAGACGTTCGGCTTGCGGCCCGGTGACGCCGGCGCCGAGTTCGGCCTCGCTCGAGATCTCGTCGAGCCAGTGCAGGGCGTCAAACCTCCGCAGATCGAGCGTGATGACGGTGTCGAATCCGTCCCGGATCGGGTCCAGCCCGCCGACCACGCTGGTTCCGCCGCCGAACGGCACCACCGCGATGCGCTGCTGGGTGCAGTAGACGAGGATCGCGGAAACTTCGTCCTCGCTGCCGGGCAATACCACCGCATCGGGAGCATCCTGGCGAATCTGCTTGCGCCGCAACAGATCCAATGTGGACTTACCGCCGGCATGGAGCAGGCGATCACGGTCGCCGGTGCGCAGGTAGTCGTTGCCGACGATGGCGGCCAACCCGTCGCGGTGATCGGGCGCCAGGGCGCTGGGGGATAGCTGAACCTCGTCGATACCGGGTGCGGCGATTTCGGTGCCGGTCACACCGAGTGCCTGCTCGAGCAGTGCGCGGATTCCGACAGACAGCGGTTTGGCCAACCCCGGGTCACCCCAGCCGTCCCAGGCCATCGGTGGTAGCAGGTGATTTCCGGCGTCCGTATCGACCATGGATTACAGTATTACAGATGTTGTCAATCAGTAACGCCGAGTCGGTGGATGTCGGCGACCGGATACTGACGGCCGCGGCCAGCTGTGTCGGCGACTTCGGCGTGCGACGTGTCACGCTGGCCGAGATTGCCCGTCGGGCCGGGGTGAGTAGGCCGACGGTGTACCGGCGGTGGCCGGACACCCGGACGATTCTGGCCGCACTGTTGACCGACCGGATCATCGGAGCCTGGCGCGAGGTGCCGATGCACGGGATGGGTCGCGATGCCCTGGTGCAGCGGATCACCGCGGTGGCGGGCCGGCTGCGGCGCGACGAACTCGTCCGTACCGTCTTGCGCTCGGCGCCGGAACTGGCGATGGTCTACATCTCCGAACGGTTGGGTACCAGCCAGCAGATGCTCATTGATGTCGTTGCCGAGGAACTTCGCACAGCCCAGGCCGATAACAGTGTGCGCCGAGCAGATCCCCGGGCGCTGGCAGCCATGGTGCTGCTGATCGCCCAGTCCACCATCCAGTCCGGTCAGATCGTCGAACCGATCCTCGATGCCGATGCGCTCAGCGTCGAACTGTCCCACACTTTGAACGGATACCTGTGCCCGTGAGCGATCTCACCGTTCTGAACGCAGCCCGCCGTAATGCCGACCTCAGCACCCTGGGCGCGGGCCCGGGGATAGATGTCATCGTGATCGGTGGCGGTATCACCGGCGTTGGCATCGCACTGGATGCTGCCAGCCGCGGCCTGTCTGTCGCGCTATTGGAAAAGCACGATCTCGCCTTCGGCACCAGCCGATGGAGCTCGAAGTTGGCCCACGGCGGTCTGCGCTACCTGGCCAGCGGCAATGTCGGCATCGCCCGCCGCAGCTCGATCGAGCGCGGCATCCTGATGTCCGTCAACGCGCCGCATCTGGTCAAGGCGATGCCGCAACTGGTGCCGCTGCTGCCGTCGATGAGCCGGTCTCAGCGGGCGCTGGTGCGAACCGGATTTCAGGCCGGCGATGTGTTGCGCGCACTGGCCGGCACCCGGTCGTCGATCTTGCCGCGGCCCCGCCGAATCAGCGCAGAGCAGGCTGTGGCGATGGCGCCGACCGTGCGCCGTGACGGGCTCGACGGCGCGTTGCTGGCCTACGACGGACAGCTGATCGACGACGCCCGTCTGGTGGTGGCTGTGGCGCGCACTGCCGCCCAACACGGCGCGCGCATCCTCACCCGCACCCGTGTCTCCGCGGCCACCGGAACCTCGGTGCGCGTCACCGACGAGTTGACCGGCGAGTCAATGGATCTGGCGGCCCGAGTGGTGATCAACGCCACGGGGGTGTGGGCCGCGGAGGTGGACTCGTCGATTCGCCTGCGGCCCAGCCGCGGTACGCATCTGGTGTTCGACGCATCATCGTTCGGCAATCCGACCGCGGCACTGACGATTCCGATTCCGGGAGAGACCAACCGATTCGTCTTCGCCCTTCCGGCTCAACTCGGCCGGGTCTATCTGGGCCTCACCGACGAAGAGGCGCCGGGTCCGATACCGGATGTGCCGGAGCCGACCCCGGCCGAGATCGGCTTCCTGCTCGATACCGTCAACACCGCGTTGCAGACCGAGTTGACCACCGCGGACGTCACCGGCGCCTATGCCGGTTTGCGGCCGCTGATCGATATCGAGGGAGAAGGAGGCGGGCGCACCTCCGACCTGTCCCGCGATCACGCAGTGCTGGAATCCGAATCGGGGCTGTTCAGTGTCGTCGGCGGCAAGCTCACCGAATACCGGCATATGGCCGAGGATGTCCTCGACCGCGCGATCGCCGCTCGCGGACTCATGGCGCAGCCATGCCGCACGCGTAACCTTCCATTGGTCGGTGCTGCGGCTAATCCCGTTGCAACGCAGCGCAATAGCGGCATTCTTCGAACCAGCGGAGATCTTCCGAGTTCCCTGGTGGCTCGCTACGGTGCGGAATCACGGAACGTGGTCGCGGCCGCGCATTGTGAGCGCCCGGCTGAGCCGGTGGCGGAGGGCATTGACGTGACGCGTGCGGAATTCGAATTCGCCGTCACGCATGAGGGCGCACTCGATGTTGAGGACATCCTCGACCGGCGCACCCGTATCGGGTTGGTCGCCGCGGACCGGGAGCGCGCGGTGGACGCGGCTGCCGAGGCGCTGACGTTTTCTCGGTGAGCAGACGCAAACTCGCACAGATCGCGGCGATCTCGTGCGATTTTGTGTCTGCTCGCGGGAGAGGCTGACAGGCCAGAGCCGCCTACAGCGGGATGTTCTTGTGGCGACCACGGCGTGCCGGTGCTTCGGCCAGGGTCTGAGTGAGCTTGCTGCGGGTGTGGGCGGGGTCGATCTTCTCGTCGACCACTCCGATCTCGATGGCGGCGTCGACGCCACCGGCGATGCGCTCGTGCTCGTCGGCCAACTCCTCGTGCAGTGCTTCACGCTCGTGATCGGGTGCGGCAGCGAGTTTGCGCTTGTGCAAGATTCCCACGGCCGCCTTGGCGCCCATCACGGCGACCTCGGCATCCGGCCAGGCGAACACCTTTGTCGCGCCCAGTGATCGGGAGTTCATCGCGATATAGGCTCCGCCATAGATTTTGCGGGTCACCAGTGTCACCCGGGGAACCGAGGCCTCACCGAAGGCGTGCAGCAGTTTCGCACCGCGGCGCACCACACCGCCCCACTCTTGATCGACACCGGGCAGATAACCGGGCACATCGACGATCACCACCAGCGGAATCCCGAACGCATCGCACAGTCGCACGAAACGCGCGGCCTTTTCGGCACTCTCGGAGTTCAGGCAGCCGCCAAGACGCAGGGGATTGTTCGCCAGTACGCCGACAGTGCGCCCGGACAGCCGGCCCAAACCGACCACCATCGACGGAGCCCACTTGGACTGGAACTCCTCGAACGGTTCGTCGGCGTCCAGCAGGGCCTCAACGAGTGGATGTACGTCATAGGCTCGCCGCGGCGAGTCCGGCAGCAGGGCGTGCAGATCGACGTCGCCGGCCTCGGCCTTGGCGCGGTCGAAAATACCCTGCTGGCAGAACAATCCGATCAACCGGCGTCCGCGGGCGTAGGCGTCGGGTTCGTCGTCGGCGACGATGTGGCACACCCCGGACTTACGGTGGTGGGTGTCCGGCCCGCCGAGGGAGGCCATGTCGACATCCTCGCCGGTCACGCTGCGCACAACATCGGGCCCGGTGACGAACACTCGGCCCTCCGGTGCCATCACGACCACATCGGTCAGCGCGGGCCCGTAGGCCGCACCGCCGGCGGCGAAGCCGACCACCAGCGAGATCTGCGGGATATAGCCGGAGGCCCGGATCATCGCCTCGAACACCAGGCCGACCGCGTGCAGTGCCTTGACACCCTCGGCCAGTCGGGCGCCACCGGAGTGCCAGATTCCGACGATCGGGCTCTGCTCCTCGATTGCGAGGTCGTAGGCGTTGACGATCTGGCGGCAGCCGTCCACGCCCATGGCACCGCCCATGACGGTTCCGTCGGTGCAGAACGCAATGGTGCGCAGGCCGTTGACAGTACCGGCCGCGGCCAGGATGCCGGATTGGTCGCGCTCATGCAGCAGTTCGATACTGTCGTCGTCGAAGAAGGCTCGCAGCCGCAGTAACGGGTCACGCGGGTCGAGCGATTCGCCGACCGCCTCAGGGGCCATGATCGTCATCTATACCTCCTTGTGCGCGTCGGATATCGGCGGGGTGCCTTTTCGTTCTTCGGTTTTCAGTACTTCCCGAAGGCGATGGCGACGTTGTGTCCACCGAATCCGAACGAGTTGTTGATCGCGTACTGGTAGTTACCCGACCGGGGTTCCCCGGCCACCACGTCTAAGTCGATCTCCGGATCGAGGTTGTGCAGGTTGCGTGTCGCCGGTACCACGCCGTCGCGCAGTGCGAGCACGGTGAGAATGGCTTCCACGGCGCCGACGGCTCCCACCGAGTGGCCCAGTGCCGACTTGGGCGCGTAGACCGCGGGCCGATGGCTGCCCATTGCGTTGTTGATCGCCCTGCCCTCGGCGACATCACCGACATTGGTTCCGGTTGCATGGGCGTTGATGTGGTCGATGTCGCTGGGTTGCAGGCCGGCGAGCTGAATTGCCCGGGTCATCGCCTGGCCGGCCTGTACGCCATCGGGATCCGGCGCCACGATGTGGTGGCCGTCCGAGGTGACCGATGCTCCCATGATGCGGGCCAGGATAGTGGCGCCGCGAGCCTTGGCGTGCTCCTCGGTTTCGATGACCATCAGCGCGGCACCTTCGCCGAATACGAAGCCGTTGCGGTCCCGGTCGAACGGACGACAGGCACCGGCCGGATCGTCGTTGGTATTGGACAGCACGATGCGCATCTGAGCGAATGCGGCGATTGGTACCGCCTCGATCTTGGTTTCCACGCCACCGCACACCGCGATATCGGCCTCGCCGTAGACGATATTGCGCCATGCGTTGGCGATCGCCTCCGAACCCGACGCGCATGCCGAAATAGGTGTACACACGCCAGCTTTGGCGCCCAGGTTAAGCCCGACGACCGCGGCCGGGCCGTTGGGCATGAACATCTGCACGACCAACGGTGAGACGGCCCGCAACCCCCTGGATCGCAGGCCGTCATAGGCGAACACCAACTCCTCGGAAGAACCCAAACCGGTTCCGATCGACACCATCAGGCGCTGGGTGTCGACCTCGGGTGATCCGGCGTTTTGCCAGACCCGCCGGCCCAGCACGGTCGACATCTTCTGCAGATACGACAGTCGGCGCTTCTCCACCCGATCCAGATCGGACTCGAAGTCCTCCAGCAGGTGTCCGCCGATACGCACCGGCAGGTTGTATTCCTCGACGAACGGGTCATCGAGCGTACGGATTCCGCTTTGTCCGTCGAGCAGCTTCTTCCAGGTGTTCTCAACGTCAACCGCCAACGCGGTCGTCATGGCTACGCCAGTCACGACCACGTCGGGGAGACCGTTGCCCGTAGTTAGCGGTGCCATTGCCCGGCTCGTTCCCTTCTCGGTACTGCCCGACGGTCTAGTAGCGCCCGAAGGCGAGTGCGACGTTGTGCCCGCCGAATCCGAACGAGTTGTTGATCGCGTACTTGTAGTCGCCGTAGCGCGGTTCGCCCGCGACGACATCCAGGTCGATCTCAGGATCGGGCGTCTCGTAGTTCAGCGTGGGCGGGATGACGCCGTCACGCAGGGCGAGCACCGTCAGAATCGACTCCAGCGCACCCACCGCTCCGATCGAGTGACCCAGCGCTGACTTCGGCGCGTAGACCGGGGCGTGCTCCACACCGGCGACCCGGATGGCGTTGGCTTCCGCCACGTCGCCGATCGAGGTTGACGTCGCGTGGGCGTTGACGTGATCGATGTCCGCAGGCGAAAGTCCCGCCGTCGCCATCGACCGCTTCATGGCGCCACCGGCCCGCAGACCGTCCGACGCCGGAGCCACCATGTGGAAGGCGTCCGAGGTGATGCCCGCACCCAGCAGTCGGGCCAACGGTGTGGCGCCGCGGGCCTTGGCATGCTCCTCGGTCTCGATGATCATCATCGCTCCGGCCTCACCGAAGACGAACCCGTCGCGGTCGCGGTCGAACGGACGAGACGCGGCGGTCGGATCCTCGTTGCGGGTCGACATCGCGCGCATCATTGAGAACGCCGCGATCGGCAGCGCCTCGATCGTTCCTTCGACGCCACCGCAGACCACAATGTCGGCGTCACCCATGACGATGTGTCGCCAGGCGTGGGCGATTGCCTCCGACCCCGATGAGCAGGCCGACACCGGGGTGATGACCCCGGCGCGGGCGCCCAGTTCGAGACCGAGGACTGCGGCCGCACCGTTCGGCATGATCATTTGAACGGCCAGCGGCGACACCTTGCGGATACCGCCCTCGTTCATCAGGTCATAGGTTTCGACGATCTTCTCGCCGCCACCCAGGCCGGTTCCGATCACGACCGCGAAGCGGTCCAAGTCGACCTCCGGCTTGCCGGCCGACTCCCACATCTTCATGCCGAGGTACTTCGACAGCCGCTGGACATACGACATGCGTCGCAGGTCCAGACGGCCCATGTGGTCGTCGACCGGATCGACGAGATGCCCGCCGATCCGTACCGGTAGGTCCCATTTGGTGATGAAGTCGTCCTCGAGGACCCGGATTCCGCTCTCGCCGGCCAAGAGGGCCTTCCACGTGCTGTCGATGTCAGCACCGAGCGCCGTGGTCGCCTCGACGGCAGTCACCACGACATTCGGGAAGCCGCCGTTAGCAGTGGAAGGCCTGGTCACTTGTCTGAACCGAACTTGTCGCGCAGTGCGGCCGCGGCCTCGGGGTTCTCCTGCTCAAGCTTCTGGATGTAGGCCACGACGTCTCCGACGGTGCGCAGGCCGGCCAGATCCTCGTCGGGAATCTTCACGCCGTACTTATCCTCGGTCTGAACCGCGATCTCAACCATTGACAGCGAGTCGATGTCGAGGTCGTCAACGAACGACTTCTCCATGGTGACCTCGGACGGCTCGATGCCGGTGACCTCTTCGATGATCTCGGCGAGACCGGCGATGATTTCATCCTGATTGGCGGCCACAGTGTGGCTCCCTTCGTGTGTTGTGTTGCTGGGTAATCGGTTGTGTTACTTGATAAATCGGTGATAGTGCTTCTTTATGTGGTTGTCCTGATCGGTGCCGGCGGGTCAGAGCCCCGACAATCCGTCCAGATCTGCGGGTGTCTTGACGGCGTGCGTTGGGACGCCCCGAAGTTCTCTTTTGGCGATACCGGTCAGAGCGCCCGCGGGGGGGAACTCGATGATCGCCGTGATGTTGAGCGCTCGGATGGTGTCGTTGCACAGGTCCCAGCGCACCGGCCGGGTCAACTGCGCGACGAGCTTTTCCATGGCGTCGGCTGCCGAAGTCAGCGGCCGGCCGTCGAAATTGGACAGCAGGGTGGTGGCCGGATCATGCGCGGCGACCTCGGCGGCTGCGGTTGCGTAGCCGTCCTGCGCCGAGGCCATGTAGTGGGTATGGAACGCGCCAGCGGTGGCCAGCTGGCGCACCCGGGCGCTGGCAGGAGGGTCTTCGGCCAGCTTCTCCAACGCGGTGACCGCACCGGCAGCCACGATCTGGCCTGCGGCGTTGCGGTTGGCGGGGATCAACTCGAGCGCTTCGAGCCTCGCGAGCACCTCGTCCTCGTCGCCGCCCAGCACAGCGGACATGCCGGTGGATTCGGCGGCACAGGCCTTGGCCATTTCGGCGCCGCGCACCGCAGCGAGCTTGATCGCGTCGTCCTCGGAGATCACCCCGGCCATGGCGTAGGCGGCGATCTCACCCACCGAATGACCTGCGATGACGGTGTCGGCGGCGGCGGGAAGACCGCGCTCGGCCAGCAAGGAATGGGCCAGGAGCGTGGCCGCTACCACCAACGGCTGGGTGATCGCAGTATCGGTGATCTCCTCGGCGGTCGCGGTGGTGCCGAGCCGGGCCAGATCGAGGCCGCTGATCTGCGACCAACGGTCGATGCGGTCGGCTGCGCCGGGGAGGTTCAGCCACTCGGCAAGCATGCCGGGAGTCTGGGAGCCCTGTCCGGGCGCGAGCAGCGCGATCACATCTCTAAGAGAACACTGTGATTGCCGTTTTGCGGGGTGTAAAGGATTATGAACCTTGTCTTAGGTTTTTGTGGGATACCTACAAATCACCCCGGGGATGCGATGTTATCGAGACCGTCCTGCGATCTAGCTCTCGTCAGAGCTGTGATGGCCAGACCCGACCAGGGGCGGGGTGAGCTGTGTCACCCAGGTGTTTGCTCTGTTCTGGGCGGCGGGCTGCTGCGGTGTCGGGTAATCGAGCCGACCGACAGTGGTGGCAACTCTCAGGATGTAGGCGTCTCTGGGCACTGTGGGATCGCGTCCGGTGAAGTCGGCGATCCGCTTGAGGCGGTAGCGCACCGTGTTTGGATGAACGAACAATTTTCGCGCGCAGGCCTCGATTGCGCCGCCGCTGTCGATATAGGCGTCCAGCGTCTCGGCGAGCACCGGACCCGCTTCGGCCAGCGGTCGCATGACCTCGTTGTACAGGGCCGCCACGGCTGATGCGTCACCCATCAGCGCGCGCTCGGGCAGCAGTTCGCGGGCCGGAACCGGCCGCGGTGCCCCATTCCAGCCGACTACCGCGTTCATTCCGGAAATCGCCTCGCCGGCGCTGTGATAGGCCGCGGTGAGCATCGGGGCCGTGGGCCCGATCACGACCGGGCCCGGGGAAAAAGCGGTGAGCAGGTCGTTGAAGAACCGGTCGGTCGGTGTCAGCGGACCGGAGATGATCGCGATCAGCCAGGTGCCGTGCACGTCGGCCAGCGCCGCACGGTCGTGCCGCTGCGCGATCTCTCGGATGTCCTCGCTGGCCAGGTCTTCGCGCCCTGAAGGCGGTGTGCCGACCACCACGGTCGTGGGCGCGGTGGTGTCCCAGTTCAGCGCCGCCGCACGCGACAGCAGCTCCGGGCCGCTGTCGCCGCGGACCACCGCATCGACCACGCTGGCCTCCATCCGGCTATCCCAGGAGCCGCGCGCCTCGGCGGCGTCTGCGTAGGCGGTGGCGGCCGCGAAGGCCAGATCGCGGCTGTAGCGCAGGATGCCGACCGTCAGAGCTGTCAACTGCTCCTCGGTGCGGGCCAGAAGTGGGACCACCTCCTCGAAGAACTCCATCGTGACCCGGACCATGTCGACGGTCTGGGCCAGCGCGATCTTGCGGGTCAGGTCTTGGGGTACTAATTCGAAGGCCTGGGCGGTGTAGCCCACCTCGCTGGACGGGTCGCGCATCCATTCCACGAAGTTGACCACGGAAGCCTGCACGACCAGCTGCACACTGGCTCGCTGGGATGCTTCCAGATCGCCGAAGAACGGCAGCCGTTCACCCATGACGTGTACCGCCTGGGTGGCCAGTCGGCCCGAGTACTGCTTGAGCCGGCGCAGTGTCGGCTCGGGAACGTCGCTGAGCAGTTCCATCGGTGAGCGGGGCCGCTCAGATTGGAGATTGTCGGGCACCTCTAAAAGCTACGCCAATTTTTGGCTGTAACCACCAAAAAGACTGACGAACCGGGTCGTGGCCTACCTACGCCACTCGTACACCGATGGTCGTGGCCTACCTACGCCACTCGTACACCGATGGTCGTGGCCTAAGCCACTCCGGGGTCCGAGGTCTGCGCCGGCGCCGCCATCACGTCGTCGATCCGATACTCCCGGGCCGCCGCGACCGCCACCGACGGGTCGATATCGCCGTCCCGGGCCAGGGCCTCGAGCACCGCCACCACCACCGACTCGGCATCGGTGTTGAAGTAACGCCGTGCGGCCGGGCGGGTGTCAGAGAACCCGAACCCATCGGTGCCCAGGGTCACGTAGGTGTTCGGCACCCACGGCCGGATCT
>JBMOKE010000052.1:0-15105 GCA_049315425.1 Mycobacterium sp. | reverse complement strand
GATCGGCGTCCTGTGCGTCGGAGCCGTCGGTCACATAGTCGGCGGCTGTTGCGGTGGCGAACCCGCCGCCCGCGGAATGCCCGGACAGCATGAATGCCCCCAGCAGTTCGGAGACGTCGCCGTTGTAGCCGGCGTCCTGGGCACTGGTCACCAACGCGGTGCGATCGGGGTCGAGGAACACCTCGGCTACGGCCTGCTGGGAGGTGGAGCAGATCAGGCAGCCACCCGAGAAGGTGAACGGGAGTGACGTCAGGGTTGGCGCCACCACGATGCTATTGGTCCGCTGCGCCAGGTCGGTGGCCAGTGCCGAGTAGAGCGTGTTGGAGGCGCCGAAACCGTGCTGCAGCCAGATGACGCCCTGGGCGTCGATGGTGCCGTCAGTCTGGGTGGGGAAGTACCAGTCGGCGGCGACAGTGTTGCCGATGAAGGCGCCCGGGATTTCCAGGCGGGAGTGGCCGACCTGCACACCGGTCACCCCGTTGGTGTCGCCGGGCAGAAGCGGATCGGCGGCGGCGGAGGCCTCAAACGGGGTGGGATCCGGCGGTGCCGCGGCGGCCATCGCGCGGCCGACCACGGCGGCTGCGACGACGGCGGGTTGCGGATCGATGACGGTGGGCACCGCGGCGGTCGGCTCGGGGTTCACCCGGGCAGCGGGAATCCGCGCGGCTCGGTTGCCGAGGCGCACGCCGCGAGTGGCGGTGGGGGCCGACGCGGCAGACGCGTTGTCGTTAGCTGCGTTGTTGTTGGCCGGGGCCACGACCGGGGTGGGCCGGGTCCGGGTGTTGGCGCGGCGCGAAGCTGCCGCGGGTGCCGAGGACGCACTGCCGGACGCGGACGTGTCGGGCTTGCTGTCGCCCTCACCGGTCTCGGCGGCAGCAACCGCCGTCCCGGAGATCAGAGCCGATCCCAGCCCGACCAGAACCGCGCTTGTCCCGAGCAAAACCCGTCGATCACCCATGTGCACACTGCCTTCACGCGTCGGCCCAACATTACTCAGTGAGCAAACATTACCCCGGCACGCGCAGGCAGGTTCAGCAATCGGTGGCGGCTACAGAAGCGTCACGAATTCGTCAGCGACCATGCGGAACTGGCCGACGGACTACCCGCCGTGGCGTGCAGTTGCGCGCCGGTTTAGTCGGGAAGGGTGTGCGTCGGCAACCTGTGGGTGCCCTCGAGCCAGGAACCATCTGACCGTTACAGCCCGAAGAACGCCAGTGCCTGCGCGAGATAGACCACATAGGGCGTCGGACTGTACGGGCCCGGCTGATTCTGGCTGAGCACGACGCCGACCAGGCCGGTCGAGGGGCTGACGAAGAATGTCGTGCCATAGAAGCCCGACCACCAGTAGTCGCCGGTGCGGTCGAAGTTGGCGGTCGCGTCGCCGTCAACCACCACCGCCATGCCCAGTCCCCAGCCGAGGCCCTCGATGCCCTCATCGATGAGCACGCCCGATTCCACGGCAGGTCGCGTCATGAGGGTGACGGTTTCGGGCTTCAGGATCTGCGTGTCCTGATACGTCCCGTGATTCCAGAGCATCAACGCGAAGCGCATGTAGTCGCCGGCAGTGGAGACGAGCCCGCTTCCGCCCGGCGTCCAGTCCAGCGAATCACCGCCCAGTCGATCAACGGCCACGAGATGGCCGGCCGAATCCTGGGTGTACATGGTGGCGAGTCGGTCGCGCGGGGATTCGGCCGTCAGGAATTCGGTCGACGTCATACCGAGCGGATCGATAATCCGCCCGGTGACGAAATCTCCGAAGGGCTCGCCGGCGGCCACCTCAACCACGCGGGCGAGTACGTCAGCAGACCAGCCGTAGCGCCAGACTTCGCCGGGTTGTTCGTAAAGCGGCGCAGTGAGAATCCGATCGACGCGCTGCGCGAGTGAGCCCGAGCCGGTGTAGAGGTTGTTTCCGAACCAGAGCCGGTCGAGATCCGACGTGGTGGCGATTCCGCCGATGCCCGATGCGAACTTCAGCAGGTCGCGAACTGTCAGAGGCTCATCGAGCGGAACGCTGGGGATCGTCCCATCCGGCAGAGCGGTCTGGCTCGTGGCGACGCGAAGGTCTGCGGCGGCGGGAATGTATTGCGCCACCGGATCGTCAAGGCCGAGGCGGCCCTCTTCAACGAGGATCATCGCTGCGACCGCGGTGATGGGCTTGGTCATCGAGGCGATGCGGAACTGCGTATCGAGCTGCATGGGCGTACGCGTCGCGATGTCCGCGTAGCCGGCCGTAGCCGTGTCGACGACCTGACCGTCTCGCGCGAACATTGCGACGTAGCCCGACTGCAGTCCGAGTAACGCCCCGCCGTTGAGGAACAGGTCGAGTGCGATGCGCGCCGGCCACGCGAGCCCCAGTGCGTTCGGGCCGGTGGGGCTTCCGTCGAAGCCAGACTTCCCGGCTGGGCCACCGTCGACACCGATGCCGCCGACGCCACCGGTACCACCGATGCCCATGACTGACAACACGCCGGCGCTACCGCCGTCTCCGCCGACACCGCCACCGGGACCACCGGACCCGCCTTGGCCGCCGTCGCCCACGAACAGCCCACCGGACCCACCCCTGCCACCGGTTCCGCCAAGCGCCGTGGCCGCACCACCCTTGCCTCCGGAACCGAACCATCCGGCCGCACCGCCGTGACCGCCGGCGAAACCGTCACCGCCATTACCGATCAGTCCACCGATACCGCCATTGCACGCACCGGTCGTGCAGGCGCCGCCGTAGGCCGTGTAGGAGTAACCGTTGCCCATCAAGACGCCTGCATTCGGGTTTTCGGCGGTGCCCGAACCAACGAAGATACGGACGAAACTAGCGATCGGGTTAGCGGTTGCACCCGACGATGCCACGACAGCACCGATCGGCACGCTCCCCGAAGCACCACCGATAGCCACCGTCGGCGACGCGCCCCGCCCGAGGCCGCCGAGATCGCGGCGGACCCGATTGGCCACCGCAGGCACCACCGCCGGGTGAGAACCCGACACATCCACCGACACCCGCGGAGCCTGGCGCGCCACCCGGGTGGCCGCCGCACGCGAGGCCCGTCGCGCTACGCCACTGTTGGCCGTCGCCGAGACATCGCGATCCATCGATCCAGAACTCGTCGAGTCCGCCGCAGGACCCTCAGCATTGGCCACCCCGGCTCCACCAGCCAACGCCGCCCACACACCCACGCCCACGGCACCAGCACTCAACCACCCATACGGAGTGCGGGGCCGACGACCGCGGGTCGACCTCGAGTTAGCCATGGCCATTTTTATACAGCAGGGTGGGTGCGGTATCCCCGGTTTTACTCCCGCCCGCCAGATTTCAGGTAGGGAGCAGGCGTCCATGTCGATATCCGTCATTCTCCCAGGAACTCCGAAAGGGTATGTGGGTCCTCGGTTTGGGGGACCTTCCGGCGGTTTTCCGCATCGGCCTGAGCTCGTTCTACGCACTGGCGTACCGATGGTTCCGTGTCATCGCCGAAGATCGCGATGAGCCGCTCGACTGCGGCTTTCGCGTCGGATGAGCGGCCGGTCTGGGCGAGGTTGTCGGCGAGGTTGACCATGGCGCCGGACACCGCGGCCCGCACGACGGGTAGTTGATCGACGCTGAAATCGTCGACGAGACGCTGCCCCGTCTCGATGGCGCCGGCGAGGTCGCCGGATGCGGCCTGATCGATAGCGAGATTGCGCAGACCTTGGGCCACGGCTTCCCGAATATCGGGGTTGCTATCGGAGCCATCTGTGGCCAGCAGCAGCCGTCCGGCATCGATGGCTCCGGATAGGTCGCCGGCCTGTGCGCGGTGCAAAGCCAGATTGTGCAATCCGCGCGCCAAGTCGACACGCACCGCCGGATCGCTTTCATGGGGGAACACGGTGGCCAGTCGCTCATCGATCCGCACCGCTGATGCCGGCTCACCGGCAGTGGACAGGGCGATCGCGATTTCGACAAAGCCCGAGGAGACGGCCCTGCGGACGCGTACGTCGGGGTGCCTGGCATAGATGTCCGCGGTCAGCCTTTCTATCGCCGCCACGGTCCCGTCGGGGTCACCGATCTCGGCCCGATCAGCCGCCAGTGTCACGAAACACCGGACCGCCTCGAGGGAATCCTCGGGTTCAGTCATTGCCGTCCCCCTTCTCAAGTAGGGGAATCCTACGGCTGGCGTCGCGCGCGGGGGAGAGCTGAAACTATCTCAGCGTCGCCGCTGCAATTCGGTCATGGCTTCCACGTCTCGCCGCTGCCAGACCATTGACCGACGTCGGGAGCAGTGGCCGCGGCGTTGGGAAACCAGGCCAGGGTGAAGGCGTCGGCACTGCTGCTGGGGATGCATGCCGCGGCGCCCTGGCTAGGGCATTGGAGGCCGCCTTGATAAATGGCGATATTGTGCTGCTCGTAGCCCGGATTCTGTGCCTTCTGGTCCTCGAACGGGATCTTGTTGGGATTGTTTATGTAGTCGATTGCAACCTGAGCGGCATCCGGGTCATCCCATATCCCCGCCAGGAAGTTGGGCCCGCCGTTGTCCTTGGCGAGTTCTCCGACCACCTGCTTGACAGTCTCCTTGAAGCCGTCCGTCGTCGGGTCGATCGGGTCGATCACGACAATCTGGCATTGATAGTCGGCCGGGTATGAGTCGCCACCGCAGGGGAATGTTTGAGTCGTGTAGCTGGGCCCCGATGCCGCAGGTGTTGCAGACGCGGCCGCCGCTGAACTAGTCGTGGTGGTGGTCGACGGCGCCGACTTATCGGCACTGCCGGCACAACCGACCAGGGTCACAGACAGCAGGGCTACAGCACCTAGCGCAGGAATTTTCATGTGAGCAGACTAATGGTTTACCGGTGGTCGTGGGCGAAATTGTGACCGGCTTTCCCGGCCTATTCACCTGCCGTTTTCGTGAGGCTCCCGATTCGAGTGTCCTGGAACATCACAGTGGCCGCCCCACGTTGCGAAGCAGGCATTGAGCCTTACTTGACGTACGGAGCCAGCAGCGCCTTCCAGGCCTTGGAAATCTGCCGGAATTCGAACTCGCAGCTGTCGGCTCGCAGTTTCGGAAGCCCGACCTGGGCCACCACGTCGGCATTGGCGGCCGGATTCGCTCCGTAGACCCAGCAGGCGAGGTTGTACATGCGGGTCAGATCCAGCGAGTGTTCATCGGCGAAGTCGTCGTTGACCAGACCCCTGCGGTTAGCCGAGTACCGCTTGAACATCTCGGCGAAATCTTTGACGACCTGGGGCGCGTCGTTCTTGATGTTGTCATCGGGCACGAGCCACATGTAGGCGGCGAGTTGGTCGGAGGCGTCTTCCAGTCGCCCGGTCGCCGGCAGATCATAGATGGAGATGACCGCATGGCCGAGCTCGTGATACGCGGTTGCGATTATCGAATTGACTGCTGCCTCGGCGGGGTCGGTGACGTGTTCGTTGGGGTCGGTGTTGAACACGGTCAGAAAGAAGTCAGCGAACTCGTAGCAGACGGTGATCCTCTTGTCCGCCGCGCTCCAGAAGGCGTTGGAGTCGCCGCACTGCGATCCCACGAGTTCGATTCCGTACGGCAGTTTCAGATAGCCGTTGATGTAATCGGCCATATCTTCCAATACGCGCGCGTTCTGCATGAGCGTCCGGCCCTGGATCGCCGCGGGTGTTGTCGCATCCTGGTAGGTTGCCGTCATCATTCCGGGTTCCTGCTTGGGCTCGGCAGTGCTACAACCCGCGGCAAGCGACGTAGCAATGAGCGCAGCACCGATGCGTAATGCTCGTCGTGCCATAGCCGGATCGATCCTCGGTGATGAGTATCCGCGGATGAGGGCCCCCTTCGTCGTGAACGGGAGTCACAATCCTCCCGCCTGCTCAATTTTCACACATCCGCAGCGGATCCGGTCCGGGCTGCCGCCAAAGATCGCTGAGCCCAACCGCTCATCATCCCGGGCGGGCAGGGCGAACCGTGATCCAATGATTGGTTAGCGCACTGGTCATCGGAGGTAAGGCGTTCGTGGGGTCATTCGAGGTTGCCGAGGCGGGTATCGCGGACCTTCGACGCGCTCTCGAGGATGGCCGGGTGACCAGTGTCGAACTCGTCGAGTCCTACCTGCGCCGGATTGATGCCTATGACCGCGGCGGGCCGCTTTTGAACTCGGTCATCGTGTTCAATCCCGACGCTCTGGCCGAGGCCGAAGCTTCCGACCAACGCCGTTTCCGGGGTGAGTTACTCGGACCACTGGACGGCATCCCGTACACGGCCAAGGACAGCTACCTGGCGAAGGGTCTGAGTGCGGCGGCGGGTTCGCATGCCTTCGCCAATCTCGTGGCCTACACGGATGCCTTCGCGATTGAACGACTGCGGGGCGGCGGTGCCATCCTCATCGGGCTGACGAATATGCCGCCGATGGCGAATGGCGGTATGCAGCGTGGTGTGTACGGCCGGGCCGAAAGTCCCTATAACGCAGACTTTTTGACCTCGGCCTTCGGATCGGGATCATCCAACGGATCGGGTACCGCGACGGCGGCGAGTTTCGCGGCGTTCGGGCTCGGCGAGGAGACCTGGTCCAGTGGCCGAGCGCCGGCCACCAATAACGCGCTGTGCGCCTACACGCCATCGCGTGGGGTGATCTCGGTGCGGGGCAACTGGCCGTTGGTGCCCACCATGGATGTGGTGGTTCCGCACACCCGCACGATGGCCGATATGTGTGAGGTGTTGGACGTCCTGGTGGCCGACGATCCGAATCCGCGCGGCGACCTGTGGCGGACGCAGCCCTGGGTCAAGATTCGGCCGGCATCCAACGTGCGACCGAAGTCGTATCCGGCATTGATTCCACGTGACCGCGATGCGGCCCGAAGGACCCTGGCGGGCAAGCGTTTCGGGGTTCCGCGCATGTATGTCAATGCCGACCCGGAGGCGGGTGTGGGCGAGGGCCTGGGCATCGGTGGCGCGACGGGACAGCGGATCGAGACCCGGCAGTCGATCCTGGATCTGTTCCGCGCGGCGGGAGCCGATCTGGTGGCCGCGGGAGCCGACGTCGTTCTGGTGGACTTCCCGGTGGTGTCCAACTACGAGCATGACCGCGACGGTGTGCCATCGATCAAGACCCGCGGACTGGTGAGTCCTGAGTTCCTCGAACGCGAGATCCTCGATCTGTCCGCGTGGGCCTGGGACGACTTCCTGCGCGCCAACGGCGATCCGAATCTGCCGAACCTCGCCGCGGTCGACGGGAGTTTGATCTGGGTCAACGATCCCGGCGCGCTACCGGACCGGGTGCAGGGGTTCGGCGAGGGTAGCGATGAGATCAATACCTACCCGGACTTCATTCGCGAAAACCCGATTGACTCGTTCCTCGGCATTCCGCATTTGGAAGAAGGACTCCGCGGATTGGAGCGCACCCGCAAGGTCGACTTCGAGGAGTGGATGCACCGGCGTGGACTCGACGCGGTGATCTTCCCGACCGTCGCCGACGTCGGTCCCGCCGATATGGACGTCAACCCCGCGTCTGCCGATCTGGGTTGGCGCAATGGAGTGTGGGTCGCGAATGGCAATCTGGTTCCGCGCCATCTGGGAATCCCGACCGTGACGGTTCCGATGGGAACGATGGCCGATATCGGTATGCCGGTCGGACTGACCTTCGCCGGTCGGGCCTATGACGACAACGCACTGCTCGCATTCGCCGCAGCATTCGAAGCAACAGGTGAGCGGCGCACCACCCCGCCGCGAACACCACCACTAAGAGAGGCGATCAGATGAATGCTCCAGCTTCCGACTACCGGATGCCGGCGGAATACGCGCCACAGGAACGGGTCTGGATGGCCTTCCCGTGTGACGGGTACACCCTCGGTGAGTCTGCTGCCGATCAGGACGAGGCGCGATCCACCTGGGCCGCGGTGGCCCACGCGGCGGCCGAATTCGAACCCGTCACCATGGTCGTACATCCACAAGAGCGCGATATCGCCGAACGCTACCTGTCAGCGGATATCGAGATCGTCGAGGCTCCGTTGAACGACGCGTGGATGCGCGATATCGGGCCGACGTTCGTTCACGCCGCCGACGGATCGGTGGCCGCGGTGGACTGGGTGTTCAACGGGTGGGGTTCCCAGGGGTGGGCGCAGTGGGATCTCGATCAGCACATCGCCCGCTTCGTCGCCGAGGCGGCCGGGGTACCGGTCGTCAATTCGGACATGGTCAACGAGGGCGGAGGCATCCAGGTCGACGGTGAGGGCACGGTGTTCGTCACCGACACCGTGCAACTCGACCTCGGCCGCAACCCGGGAATGACCCGCGCCGATGTCGAGGCGGAGTTGGCCCGCACCATCGGTACCACTCACGCGATCTGGTTGCCACAGGGGCTGACCCGGGACTCGCAGCGCTTCGGTACCCGCGGGCACGTCGATATCGTCGCCGCGATCACCGCGCCCGGCCGACTGCTATTGCACACCCAACGCGACGAATCCCATCCCGACTTCGAAGTGTGTCAGCGGATTCGCGCCGCCATCGAGGCCAGCGCCGACGCGGCGGGGCGCTCGTGGGAAATCACCGAAATACCTGCTCCGGCAACGTTGACCGACTCCGAGGGATTCGTCGACTACAGCTATATCAACCATCTGATTGTCAACGGCGGCATCATCGCGTGCGGATTCGGCGACGCGCATGACGCTGATGCGGTGGCGATCCTCGCCGAGCAGTACCCGGGCCGCACAGTGGTGACGGTGGATGCGCGACCGTTGTTCGCCCGCGGCGGCGGAATCCACTGCATCACCCAGCAGCAGCCGTTGCCCCGAGGCTGACCGTTCGATATCGAACCTTTCCGAACCGGTCCGGCCCAGGACCCGTTGGTCAGGTTCCGCAGGAGCAGTTGGGTCCGCAGGTGCACGGCGAGCAGGTGCAGTTCGGATTGGAGCAGGCGGTGTCTTGGCCGCAACTGCAGTCGGGGCCGCAGGTACATGGCGAACACGTGCAGTTGGGGTTGCTGCAGCTAGCCGGCTGCTCGTTTGATTCCTTGGTCATGGCAATAAGCCTGTCACAGTGCGTCCGCTGGTGACCTGCGCTGTCGGCTTTCCACGATCGCCTCGACGACGAGCACCACGATCAGGGTGACGCCGAAGGACGGGTAGAGCACTGCCAGCGCGGTGGCGATGACGCCGATTGCGACCACAGCACCGCGCGGGGTGTTGGCCCGGAGCGTGTCGCTGGATCTGCCGGGAAGGCCGGCGCCACCGGTGGGGCGGCGTTTCCACCACATGGCCGTTGCCGACACGATGCTCGTCAGCACGCCCAGGCAGGCGAGTGTGGCCAGGATCCGGGTGAGGATGCCGTACTGGGTGCCCATGTGTGTGTTCACACCCCAACTGGTGATGCGGGCCAGCGCGCCGTCCTGATCGGCAGTGGCGTTGGTGATGGTCTGGCCGCTGAACTGATTGAGATAGAGCGTCCGCTGTTCGGAGAGCTTCTGCGGCCAGTGGTTCACCACGGTGTAACTGCCGTACACCGGTGTGCCGTCCTCGTCGGAATCCGACGGCCCGATGATGGAGTAGCCGGGGATCATATTCTCCGATTTGGCAATCTGGTCAATCTCGTTGAAGCCCAACGGCGTAGCCGTCACATCCGACGTGGCGGATGCATAGATCGGATCCGCCTTGTCCGCCCAGGCGATGCGCCGGCCCATCCGGTCCAGATCACCGACCTTCGCCGGTGTCGACGGCGCATCCACCTCCGTGGACGGCGTCACGGTCGAGGCCACGGCCCGCCAGTTCTCACCCCAGTAGCGCGACCAGGTCAGGCCCGAGACGATGTAGCAGATCAATACCACTGAGAGCAGGATGCCGGTGGTGGCGTGCAGGTCGCGCCACCGGATCCGGCCACCCTTGCCCCAACGCACCGCAAGCCGCGGCTTGCCCTTCTCCATGGCACGCGGCCACCACAGATAGATCCCGCTTGCGGCGAGCACCAGAACCCATACCGCCATCATCTCGATCAGGAGGTTGCCGATGCCGACCCTGATCGAGGCTTCCGGGTAGGACGACGGTGCGATCAGGTGCCCTAGCGAGGGCAGCGACACCGTCGGCCCGTTGTTGCCGAATACCCGGTGCAATTGGTTGGCCCACCCCACCAGGCCGTCGAGTTCACGACGTTGGCCGAGGTAGCGGCCGGTGTAGGGGTCGATGAAGACCTGGGTGACATTGCGTTCGCCGACCTCGGGTGTCTCGGCGGGCAGGAAGTCGACCTGGGTAGAACCGTCCGGCCCCGCTGGTGGGGTGACCGCGTCGAACACCATGTCGGAACCGACCTGCTCGCGGGCGGTGGCGATCTGGGTGTCGAGGGACACACTCGACGCGGACGGCGCGACGACCTTCAGATCACGGTGCAGCCAGAGGTCCAGCGGCTGGGTGTACAGAATGATCAGGCCCGTGCAGGCCAGGGTGATCAGGGCCGGCGCGGCGAAGAGTCCGACCCAGAAGTGCAGGCGCCAGATTCGCCGCAGGATCGCCGCCTCGCCGCGGCGTTGTTCGCGCTCACCCGGTTCACGTTCCTGTTCAACAGTGACCATGCACTACTAGTCGCGCGAAATGGGCGGGCGGTTCCCGTAGTTATCAGCCGGTGCGGTCGTCGCGATGCGCGGCGGCGATCAGATCCTCGCGCGCCCGCGCCACCCGCGATCGGATGGTGCCCAGCGGGCATCCGAAGACCTCCGCAGCCTCGGCATAGCTCAGGCCCAGCACCTGTGTGAGCACCAGTGCGTCGCGGCGGTTGGGTTCAAGTCCGTCGAGCAGCATCCTGATCTCGATGACGTCCTCGAACCGCGCCGTCGCGGGCGAGGCGCCGAGCAGTCCGTCCAGATCTATCTCGCCGGTCGTCCTGGGTCGAGCCTGATTGCGGCGGATCTGGTCGACGACGACGCGTCGGGCGATCGACAGCAGCCAGGTGCGCGCCGATGACCGGCCGGCGAAGCGCGGCAGGGCGCCGATCACCCGCAGATAGGTCTCCTGGGTGAGGTCATCGGCCATGCCGGGATCGGCCAGGAAGGCCACGGTCCGCCACACGTCGCGTTCGGTGGCCCGGATGAACTCATCGAGTGCCGCCCGATCCCCGCGCCCGGCGGCCAGTGCCAGGGTGGTCAACGGATCGGAGTCGGTCACGGGAACTGACTGTAGGCGATCAGGGTTGCCCTCCGGGCAAGGGCGTGCCGGGTAGTTTGGCCATGAACGCCGGGAACTTTTCACGGGCTCGGGCCGACTGTCTCAGGTGGCCAGTCTGTGCCGGGGCTGCGCGGCGCACCGAGGAGGACGATGACCACGACCGTCGCCGGCGGCACGGAGGCACCGCCGCACCGCCGTGTGGAACTGGACGTGTCGGGGATGACGTGCGGAGCCTGCGCCGCCCGGGTCGAGACCCGACTGAACAAACTCGACGGCGTCCGGGCGTCGGTGAACTACGCGACCAGGGTGGCCACCGTCGACGCGGCGAACGTGGTAACTGCCGACGACCTGTGCGAGGTCGTGGCGCGAGCCGGTTATCAGGCCGAATTGCGCACCACCGGTGCCGATGAGCGACCCGATCCCGACGATGCGGTGGCACGGTCGCTGCTGGTGCGGCTGGCCGTGGCCGCGGTGCTGTTCGTGCCGCTGTCGCATCTGTCGGTGATGTTCGCGGTTCTGCCCTCGACGCGGTTCGCGGGGTGGCAGTGGATTCTCACCGCGCTGGCGCTACCGATCGTCACGTGGGCGGCCTGGCCCTTCCACCGGGTCGCGTTGCGCAACGCGCGGCACGGTATGGCGTCGATGGAAACCCTGATTTCGGTCGGGATCATCGCGGCCACGCTGTGGTCGTTGTTCACCATCTTCTCTGCACACCCGCAGCGACAGACCACGGGCGTGTGGCAGGCCTTGATGAGCAGCGACGCCATCTACCTTGAGGTGGCCGCCGGCGTTACGGTGTTCGTACTCGCGGGGCGCTACTTTGAGGCCCGAGCCAAGTCGAAGGCCGGCAGCGCGTTGCGCGCCCTGGCAGCACTGAGCGCCAAGAACGTGACGGTGTTGCACGCCGACGGAACCGAAATGGTCCTTCCCGCAGACCAACTCAAGGAACAGCAGCGTTTCGTTGTCCGGCCCGGTGAGACGATCGCCGCTGACGGACTGGTGGCCGAGGGCAGCGCCGCCGTCGATATGAGCGCGATGACCGGTGAGTCGAAACCGGTTCGGGCAGAGCCCGGTTCCGGCGTGATCGGCGGGACCGTTGTGCTCGATGGCCGCCTGATCGTGGAGGCCGGCGCCGTCGGCTCCGACACCCACTTCGCGGGCATGGTGCGTCTGGTTGAGGAGGCGCAAGCAGACAAAGCCGATGCCCAACGCCTGGCTGACCGGATCGCCGGCGTCTTCGTACCGGCGGTCTTCGTCATCGCGGCGCTGACCGCCACCGGCTGGCTGATCTCCGGCGCCGGGTCAGACAAGGCATTCTCGGCGGCGCTGGCCGTCTTGGTCATCGCGTGTCCGTGCGCGCTAGGGCTTGCGACTCCGACGGCGATGATGGTGGCCTCCGGCCGCGGCGCACAGCTGGGCATCTTCCTCAAGGGATACCGCGCGCTGGAGGCTATTCGGAATGTCGACACCGTCGTGTTCGACAAGACCGGCACCCTGACCACCGGCCATCTCGCCGTGACCAGCGTGACTTCCGCCGCGGGGTGGGCGCCCGAAGAGGTCCTCGGGGTGGCGGCTGCGGTGGAATCCGGTTCCGAACACGCCCTCGCCACCGCGATCCTGGCGGCCACCGATGAGCGCAACGCTGTCGAGGATTTCCAGGCGCTCCCTGGCCGCGGGGTCATCGGGACCGTGGCCGGGCGCCGGGTTGCGGTCGGGCGGCCGACCTGGATTGGGAGTGACAAGACCGTCCCCTTGGCAGTTGAGTCGGCGCGTCGGTTCGCTGAGTCGCAAGGGCAGACGGTCGTCCTGGTGGCGGTGGATGACGTGGTGTGCGGGGCGATCGCGGCGGCCGATGCGGTGAAGGCCAGTGCCGCCGATGCCGTCGCCGCACTCCATCAGCGTGGGTTGCGCACCGTACTTCTTACTGGCGACAACGCCACCGCCGCCGCCGAGGTAGCCGCTCAGGTCGGTATCGACGAGGTCATCGCCGAGGTGTTGCCCGAAGGCAAGGTCGACGTCATTGAGCAACTGCGTGACCGGGGCCGGGTGGTGGCGATGGTCGGCGACGGTATCAATGACGGTCCCGCGCTGGTGTCGGCCGATCTCGGCCTGGCGATCGGGCGCGGCACCGACGTGGCGATCGCGGCGGCCGACGTGATCCTGGTGCGCGACGATTTGCGTTCGGTGCCACAGGCCCTCGACCTGGCGCGGGCGACGATGCGCACCATTCGGGTGAATCTGGCATGGGCATTCGGCTACAACGTCGCGGCGATCCCGATTGCCGCCGCCGGACTGCTCAACCCGCTGATCGCGGGCGCCGCGATGGCCTTCTCGTCGTTCTTCGTCGTGTCCAACAGTCTGCGGTTGCGAAAGTTCGGCCGCGAAATCTCCACAGCGAAAGGTTGAGAACGCCATGCCCCAAACGTTTTCCGTCACCGGCCTGAATTGCCAGAGTTGCGTCAACCACGTCACGGAGGCACTGAGTGGGCTGTCGGGCGTCGAGGGTGTGCACATCGACCTCGATCCCAAGGGCGCCTCAGCGGTCCACGTCGAGGCATCTCGATCGCTCACCGATGATGAGGTGCAGGAAGCCTTAGCAGAGGAAGGCAACTACTCACTGGTGCGCTGACGGGCCAACTCGCGCAACATGTTGTTGTAGGCATCCATATCGTCGTCATAGCCGGCGTCGGAGTGGCGATCGGAGCGGGCCGAGGTGCGTCTGTCCTGGCGCGCCCACTGTGTCACCAATGCGATGACCACCATGACGAGGGGTACTTCGCTTGCTCCCCAAGCGATTGCGCCACCAAGGTGCTGATCGTCCGTGAGGCTCGATACCCAGGGAAGCGCCACGGTGGAGTAGTAGTTGCCTCCGACGGCAGTTGTCTTCGTCATCATGGCGATACCGAAGAATGCGTGAAAGGGCATGGTCGCGAACAACAATGCGAGCCTGCCGATGAACGGAAGACGGCGCGGGCCCGGATCGACGCCGATGATCCCCCAGTAGAACAGGTACCCGGTGAGCAGGAAGTGCAGCGACATCAATTCGTGGCCCCAGTGGTACTGCACCAGGGCGTCGAACAGCGGTGTGAAGTACACCGCATACAGCGAGCCGACGAACAGCGCGAAGGCCGTGATCGGATTGGATAGGAACGCGGTGAACGGCGAATGGACCGCTCGCACAATCCATTCCCGGGGACCCGGTGGCGCTCCGGGTGCCGCGCTCGGCAACACCCGCAACGCCAACGTCACCGGTGCGCCCAGGACCAGGAGCACCGGGACAAACATGTTCAGCGTCATGTGCTCGACCATGTGGATGCTGAACATTGCCGAGCCGTAGGCCCGGACACCCGAACCGGTCGCGAACACCAGTGCCACACAGCCCGCCAGCCAGGACACCGTGCGTCCGACCGGCCACGGGTCACCGCGGCGGCGCAGACGAACCATTCCGACGAGGTAGAGGGCGGCCAACAGCAATCCACCCACACTCAGGAAGGTGTCGAAACGCCAGAATGTCAGCATCCGCAGCGGATCCGGGGCGCCGGGAAGTTCATAGCCGAGAATCAGCAGGAGTTGAGAGACGGTCTCACCACTGCCGGTCCTGAGGAAACGGGTGTTGGTTGCAATGTCGTAGTAACAGCACACCGCCGACCAAAACGGGAGCAGCCGGGGTGCGATCTGGACGGCCATGGCCGAGACTGCGGCCAGCGCGGTGATCGCTGTCACGGCATTGAACGCCGACGCATGCCCGCGCCAGTCGAAGATGAGGCCGGCGAGCAGTGCGGCAGCCGTAACCAGCCCAAGTCGGCCGTATCCGGAGGCCAGCGGCTGCCCGGCCAACAGCACCATCAAGATCGCCCAGAAGACAAGTGCCACTAGGCCGGCGAGCATTGCGGTCACTCGTTCGGCTTGGCTGACGGCGTCGCTCGTTCCGGCCGATGCCGAAGTGGTGTTCAGTCCTGCCAATGCCGAAGTTACTTTCAGTCCGGTCAACACCGAGATCGCAACCGTGAACA
>JBMOKE010000006.1:0-51033 GCA_049315425.1 Mycobacterium sp. | reverse complement strand
ACCGGGGGATCAGTATCGGCGGGCAGGAGCGAAGCGACCGGGGGATCAGTATCGGCGGGCAGGAGCGAAGCGACCGGGGGATCAGTATCGGAGTGGTGGGAGCAACCGGCCAGGTCGGCCAGGTGATGCGAACTCTGTTGGAGGAGCGCGACTTTCCCGCTTCCAGTGTGCGGTTCTTCGCTTCGTCACGCTCGCAGGGCCGCAAGCTGACCTATCGCGGGCAGGGGATCGAGGTCGAGGATGCCGAGACCGCCGACCCCAGCGGTCTGGACATTGCGCTGTTCTCCGCGGGCGCCACCATGTCGCGGGTCCAGGCACCGCGTTTCGCGGCCGCCGGTGTCACGGTGATCGATAACTCCTCGGCCTGGCGCAAAGACCCCGACGTTCCATTGGTCGTCAGCGAGGTCAACTTCGACCGCGATGTGCGCGGTGCGCGGTTGGTCAAGGGGATCATCGCCAACCCGAACTGCACCACCATGGCTGCAATGCCGGTGCTGAAGCCTCTGCACGATGAGGCGCAACTGGTGCGCCTGGTGGTCTCCACCTACCAGGCGGTCTCCGGCAGCGGCCTGGCCGGTGTCGAGGAGTTGGCGACTCAGGCTCGCGCGGTGATCGATGGAATCGAAGAACTTGTGCACGACGGCGGCGCGCTGAACTTTCCCGCTCCGAACAAGTACGTGGCTCCGATCGCCTTCAATGTGGTTCCCCTTGCCGGTGCGCTGGTTGACGATGGGTCCGGGGAGACCGATGAGGACCAGAAACTGCGTTACGAGAGTCGCAAGATCCTGGGTATCCCGGACCTGGCCGTCAGCGGAACCTGTGTGCGGGTGCCGGTGTTCACCGGGCACTCGCTGTCGATCAACGCCGAATTCTCCCGACCGGTCTCACCGCAGCGTGCCCGCGACATCCTCGCCGAAGCACCAGGTGTCACGCTGGTCGAAGTGCCGACTCCGCTTGCCGCAGCGGGTGCCGATGACTCCCTCGTCGGCCGGATCCGCCAAGACCCCGGGGTATCTGACGGTCGTGGGCTTGCGCTGTTCATTTCGGGGGACAATCTCCGAAAAGGGGCCGCGCTCAATACCATCCAGATCGCTGAGCTGCTGGCCGCCCAACTGGGAGCCTGAACCGCCGCTCGTCATTCACAGCGGGTTCATAACCGCCACCCATCCGGCGCTATACCGCGGCCGCCAGGATGGCCCTATGACTGAAACACTTGAGCAAGAACCCGAGACCACGCCCGTCCCACTCCCGCACACACCCCGGTCGCCCCGCGTTTATCAGGCCGCTGCCTGGGTGGCGATCGTCGCCGGCGTGGTATTCATCGTCGGCGCCATTTTCTTCACCGGCCTCGCACTCGGCCGGCATAGCGGTGGCGGGCACGGCTGGCAGCAAAGGGGGCATAGCGAGATGGGTCCCCGCATGGAGCCGATGATGCCCGGTATGCGACCTGGTGGTCCGATGGGACCGGGTCGTTCAGACATGGGTCCCGGAATGCGTCCGGACGCGCCTGACTCAATGGGCCCGGGCATGCGACCGGAGAGCCCGCCGCAGTTGCCCCCGCCGCCTCCGCGTCCCTAATTCGTGGTGGTTCCGATCATGCCGGCCAGTGCCTGGCTGGCATGATCGGAACCATGAGCATCGATGTTGTTTACGTAGCAGAAGCAACGGCCTCCGGCGGTGGCCGCGACGGTCACGTCAAATCCTCCGATGATCGGATCGACCTGGACACCCGCCCGCCCAAGGCCGCTGGTGGCAGTGGTGAGGGCACCAACCCGGAGCAACTTTTCGCCGCCGGCTACGCCACCTGCTTCCTGGGTGCACTGCTGTTGGTGGCCCGCACCGACGGCGTGCAGCTCGATAGTGCCACCGGGGTCACCGCACAGGTCGGTTTCGGCAAGGACACCGAAGGCGGATACGGCATCAACGCCCACATGATCGGCTACCTGCCGGGGTTGGGGCAGCGAGAGGCCGACGAGTTGATGGCCAAAGCGCATCAGGTGTGCCCGTATTCCAAGGCCACCCGCGGCAATATCGACGTCATGCTGTCTGCCAAGGTCTGAGGGGCCGTTGCCGGGCTAGCGGATCAACTCCCAGGTATGTACCGGCTCGTTGCTGTGCATCAATTCGCAATACCGGCGCAGCATTTCGGCTAGCGCCCTCGGTCGGTCCATACCCCGCTGCTGCAGCGCGTGCACTGTCGCCGTCTGCCATGCCGCGCCGTTCTGACAGTTCTTGGCGCGTCCCTCGATGACACCGAGGTAGCGGTCCCGCACCTCCGGGGCCACGCGCCAGCGGCGCAGTCCGTCGTCAGCCATCGGCAGCAGGTGACGCAGCACTAACTCGTCAGGTGTCACTTCACCCAGACCCGGCCAATAGAGCCGGGCTGACATTCCGTTTCGTGCGGCTTCGTTGAAATTGTCATGTGCGGCAGAGAAACTCATCTTGGTCCACAGCGGCCGGTCATCTTCGGAAATAGTCCGCAGCAGGCCGTAATAGAAGGCTGCATTCGCCATCATGTCAACGACGGTCGGTCCGGCGGGTAGCACTCGATTCTCGACACGCAGATGGGGACGGCCGTTCGCGACGTCGTAAACCGGTCGGTTCCAGCGGTACACGGTGCCGTTGTGCAGGCGCAGTTCCGCCAGCAGGGGGGTGCGTCCGGCGGCCAGTTCGGCCACTGGGTCCTCGTCGGACATCTCGGGTAGTAGCGACGGGAAGTACCGGACGTTCTCCTCAAAAAGATCGAAGATCGACGTGATCCATCGCTCGCCGAACCACACCCGTGGCCGCACGCCCTGAGCCTTGAGCTCATCAGGCCGGGTGTCGGTGGCTTGAGTGAAGAGCTCGATGCGGGTCTCGGCCCAGAGTTGGCGGCCGAAGAAATACGGTGAGTTGGCCCCGAGCGCCAATTGCGGTCCGGCCAGAACCTGGGCGGCGTTCCAGTTGTTGGCAAAGTCGGCGGGTGAGACCTGCAGATGGAGCTGCATGCTGGTGCAGGCCGATTCCGGAGCGATGGATTCGGCGTGGATGCTCAACCGGTCCGCCCCGGTGATATCGATGAGGATGTCCTCGCCCCGGGCGGTGAAGATGGAGTCGTTGAGAGCCTGATAGCGCATCGACGGGCTCATCCAGCTGCCCGTCAGGTCTTCGGGCATCAGGGTGGGCAGGATCCCGATCATCACAATGTGTGAGCCGTCGGCTCCGGCCTTGCTCTCGGCGGCGTTGAGACTGGCCCGGACCTCCGACTCCAACTCCAGCGCGGCGCGGTCGGCTATCGGACGGGGCGGAACGTTGAATTCGATGTTGTAGGCGCCCAACTCGGTCTGATAGGCCGGATCGGCGATGGCGGCGAGCACCTCCTGGTTCGACATCGCCGGTTGATATTCGGCATCGACCAGGTTGCACTCGATCTCCATGCCGGTGAGCGGCTGGTCGAACTCGAAGCTCGACTCCGCCAGCATGGTTTCGAGTACGTCCAGGCAGAGCTGAACCTTATGCCGGTATTCCTGCCGCTGTTTGCGGCTGTAGGTGGCATTCGTTACTTGTTCTCCCACGCCGACGATGCAACAGGTTCAGCGGCGGTCCCGCAAGCAAATCCGCGTTAGGGGTCGGTTTTCCCACATGAACTGTCATTGGCGGTGGCAGACTCCCAGGACAGTTCGTACGCGTCGATCCTCCAAGGAGCACCGTGGCCCACTTCGTCGCCGCCATCGATCAAGGCACCACCAGCACCCGTTGCATGATCTTTGACCACAACGGTCTGGAGGTCGGACGCCACCAGCTTGAGCACGCACAGATCCTGCCGCGGGCCGGTTGGGTCGAGCACAACCCGACCGAGATCTGGGGAAACACCCAGACGGTGGTGACGTCAGCGCTCAACAACACCAATCTGAAGGCAGGCGACCTGGTCGCCCTGGGCATCACTAACCAGCGCGAGACCACGATCGTGTGGAACCGCAAGACCGGCCAGCCCTACTACAACGCGATCGTCTGGCAGGACACCCGCACTGACCAGATCGCCGCCGCACTGGATCGCGACGGCCGCGGTGACGTGATCCGGCGCAAGGCAGGCCTGCCGCCGGCGACCTATTTCTCCGGCGGCAAGTTGCAGTGGATTTTGGAGAACGTCGAGGGAGTGCGCGCCGATGCGGAACGCGGCGATGCGTTGTTCGGCACACCCGACGTCTGGGTGCTGTGGAACATCACCGGCGGCCCGGCCGGGGGAGTGCACGTTACCGACCCCACCAACGCCAGTCGCACGATGCTGATGGATCTCGAGACCCT
This sequence comes from Mycobacterium sp., assembly GCA_049315425.1. Taxonomy (GTDB): domain Bacteria; phylum Actinomycetota; class Actinomycetes; order Mycobacteriales; family Mycobacteriaceae; genus Mycobacterium. Next base: position 46,749 of record JBMOKE010000006.1, on the reverse strand, counting down.
GGACTGGGACGACGAACTGTTGTCGTTCTTCGGGATTCCACGCCAGATGTTGCCGCAGATCCGGCCGTCGTCCTCGCCGAATCCGTACGCGGTGACACGGGCGGACGGCCCGATGGGCGGGGAGGTGCCGGTGACGGCCATCCTCGGCGACCAGCAGGCGGCGATGGTGGGTCAGGTCTGCCTGAAGCCCGGCGAGGCCAAGAACACCTACGGCACCGGAAACTTCCTCTTGCTCAACACCGGCGAGAAAATCGTCCGCAGCAAGAACGGCCTGTTGACCACGGTCTGCTATCAGTTTGGCGCTGCCAAACCGGTGTACGCCCTTGAGGGTTCGATCGCGGTGACCGGATCAGCGGTGCAGTGGCTGCGTGACCAGCTCGGCATCATCAGCGGCGCAGCGGACAGTGAGACCCTGGCCGCCCAGGTTGAGGACAACGGCGGCGTCTATTTCGTGCCTGCCTTCTCCGGCCTGTTCGCGCCATATTGGCGTTCCGATGCGCGCGGGGCGATCGTCGGGTTGTCGAGGTTCAACTCCAACGCCCACATCGCCCGGGCGACGCTGGAAGCGATCTGCTATCAAAGCCGCGATGTGGTCGATGCCATGGCGGCCGACTCAGGCGTGCCGCTGGAGGTGCTCAAGGTCGATGGCGGGGTCACGCTCAATGAGCTGTGTATGCAGATTCAGGCTGACGTGCTCGGGGTGGACGTCGTGCGCCCGAAGGTGCCGGAGACCACGGCCCTGGGTGCGGCCTACGGCGCCGGATTGGCAGTCGGCTACTGGTCGGATCCTGAAGACCTCCGGGCCAACTGGCAGGAGGATCGCCGGTGGAAGCCCTCATGGACCGAAAAACAGCGGGAGGCCGGATATGCCGGCTGGCGCAAAGCGGTTCAGCGGACTCTGGACTGGGTGGACGTCTAGCTGACAGGGAGCGGTTTCGTGCGCAGAGCGCAGAAAACCACGCCAAAAAATGACAGAGTGGTGCCCATGACCGACATCGCAGCGGACTCCGCCAACCTGCCCGACACCGGCCAGTTCTTCCAGCGGGGGAACTACGCGCCCGTTCCCGACGAGCTCACCGAGTATGACCTGCCGGTACATGGTGCTATCCCACCCGAGCTCGACGGTTGGTATCTGCGTAACGGCCCCAACCCGCGCCAGCCCACCGGGCACTGGTTCTTCGGCGACGGAATGCTGCATGGTGTGCGCATCGAAGGCGGTGCCGCGAAGTGGTACCGAAATCGCTGGGTGCGTACCGAGAGTTTTGAAACTCCGTTTCCGATCTACAACGGGGACGGCAGTCGTAACCTGCGCTCGGCGGTGTCCAACACCCACATCGTCAACCACGCCGGGAAGACGCTGGCATTGGTCGAGTCCTCGCTGCCCTACGAGGTCACCAAAGACCTCGAGACAGTCGGCTGCTACGACTTCGACGGCAAGCTCAACGATGCGATGACCGCTCACCCGAAGATCTGCCCGACCACGGGCGAGCTGCACTTCTTCGGGTACGGCAACCTGTTCAGTCCGCACGTCACCTATCACCGGGTCGACGCCAATGGTGAGCTCACCGTCAATCGGCCCGTAGAGGTTGAGGCTTTGACGATGATGCACGACTTTGCGATGACCGCCGAGCACATCATCTTCATGGATCTGCCCATCGTGTTCAACATCGATATCGCGGTCAGCGGCAGCGGAGATATGCCTTACCGCTGGGAGGACGACTACGGGGCCCGGCTCGGGGTCCTGCGCCGCGATGACCCGTTCGGGACGGTGCGGTGGTTCGATATCGACCCGTGCTACGTGTTCCACGTCGCGAACGCCTACGATGACGGCAAATCTATTGTGCTGCAAGTTGTCCGTTATCCAGAGTTGTGGCGCAGCGACGGCGGATTCGCCGACAGGGCGATGTTGCATAGCTGGACCATTAACCTCGAGTCCGGCACCGTTGCCGAACGTCAACTTGATGATCGTGCGGTGGAATTCCCTCGCATCGACGACCGCCTCGCCGGCCTGCCCGCGCGCTATGCGGTGTCGGTGGGCGATGCCAGCCTGGTGCGCTACGACCTCCAGACCGGTAATGCGGTGCAGCATGACTTCGGCACACCCGATGCGCCGGGCGGGCCGGGAGAAGCTGTCTTCGTGCCGTCGCCAACCGGTCCGGCCGACGAAAGCAATGGCTGGTATCTGGTCTACGTCTACGACCCGGCCCGTAACGGAAGCGAGCTGGTGATCCTGGATGCATCCGACTTCGCCGGCGACCCGGTAGCTCGCATCGAGCTGCCGCGCCGGGTTCCCTACGGCTTCCACGGAAACTGGATCAGCGCCTGACGACTCTCACCGGGATGCGGCGAATCTTTGGGAGAGACAAAGCGTGACTTACGTTCCAGTCAAGGGCCAACCGTTCACGGTGTCTCTGGGTTTAAGAAGGATGGACCCGGACCAATGGATTGAGATTGACGAGCATTTTGAAACAGCACTGGCCGAGAAGCGCGAGTTGCTCGGAAACAGAAGATCTGAGGTTTTTGCCGCACTCCCCGAAGGCCTCAAAGGCTCTGAGGAAGTTCTGGCAAAGCTGATCGAGTACCTCCCGGGACACTTTCCGGACAGGTTCCCCACAAGAATTGAAATCGACGGTTCCCGGCATCCACTGGAGGAAGCGAGTCTATTGATCCAAGAGGACCTGGCAGTCATGAGTCCGCAACACGGACAATGGGTTCTGACCGCAGCCTCGGTGTGTTTTCCCAGTCGATGGGACTTGGCTTCGAAAATTGGCGCAGACATGCACGGCATCCACGACCCGGTGCCGCACTACGAGGACCGGATCGGATACGCCACTGATGCCATGTTCGCAAAGATGAGTTCGGATCGACCCGTGTGGCGGCTCAACTGGACCGTTATGGACAGTCCGGAGCTATTCCAGCCTTCGGCCACCGGACGCAAAGCCCGCGTCCGACCGGAGTTGAGCGTGGCGGAGTTCGGTGACGTGATGTATTTCCGAACCGAGCGTCAGACACTATGGAAACTTCACGAGTCCGGCGACATCCTCTTTACGATTCGGACCTACCGCGATTCCCTCAGCAGTTTGGATCGGCGCTATCCAGATTTTCGGAAGCATCTGGGCCAGACATTGCAGACGACAAGTGAGGAAACACGGCAATACAAGGGCTGGGTACCAATGTGGGAAAGTCTCATGGCCTGGTCCGATCAAGCAACCTGAAGCGGCATTCACCGCGACGTTGCAGCCGCCATGACAGACAATCATCGTCGCGTAGGGTTGGTTGCTATGTCTGAACTGAAAGCACAGCTCCGGTCCGACCTCACTGACGCGATGAAGAGCCAGGACAAACTGCGCACAGCCACTTTGCGCATGATGCTGGCGGCGGTCCAGACCGAGGAGGTTTCCGGAAAGCAGGCCCGAGAGCTCACCGATGACGAGGTTCTCAAGGTGTTGGCCCGAGAGGCCAGGAAGCGCAGCGAGGCCGCCGAGATCTACACCCAGAACGGCCGCGGCGAACTGGCCGCCGAGGAGCACGCCGAGGGCCGGATCATCGATGAATACCTCCCCACGCCGTTGACCGACGCCGAGGTGGCTGATGTCGTCGATACGGCACTCGCTCAAGTCGCCGAGCAACTTGGTGCGCGGCCCTCAGTCAAGGACATGGGGCTGGTTATGAAGGCGGCCACCGCGATCGCGGAAGGCAAGGCCGATGGCGCCAGGCTCTCGGCTGCGGTTAAGGATCGGCTTTAGGTCACTTGGCGGGAGCACGACATGAGCACAAACAGCAACCGTGGAACAGTGAAGGCGCTGGTGGTGCTGACCTACCTGGCCATGGTCACGATGAACGTCCTCGCTAACGCGCTGCCCCTGAACGGTCGGCGCACCGGCGATGTGTCGGACTCCTACCCCAGCCTTTTCACCCCGGCCGGTCTGACGTTCTCCATCTGGGGAGTGATCTACCTGCTGCTCGGCGCACACGTCCTCTACCAACTTGGACTATTTCGCGACTCCCCGGACACCGCCGAGCAGAGCGCGCTGCTGAACCGGGTGGGTGCGCTCTTCGCGATCTCTTCACTGGCCAATACCGCGTGGGTGTTCGCCTGGCACTACGACAACATCCCGTTGTCGGTGGTGCTGATCGTGGTGATCCTGGTGTGTCTCGCGCTTATCACCACCGCGTTGCGGCGGGTACATCTCACCGGCCGCAGGCGTTGGTTCATCGGTGTGCCGTTCAGTGTCTACTTCGGCTGGACGACGGTGGCCGTCGTCGCGAACATCACCGTGCTGCTGGTCAGCGTGAAGTGGGACGGATTCGGCCTGTCGGCCTCCGCCTGGGCGGTGATCATCGTGCTCATCGCCATGGCGATCGGCACCGCCACCATGTTGCGCAACCGCGACGTCGCCTACGGTCTGGTACTCATCTGGGCGTACATCGGAATCCTGATCCGGCAGCTCTCAGCCGATGGCCTCGCCGGCCATTATCCGGCCATCATCGGAGCGGTGATCGTCTCGCTGGTGATCTACGTCGTCGTCGAGATCGTGATTCTGCGCAACCGCAACACTCAAGCGACGGTGTCTGCTGAGCGGTGAAGTCAGACTGAAGAGCTTTGACGAGCTCGAGATTCGGCCCGACCGCTCAACCGGGCCCTTGCGAGGCCACCGACAGGTCGCCACTCTCAAAGTCGGGGTGGCGGGATTCGAACCCACGACCTCTTCGTCCCGAACGAAGCACGCTACCAAGCTGCGCCACACCCCGCGTGAAGCCACGACAGCGTATCGCACCTGCGCGCCGCTAAGCGAACCCCTCAGGGCGCGTTCGCAGACGCCCATCGAGGAGTGCGGCTGCGTATGCCTGGGACACCGCTATTGATCCTGAAGACGCCTCTGCGGCGGTGGTGTGCGCGGTGATCCAGCCGTTACGTAGCCCGCAGAGAAGCAACGATCGGGCGTGGCGCTACTAGCGGACCAGCACGGCCGGTGTGGAGCGCACCACGTTATGGGTCCGGTCGTGGCCGCCGGTCGGCGCGGCGACCAGGGTGAGCAGGGTGGCCTCGGGCCGGCAGCAGAACCGGAAGGGCGCGAACGGCGACGTGCCGATCCCGGCCGAGACGTGCAGGGCGGTCTTGGATCCCCAGTGCGATGCTCCTTTCGCCCGCGAGCGGTCGAGGTCGCAGTTGGTCACCAGCGCACCGGAGAATGGCAGGCATAGCTGTCCGCCGTGGGTATGCCCGGCCAAGATGAGCTGGTATCCATCAGCGGCGAACCGATCCAGCACCCGGGTGTAGGGCGCGTGGGTGACAGCCAGGCTCAGGTTCGCCGCGGGGTTGGCCGGTCCGGCGATGATTTCGTAGCGATCCCGGCCGAGGTGTGGATCGTCGACACCGGCGGCGGCGATGGTCATCCCGGCCACCTCGAACTCGCGTCGATGGTGGGTCAGGTCGAGCCAGCCTCGCTCGTTGAATGCAGCGCGAAGGTCCTGCCACGGCAGCGGATCGCCGTGAACTCGATGATCACCGTTGGTCAGGTACTTCGCCGGATTCTTCATCTTCGGCGCGAAGTAGTCGTTGCTGCCGAAGACGAAAACTCCCGGCACCGACAGCAGATCACCGAGTGCCTGCACCACCGCCGGCACCGCTTTGGGGTGGGACAGATTGTCGCCGGTGTTGACCACCAGGTCAGGCTCCCACTGAGCCAGTTCGCGAAGCCACGCCTGCTTGCGTCGCTGCGAGGGACGCATGTGGATATCACTGAGGTGCAGCACCCGAAGCGGGGTCGAACCCGGTGTCAGGACCGGCATCGTGACCTCGCGCACGACGAAGGCGTTGCGCTCGATCCCCGTCGCGTAACCGACAGCGAGTGCTGCGGCCCCGGCCGCGGCAACGGCAGAACTCCTCAAGGCAAGATCAGCCATGTAGGCAGACTACTGCCCCGATTACGGCGGGGACGATCCCTCCGGCGGCTGGGGTGCCGCCGGGGCAAGAACCGGAATGGTGATGGGCGGAAGGCCGGGGATCTCCACGACCGTCGAACCGAATTCGGGCATGCCCGGAAAAGGCGGCGGCGCACCCGGCGGGGGTGAGGGCGGCGGCGGGGGCGGGGGTGCGATGCCGTTGCTCACCAGCAATGTGACGATGATGCCGGGGATTGTCTGACCGCTGGGCGAAGTACCGATCACGGTGCCGGCGGAGGCTGTGCTGTTGACTGAACTCACCTGATCGGCAACCTGAAAACCGTATGCGCGCAAGTCCTCTCGCGCTCGATCCTGACTCATCCCATTCACGGTAGGCACCCGCGACCCGGCGGCTCCGTCGACGTAGCGCGGATCGGTCGGAGGCAAGCTCACCTCGCCGAAGTCCTCGGCGATCGGACTCATCGCCGTGAACCAGGTCGCAGCGGGCTCCTTGCCGCCGAAGAGATCACCGTCGCCGCACTGGCGCAACGGGTAGGAACACAGATCCGTTGGGTTGGGGGAGTCGTCGTAGATGTAGTTCACCGCCGCGTACTGATTGGTATAACCGAGGAAACCCGATGATCGGTGCGCCTCGGTGGTACCGGTCTTGCCCGACATGGGAAGCGACCATCCGACCGAATTCGCCGCCGGGGTTGCGGTTCCGTTGATGACGTCCTTGGCCAGCGCGTTGGACAGGGTGTTGGCCAATCCCTCAGGTACGACCTGTTCGCAGGGTTCGGCATTTACTGCGACCTCGTCACCACGCCTGTCGTAGATCTTGTCGATCGGGTTTGGTGGGCACCACATCCCACCGGATGCCAGGGTCGTCGCCACGTTGGCGAGTTCCAGCGGGTTGACCTCGAAAGGGCCCAGGGTGAAAGAGCCGAGGTTCTGCCGTTTGATGAAGTCGGCCAGGCTCTCGTTGTTGTCCGGGTCGTAGCCTCGGGCGGTGCCCGGCTCGGCATAGGACCGGAGGCCCAGTCGGACGGCCATATCCACGGTGCGTTGAACCCCGACTTGAGAGATCAGCTTCGCGAACGCGGTGTTGGGCGATTTCGCCAAGGCTTCTGTGACGCTCATGGTCAGGTTGCGCGGATCACGGTAGTTCTCGACGCACCAGGTCTCTTTGGGGCAGCCCTTGGCGCCGCCCTCGCCGAGTCCCTTGGCCTCGAACCGACCCGGTACGTCGAGGGTGGCGTTGGTACCAAGACCCAGATCCAGCGCGGCGGCGGTGGTGAAAATCTTGAAGATCGACCCAGCGCCATCACCGACCAGTGAGAACGGTTGCGGCTGAACGGTTTCCCCGGCGTCCATGTCGAGTCCGTAGGTTCGATTACTGACCATCGCAATAAGCGGATGACCCGTCTTTCCAGGAAGCAGCACGTTCATCACGCTGGCGATCCCGTCCAGGTCTGGCGGTGCGATCGAGTCAACCGATTTCTTGACGGCGTCCTGTACGTCGGGGTCCAGCGTGGTTTTGATGAGGTAACCGCCCTTGGCGATCTGCTCCTTACTCAAGCCCGCCCGGGCCAGGTACTCCTGCGCATAGTCGCAGAAGAAAGCGCGGTTGCCGGCTGCGATACAGCCGCGCGGCAATTCGTTGGGCTGCGCCAAGATACCCAGTGGCTGCTGTTTGGCGGCCCGCAGTTGATCGGCCTCGTCGGGCAGGTTCTCGATCATCGTGTCTAGGACCAGGTTGCGTCGCACCAGAGCCCCGTCGGGGTTGGTGTAGGGATTCAGCGTGCTGGTCGACTGCACGATTCCGGCAAGCAGCGCCGATTGCTGCCAGTTCAAGTCGGTCGCGTCGATACCGAAGTAGGTCTGGGCGGCATCCTGGATTCCGAAGGCGCCATTGCCGAACGACACCAGGTTGAGGTACCGGGTGAGAATCTCCGGTTTGGTGAACGTTTTGTCCAATGTCAGTGCCATGCGGATCTCGCGCAGCTTGCGCGCGGGTGTCGCGGCCACTGCGGCGCGCTTCTCCGCGTCAGTCTGTGCCACCACCAGCAACTGATAGTTCTTGACATACTGCTGTTCGATTGTCGAGCCGCCGCGGGTGCCGAAATCTCCCGACGCATAGCCGGCCAGGCCGGTCAGGGTGCCCTTCCAGTCCACACCGTTGTGTTCGGCGAACCGCTTGTCCTCGATGGAAACGATCGCCAGTTTCATGGTGTCGGCGATCCTGTCGCCGGGGACCTCGAAGCGACGCTGGGAATACAGCCACGCAATGGTGTTGCCCTTGGCGTCGACCATCGTCGAGACCGCCGGAATGTCGCCCTCGAGGAGCTGTGCCGATCCGTTGGCCACAATGTCGGAGGCCCGGTTGGACATTAGCCCGATGCCACCCGCGACCGGGAACAGCAGTGCCGCCAGGATCACACTGGCCAGCAGGCAGCACCAGGCCAGCTTGAGGACCGAGGAACTGGCCGGTGGGCGTTCCGACATGCGGTACAGCGTACTGAGGCCCCCAGAGGGCTTGCGGAGCCCCGCGCGGCCCGTCAAGATAACGGAGTTGTGCTACGTATCGGTCAAAAAACCGCAGTTCATGCAGGGATTGGACGCTTGTCCCAAAAAACCTGTGACCGGACTGTTGCGCAAACGACACCTGACCACCTAACTTAAGCAGGCAGTGCGATTCAGGTAACAATGACGTCGCAATGTGGCGTAGATCGCACCGCGGCTACATCGGAGGGATTCGCCGCCTCACTGGGCGGCTCGGACGAAGGGAGTCTTGTGTTGTCAGGGACTCGACCCGCTGCCCGTAGGACGAGCGCAGCAGCATCTATGCACGGCTCACTCCAGGTACCGAACGGGGAGGCCCGGATCGCGTGGGTATCCCAAGGACTGTGTCGTTCGACCGATCCGGACCAGTTGTTCGTTCGTGGGGCTGCCCAGCGCAAGGCTGCGGTCATCTGCCGGCACTGCCCGGTGATCGCCGAGTGCGGAGCCGATGCCTTGGATAACCGGGTGGAGTTCGGAGTGTGGGGCGGCATGACCGAGCGCCAGCGTCGAGCCCTGCTCAAGCAGCACCCCGACGTGTCGTCCTGGGCGGAATTCTTCTCCACCCAGCGCAGGCAGCGCATCGTCAGCTGAGTCCGCTGACTGCGCGGATTGAAATCGCGGTTCTAAACTTCGCCGGTGATCTGGTCGGCGATCGCTTCTAGCGCTTCGCGGCTAGACACATCGAATGGCAGAGACGGCACACCCACCACCCGAACGTGTGGGTTGGCGCCGGTAAATCGAGACAACAGCCGGATCTCGCGTTTGGCAGTCTGTCCGCGGTCGGCATGGATTCGAAGCACCGCGGCCGCGAGTGCGTCCCCCCCAGTCTCCGGTGCGGCGTCGAGTTCGTTGGCCCCGTCGAGGGCGCGTTCCACGGTCATCGCACACAGCATCGGATGGGTCCTGTTGAGGATCAGCCCGGCCAGCGGCATACCCTCTTCGGAGAGCCGATCGACGAAGAAGGTGGCCTCTCGCAGGGCGTCGGGTTCGGCCGCCGACACCACTACGAACTGCGTGCCGCGCCGCTTGAGCAGTTCGTAGGTTCGGTCGGCCTTCTCCCGGAACCCGCCGAATGTCGAGTCGAGTGATTGTACGAATGCCGAGGCGTCGGAGAGCATCTGCGAACCGAGGACGGTCGATATCGCCTTCATGGCCAGGCCCATCACACCCGCCACCAGCCGGCCGATTCCACGTCCGGGCCCCAACAGCAGGCGCCAGAGCCGGCTATCCATGAAGCTGCCCAACCGTTTCGGTGCGTCGAGGAAGTCAAGTGCATTGCGGGACGGTGGGGTGTCGACGACGACCAGGTCCCAGCGGTCCTCGCCGAGCAACTGGCCCAGCTTTTCCATCGCCATGTATTCCTGCGTGCCGGCCAGTGAGGTGGCGACGGTCTGATAGAACTGATTATCCAGAATCGCTTGTGCCCGTTCACTTCCCGCGTGTTCAATGACCATCTCGTCAAACGTGCGGCGCATGTCCAGCATCATTGCGTGCAGCTCCCCGGATACCTCAGGTGCCAGCGGCACCCGCTGTGGGGAGTTACCCAACTCTTTGATACCGAGGGCTTGGGCGAGCCGTTTTGCGGGGTCGATGGTGAGCACTACGACGGTGCGACCGTACTCGGCCGCCCGCAGCGCCATCGCGGCCGCGGTCGTCGTCTTTCCGACTCCGCCGGCCCCGCAGCACACCACAACGCGGTTAGATCGGTCGGACAGAATGGACTTCATGTCCAGGGCTGACGGTGTCCCGCTCACGGCAACGTCCACTTCGCTTCGCTGATTGACACGGTCATCGACATGGTCATCGGACGCCTTGCTGGGCGAGGATTTCGGCTAGCTCGTAGAGGCTTCCCAGGTCCATGCCGTCGGCGATGGTGGGCAACTCCAGCCGCGGCACATTGAATTTATCTAGCTCACGGGAACTCTCAGATCGCGCGCTGATCCGGCTGGCATGTTCGATCGTCTCGGTGAGCAGTCCCGCGAAGTCGGCGTCGGACAGCGTGATACCCGCTCGGGACAGACCGGCCCGCACCGCATCCGCATCAATCTCACCCTTGGCGGCCTTGGCTAGATTTCGGGCCGGCAGGAACGGCGGAATATTGCGGTTGACGATCACGGCGCCGATCGGCAGTTCGAGCCGCTCGAGTTCCTCGATCGCCTCGATGGTCTCCTGGATCGGTAATGCCTCCAGAAGTGTGACCAAGTGAATCGCCGTCAGCTCGGAGTGCAGCACGCGGACCACACTTTCGGCCTGGTTATGCACCGGGCCGCCGGTGGCCAGATCCGAGACCGCCTTGGTGACGTCCAGGAATCGGGCGATCCGACCGGTGGGCGGTGAATCCACCACGATGGCGTCATAGACGGGTCGATTCTCGCGGTCCGACCGGATCACCGTCTCCTTGATCTTTCCGGTCAGCAGCACGTCTCGCAGACCGGGTGCGATCGTCGTGGCGAACTCGACGGCCCCGATCCGGCGCATGGCTCGTCCGGCGATACCCAGGTTGTAGAACATCTCGAGGTATTCCAGGAAGGCCGCCTCGATTTCGATGGCGAGCGCGTTGACGTGACCGCCACCGTCGGCGGTCGCGACCTTGACCTCCTCATAGGGCAGCGGTGGGACGTCGAACAACTGCGCAATCCCTTGGCGTCCTTCGACTTCCACCAGCAGGACGTTGCGACCGCCGGCCGCCAGTGTCAGCGCCAGCGCGGCCGCGACCGTGGTCTTACCGGTGCCACCTTTGCCGGTGACGATATGTAGTCGGGCTTCGGTCAGTCGGGCAGGCCAGCCAACTGCGCTGCGGTCGCTCCGTTTGGTGGCCACCACTGCATGCTATCTAAGTCCGTAGCGGCCCCGGCCCGGGTCATACCCGGAGTTAGGCTTCCGTCATGAGCCAAGCAACCATCTGGGAGTACGCCACCATTCCGCTGTTGACCCATGCGACCAAGCAGATCCTCGATCAGTGGGGTGCCGACGGCTGGGAGCTGGTCGCGGTGCTCAACGGACCGACTGGTGAACAGCACGTCGCCTACCTCAAGAGGCCGAAGTGACAGTTTCGGCTCGGCTCGCCGAGCTCGGCATCACCCTTCCGGAGGTGGCCAAGCCATTGGCCGCCTACGTCCCGGCCGTGCGCACCGGCAATTTGGTCTACACCTCCGGCCAACTTCCCCTGCAGTCCGGCGACCTGACCCACATCGGCAAGATCGGGGCCGAGGTACCGCCGGAACAGGGCAAGGTCGCCGCGCGCACATGTGCGCTCAATGCGCTGGCGGCCATCGACGCACTGGTGGGAATCGATTCGGTGGTTCGGGTCGTCAAGTTGGTGGGCTTCGTGGCCTCAGCCCCCGGTTTCAACGGCCAGCCTGCGGTGATTAATGGCGCCTCGGAGTTTCTCGGCGAGGTGTTCGGCGATTCCGGCGCCCATGCCCGCTCGGCGGTGGGGGTTTCGGAGCTGCCATTGAACGCACCAGTGGAGGTCGAGCTCATCGTCGAGGTGAGGTGACCCAGCCGGCCTACGGGGTGCTGAGGCCGGTTACCGAGACGGCTTCGGTCCTGTTGTGTGAGAACCCCGGCACGATGACGCTAGAGGGCACCAACACTTGGGTGCTGCGGGGCCCGGGCAGCGACGACATTGTTCTCGTTGATCCAGGACCCGACCAGGATGACCACATCGAGCGACTGGCTGCGCTGGGACGGATCCCGCTGGTGCTGATCAGCCACCGCCACGGTGATCACACCGACGGCATCGACAAAATCGTCGCGGCCACCGGCGCTACCGTGCGTTCGGTCGGCAGTGGATTCCTGCGCGGCATGGGCGGGCACCTGACCGACGGGGAAGTGATCGACGCCGCCGGCCTGCGGATCACCGTGCTGGCCACCCCCGGCCACACCTCGGACTCGGTGAGCTTCGTGCTCGATGATGCGGTGCTGACCGCCGACACCGTCCTGGGACGAGGCACCACCGTCATCGACGACGAGGACGGCAGTCTGATTCAGTACCTGGAGTCGTTACGCCGACTGAAGGGACTGGGCCGGCGGGCAGTGCTGCCCGGTCACGGACCCGAACTCGACGATCTCAGCGCGGTGGCGCAGATGTATCTGGCCCACCGTCATGAGCGGCTGGAGCAGGTGCGTCAGGCGGTGCGTGCGCTCGGTGACGATGCCACCGCACGGCAGGTGGTCGAGTACGTCTACACCGATGTCGATGAGAAACTCTGGGACGCGGCCGAGCAATCGGTGCGTGCCCAGCTGGATTACCTGCGGAGCGGAGCTACCTCGCTCGGTGCCTGATTCTCGCGAGCTACCTCGCTCGGTGCCTTATTCTCGCGAGCTACCTCGCTCGGTGCCTTATTCTCGCGAGCTACCTCGCTCGGCGCGCCAGCCGCTCGGAGTCGCAGATCAGCACGCTCTTGCCCTCAAGCTTGATCCAACCTCGATGAGCGAAGTCGGCCAGGGCTTTGTTAACGGTTTCCCGGGATGCGCCGACGAGCTGTGCGATTTCCTCCTGGGTGAGGTCATGGGTCACCCGCATGGCGCCACCCTCCTGCGTGCCGAAGCGCTGGGCCAGCTGTAGCAGTTGCTTGGCTACCCGGCCCGGCACATCTGTGAAGATCAGGTCGGCCAGGTTGTTGTTGGTCCTACGCAATCGGCGCGCGAGCACCCGCAACAGCTGTTCGGCGATCTCGGGGCGATCGGCGATCCACGCCCGCAGCGCGTCGCGGTCCATTGCTACCGAGCGCACCTCGGTGATGGTGGTGGCACTGGAGGTACGCGGCCCCGGGTCGAAGATCGACAGCTCGCCGAACATGTCCGACGGACCCATGATCGTCAGCAGGTTTTCGCGGCCGTCCGATGAGCGGCGGCCGATCTTCACCTTGCCGGAAATGATGATGTAAAGCCGGTCGCCCGGCTCGCCTTCAGCGAAAACCGTATGGCCCCTCGGAAAATCCACTGGCTGAAGTTGCTTGGTCAGCGCCGCTACGGCGCTGGGATCGACCCCCTGGAAGATTCCGGCCCTGGCCAGGATCTCGTCCACGTTGCCTTCCTTAATTCGTCGGTGTCTTTCAGCGCACTTCTCAGCGCGGCCGGCCGCCAGCATCGAGTTGGTCGTCTCAGCGAAGTATTGACGCTACACACGATCGGCGTATCACGTTGGCTGAAACAGTCGATTGGGCCGGGTCGGCAAGCCCGGTTCGTCAGCCAGCAGGCGGAGGCCCGGTTCGATCAGGGTGGTGAAGTCGGACAGGCACGGTACGGAAAGCGGCGCGGCACCCTCACCAGCGGTCCGGGCTGCGTGCTCGATCCGCGCAACGATGTCGCCCGCCCGCAGAGGATCGTCGTACATGACGCTCTCGAGCCGTTGCAGCCCGTACGCCGAAAGCATCAGGAGTCCGGGGAAACACGCGGCTACGAACCAGGACATAGCGGGGAAGTTAACCGTGGGGAGGTCTCATCAGGATCACGAATTGCCACCGGTCTGTCGGCGGTCGGCCAGAACCCGTCAGTACCCTGACTTCCGTGACGGCGGGTGCAGCGAAAAAAACAGGCACTAAGCGCCCAGTGACGGGTACCTCGAAAGGGGATGGCGAAACTCGTCTCGGCCTGGTTCGCCGCGCGCGCCGAATGAACCGATCGCTGGCGACCGCTTTTCCCAACGTCTATTGCGAACTGGACTTCACTAATCCACTTGAGTTGGCGGTCGCGACGATCCTGTCGGCTCAGTGCACCGATAAACGGGTCAATCTGACGACTCCCGCTCTGTTCGCGCGGTATCGCACAGCACGGGACTATGCCGAGGCGAACCGCTCCGAACTCGAAGAGCTCATCAGGCCGACCGGCTTCTACCGAAACAAGGCCAACTCACTGATCGGCCTCGGTGCCCGACTTGTCGAGCAGTTCGATGGTGAAGTCCCCGCCACCCTGGACGAGTTGGTGATCCTGCCCGGTGTCGGACGCAAGACCGCCAATGTGATCCTCGGCAACGCATTCGGTATCCCGGGCATCACTGTCGATACCCACTTCGGTCGGCTGGTCCGCCGATGGCGGTGGACCGAGGAGACCGATCCGGTCAAGGTTGAACATGCGGTCGGCGATCTCATCGGGCGCAGCGAGTGGACGCTACTGAGCCATCGCATCATCTTCCACGGTCGACGGGTCTGCCACGCCCGCAAACCGGCCTGTGGGGTCTGCGTACTGGCCAGGGACTGCCCGTCGTTTGGGGAGGGGCCCACCGACCCGCTGCTGGCCGCCCCACTTGTCAATGGTCCCGAGACTGAACATCTTCTCGCTCTGGCCGGGCTGTAGAGCTGATGAGCACAGGGCCGATGAACACCGCGACCCGCTGGACGTTGGCGGTGCTCGCCGTGATTGCGGCACTCGTGGTTGCCCTTGCCTTTCAGCTCACCGATGACCCTGTGCGGCCGACCGGAGGGTCCTCGACCGAGGCTGAACGCAACCATCGTGACGCAGACACCCCCGAGGCACTCGCGGGGCCGCGACAGCGGGCTGACCTGCCGCCGTGCCCGGCCGACGGCAGTGGCCCGGGTCCGGCGAAACTGCGCGGCATCGTCGTCGATTGCGCCGCCGACGGCTCCCAAGTCGAGGTGGCCCGTGCGCTGGCCGGCCGCACCGTGGTGCTCAACCTGTGGGCTTACTGGTGTGCACCGTGTGCCGACGAACTGCCTGCGCTGGCGCAGTACCAACGACGGGCGGGTGATGCGGTGACGGTCGTGACGGTGCACCAGGACGAGAATGAGATGGCGGGCCTGGCGCGGATGGCCGAACTGGGTGTCCGCTTGCCCGTGCTGCAGGACGGCCGGCGCAGCATCGCCGCAGCCCTGGGAGTCCCTAACGTGATGCCTGCAACGGTGGTACTGCGGCGGGACGGTAGCGTTGCTGAGATCCTTCCGCGGGCGTTCACCGACGTCGACGAGATCGCTGCTGCGGTTGAAACCGCGCTTCGATGAGATCTGCACCGCGCAAGGCCTGACGATGTGACACCTGACGACGGGAGGGGCGGGTGAACGCCGGTGCCCCACTCCGTCCGGCAGCCGGGCCACCCTGGCTGGCACCCCTGCTCGACAACATCGATCAGGTACCGGACGCCTACCGTCGTCGGGTGCCGCCCGAAGTGCTTGCCGCACTGACCGGTGCGCGAGGCAGGGCGCAGGCAGCACGGTCTGATCGGGACGCCGCGGTCCTCGTGCTGTTCTCCGGTCCGCACCTTGAGCACCCGCCCGGGCAGGTACCCGCCGATGCCGACCTGTTGCTCACCGTGCGCGCCAGCACCCTGCGCCACCATGCCGGGCAGGCCGCATTCCCCGGTGGCGCAGCAGACCCCGAGGACGCCGGTCCGGTGGCGACCGCGTTGCGAGAGGCGCGTGAGGAGACTGGTATCGACCCTGGGCGGCTGCAACCGCTGGCGACGCTCGAGCGGATGTTCATCCCGCCGTCGGGCTTCCATGTCGTGCCGGTGTTGGCCTACTCCCCGGACCCCGGGCCTGTCGCGGTCGTTGATGAGGCGGAGACCGCTATCGTTGCGCGGGTTCCCCTTCGTGCCTTCATCAACCCGCGGAACCGGCTGATGGTGTGCCGCTCCGGCGGTGAACACCGCTACGCCGGTCCGGCCTTCATGCTCAATGAGATGCTGGTATGGGGATTCACCGGTCACGTAATCTCGGCAATGCTTGATGTGGCCGGATGGGCACAACCGTGGAACACCGAGGACGTTCGAGAGTTGGACGAGGCGATGGCGCTCGTGGGAGATGATCGCGACGGCGCCACGGCGTTCGTCGCCGATTACAGTGAGGAACCGCTGTGACCAGTTCACAATGGCTGGATATCGCCGTGATTGCCTTGGCACTCATCGCAGCGATCTCGGGTTGGCGGTCCGGCGCACTGGGATCGCTGATGTCCTTCGTGGGTGTGGTTCTCGGTGCCATCGCCGGTGTGATGCTCGCACCCCACATCATCAGCCATGTTCACTCGCCGCGCGGGAAACTATTCACCGCGCTGCTCTTGATCCTGGCACTGGTGGTGATCGGCGAGGTTGCCGGCGTTGTCCTGGGCCGTGCAGTGCGCGGGTCGATCCGAAGTGGTCCGGTTCGGGTGGTCGACTCGATGATCGGCGTAGCCCTGCAACTGGTCGTCGTCGTCGTTGCCGCATGGTTACTCGGCAGCCCACTGACATCCTCTGGTCAGGTCGGTCTTGCATCCGCAGTCCGGGGCTCCAAGGTGATCTCGGAAGTGGACAAGTACGCACCGGAGTGGCTGCGGACGGTCCCGAAGCGGATGTCGGCGCTGTTGAGCACCTCCGGGTTACCGAACGCACTGGAGCCCTTAGGTCCGGCCCCGGCTCAGAATGTCGAACCGCCGGACGCCACACTGGCCGACAGCCTGGTAGTGGCCCGCACTCGGCCAAGTGTGGTCAAGATCCGCGGTGTCGCGCAGTCCTGCCAAAAAGTACTCGAGGGAACAGGTTTTGTGATTGCGCCCAACCGGGTGATGTCCAATGCGCACGTGGTCGCCGGCTCGGACAGCGTTACCGTCGAGGCTGAAGGCAAGAAGTACGACGCGACGGTCGTCTCCTACGACCCCGACGCCGACATTTCCATTCTCGACGTTCCGAACCTGCCCCAGCAGCCATTGGTATTCGCCGATCAGCCCGCCAAGTCCGGTACCGACGCGGTGGTGCTCGGCTATCCCGGTGGCGGCGACTTTGTGGCCACCCCAGCTCGGGTCCGCGAGATCATCGAACTGAACGGACCCGACATCTATAAGAGCACTACGGTCAACCGCGAGGTCTATACGATCAGAGGGATTGTCCGTCAAGGGAATTCGGGCGGACCAATGATCAATCGAGCCGGGCAGGTGATCGGTGTCGTGTTCGGTGCGGCGGTCGACGATAACGACACGGGTTTTGTCATGACTACCAACGAAGTGTCTCGCCAACTGGCCAAGATCGGCAATACCGCGAAGGTCCCCACCGGGGCCTGCGTCAACGCCTGATTGGTATCACAGGGATTCCAGGAAACGCTGTAGCTCTTCGTTGACCTCGATCGGCGCCTCCTCGTGGGCGTAGTGGCCGACGCCGGGCACGCTAACGAACCTTCCGCGTACTGCATAACGCCGACTACGTTCAACAGGATCGGCCAGCACGTACGGGTCGACATTGCCGCGAAGGTGCAATAGCGGGATGTCGAGCTGGCGGTTCATCAGCCTCATGAACCGTCTTCCTTCACCGCGGAACTGGCTGCGAACCGCCCAGCGTTGATACTCCAGCGCCGAATGCGCTGCTGATGGAATTTGAATGGCCTGGCGCAGGTGTGCGATGGCTTCGGAAAAGTCCTCTGACACAACCCATTTACCTGATGAACGGCTGCGCACCAGGGCTTCTAGCGCTTCACCGTTGTGGCGGGTGAGCACATGCTCCGGCCACAGCGGGATCTGATAGCGCAACAGACTGGGCAATAGTGCACGGCCCTCACCGCTTCGGCCGAATACCGACGCCCGCAATGCCGCGGGATGCGGTGAACTGACCAGAGCGATGGCCCGCACCATCCGGGAGTGCAGCACCGCGGTGGCCCAGCAGACCAGCCCGCCGTCAGCATGGCCTACCAGAGTCGCCGATGTGTGGCCCAGCGCGCGCACCAAGCCGGCGGTATCCCCGGCCAGCGTCCAACCGTCATACCCTCGGGGAGGTTTGTCGCTGCCGCCGTACCCCCGAAGATCGACCGCCACGACCCGGGCTCCGGTCAGTCCGCGTAACTGATGTCGCCAGGACCACCAGAACGAACCGAAACCGTGCAGCAGTATCACCAGTGGCCGGGTGGTCGCCGGAGTCTCGTCATCGAAATCGGGCAGAGCCTCGACGCACTGGAAACGGATTCCGTTGGCGTGGACGTCGTGGTGGCGCCAGGGCCCCGCGATGCGGGTTACCGATGGATCAGGCTGGGCCATCACCAACCTGACGGGTCGGCGGGGGCCGGCTCCGTCGTGGCGATGGGCACGGGGGATGGTGTGGCGGATGCCGTGGGGGATGGTTTGGGGGAGGCCGGGGTGGATTTGAAGTTCCCGGGTGCCAGCGCGGCGGTGGTCTGCTTGACCGACTCGATGGTCTGTTGCGGGCCACGGATACGGCGCACCTTGAGATAACCCAGCAGGGCGAAAACCCCGGTAGCGACCAGCATCAGAATGAACACGATCAGGAACGCCGCCCAACGCCACAGCCAGGTGTCCAGCAGTTCGGCCAAGAAGAAGAACATGAAGAAGGTCGAATACAGCAGCACCACCAGGGCGATGATGAAGAAGACACTGCCGGTGAGCCCCTTTTTCACATCTCGGGTGATTTCGGCCCTGGCCAGTTCGACCTCCGCCCGTACCAGGGTCGAAACCTGAGCGGTCGCATCCCTGACCAGCTCGCCGATGGAGGCGTTTTCGGGCACCGCATGCGGGTCTGCCAGCGGAATCGAGGTCACCGTGTCGGGTACCCCGTCTTTGCGATCCCGATTAGTCACGGCTGTCCTCCAGGGTCGGTGTGGTCGCGGTTCATGTTGCCACGTCCGACTCCGGCCCGGATGCGTGTCGCGCTGTTACGCAAGTTACGCATGGTGTCAAGTTAGACTGAGCTTCCGGGTGGGACGGCGATGGAGGTTTCAGTGATCACCGCACTTCATGTGCGGCATCTGGTGGGGGCCTCGGTCCTGGCCCTTGCCGTTTTGTTGCCGACTCCGCACGCACTGGCCGGCCCGGATGACATGGTGCCGATCGGTGGCGGCGCTGGCATCATCATCGACACGAACACCTACTGCACGCTGACAGCCATCGGCAACGACAACACCGGGGCACTGATCGGCTTCACGTCGGCGCACTGCGGGGGACCCGGGGCCCAGGTGACATCTGAGGCCGCACCCGACCGGGGCCCGATTGGCACCATGGTCACCGGCAACGACGGACTTGACTACGCGGTGATCCGATTCGATCCGGCCAAGGTGACCCCGGTGTCGAACTGGAACGGGTTCGCGATCAACGGCATTGGCCCCGACCCGGCATTCGGTCAGGTGGCCTGCAAGTTGGGCCGCACGACCGGTTACTCGTGTGGTGTGACGTGGGGACCGGGGGAGCAACCGGGCACCATCGTCAACCAGGTCTGCGGCAAACCGGGCGACTCAGGCGCTCCGGTGACGGTTAACAACAAACTCGTTGGCATGATCCATGGCGCCTTCACCGACGCAATACCCACCTGCATTATCAAGTACATCCCACTGCACACCCCGGCGGTGACGATGTCGATCAACGCGATCCTGGCGGATCTGGCCGCCAAGGATCGCCCAGGTACCGGCTTCGTCCCGACCGCGAGCCCCGCTCCCGGTCCGGCCTAGGTTCTGATCCTCGGCCCTAGTTCTCGGACTTGCTCGAACGGATGGCCTCGAACACGGTCGGATCGACGAGGGTGGAGGTGTCGCCGAGTTCGCGGCCCTCGGCGACGTCACGCAACAACCGCCGCATGATCTTGCCGCTGCGAGTCTTCGGAAGCTCTGGGACCACGTGGATTTCACGTGGTTTGGCGATCGGTGAGATCTCCCTGGCGACCTGTGCCCGCAATTCCTCGACCATCTGGTGCGGCGCCATCCCGGTGTGATGCGCCTTGAGAATCACGAAGGCACAGATGGCCTGTCCGGTGTGAGCATCGGTGGCACCAACCACCGCAGCCTCCGCGACGCCGGCATGGCCGACCAACGCCGACTCCACCTCAGCGGTCGAGATCCGATGGCCGGAAACGTTCATCACATCATCGATTCGGCCCAACACCCAGACCTCGCCATCGCTGCCGTACCGCGCGCCGTCACCGGCGAAATACCAACCCTGCTCGGCAAACCGCGACCAGTAAGTCTCGACGAACCGCTCCGGGTCACCCCAGATACCGCGCAGCATGGCCGGCCAGGGCTTGTCCAGCACCAGGTAACCGGTGACCTGTTCGCCGTGTTCAGAAGCCGACTGCAGTTCATTGCCGTCGTCGTCGACGATCCTGGCCGAGATCCCCGGCAGTGGGCGCATCGCCGAGCCGGGTTTACATGCGGTCACACCCGGCAGTGGTGAGATCATCACCGCGCCGGTCTCGGTTTGCCACCAGGTATCGACGATCGGTGTCTTGTCGGCGCCGAACACCAGTCGATACCAACGCCAGGCCTCGGGGTTGATCGGCTCGCCGACCGAGCCCAATAGTCGCAGGCTCGAAAGGTCGTGGGCGAACGGGATCTCGCGACCCCACTTCATGAACGTTCGAACCAGCGTGGGTGCCGTGTAATAGATTGTGACGCCGTACTTTTCGATGATCTGGAAGTGCCGGTGCTCATCGGGCGAGGCGGGGGTTCCCTCGTAGACAACCTGGGTCGCGCCGTTTGACAGCGGGCCGTACGCGATATAGCTGTGGCCGGTCACCCAGCCGATATCGGCGGTGCACCAGTAGACGTCGGTCTCACACTTGATGTCGAACACGTAATGGTGGGTGTAGGACACCTGAGTCAGGTAGCCACCGGAGGTATGCATGATGCCCTTCGGCTTGCCGGTGGTACCCGATGTGTAGAGCAGGAATAGGGGGTGCTCGGAGTCGAAGGCCTCCGGGGTGTGTTCGGTCGAGGCACCATCCACCGTCTCGTGCCACCACAGGTCGCGCCCCTGGGTCCACGGCACATCGATACCGGTGCGGCGCACCACCAGAACGTTGCGCACACACTCCTGACCGGCGACCGCCTCGTCGACAGCATCCTTGAGTGATACCGCACTGCCGCGCCGATACTGGCCGTCAGCGGTGATGACCATCGTGGCCTGGGCGTCGTCGACCCTGGCGCGAAGTGCCGATGCCGAGAACCCGGCGAAGACAACGGAATGCATGATGCCCAGCCGCGCGCACGCCAGCATCGCCACGATCGCCTCGGGCACCATCGGCATGTAGATGGCCACCCGGTCTCCGGCGACCAGACCGAGATCAGTCAGGGCATTGGCGGCCTTGCACACGTCGTCCTTGAGTTGGGCGTAGGTGATAGAGCGCGCATCGCCAACGGGCTCACCCTCCCAGAGGATGGCGACCCGGTCCCCGTTGCCGGCCTCGACGTGCCGGTCGACGCAGTTGTAGGCGACGTTCAGCTTTCCCCCGACGAACCACTTCGCGACCGGTGCGGCCGACCAGTCCAGAACTTCGGTGAACGGCGTATGCCATGACAGCCGCCTGGCCTGCTCAGCCCAGAACGCCAGCCGGTCGGCTTCGGCATCACGGTAGAGATCCGCTGTGGCATTCGCGTTGGCCGCGAACTCAGCGGGCGGCGGATACGACGACGGAACATCTGTGTGCGGCTCGCCCATGTCGGAAAGCGTAGGTCCTGACCCGGCGGTCGACCACCCCGGTGCCAGCCCGACCGGCTAGCGTGACGGCCAGTGACGAATGCCGGAAAGCGTGACCTGTTGGCGCCTCTGCTGGGGCTGCCAGGGGTGGCCGACGCCGCCGAGGCCGCGCGCACAGCGTTGGGCAAGGCGCACCGGCACCGGACCAATCTGCGCAACTGGCCTCTCACCGCGGCCGAGTCCGCGATCCGTGGCGCGCGATCATCCTCGGTGCTTGATGGCGGGGGCACACGAGTCGACACCGCCTCGGTGACCGACGACCCGGTGCTTGCCGGAGCCTTACGGCTCGGCCAGGCGCTCGAAGGTGGCACCACTGCTCTTGTTGGGGTGTGGCAGCGGGCGCCACTGCAGGCGTTGGCACGTCTGCACTCGCTGGCGGCGGCAGATCTCGTTGATGAGCAACAACTTGGCCGCCCGCGCCCCGTGCCCGAGGTCGCCGCGCGGTTGGACCTCCTGACCAGTCTGGTCACCGGTGGAAGCTCTGTCGGTGCTCCGGTGCTGGCTGCCGTCGCACATGGCGAGTTACTGACTCTCGCGCCGTTCGGTAGTGCCGACGGCGTTGTCGCACGGGCGGTTTCGCGGTTGGTAACCATCGCAACCGGGCTTGACCCGCACGGACTCGGAGTGCCCGAGGTCTACTGGCTGCGGCGTGCCGACGAGTACCAGACAACCGCGGCTGGCTTCGCAACCGGAACCGCTCAGGCCGTTGGAGAGTGGCTGCTGCTCTGCTGTCGCGCCCTGGAAGATGGTGCGCGAGAAGCATTGTCGATCGCCGAGGCTGCAGTCAAATAGCAGGAAATACGAAGCGGGCGGCGATCCGAAACGTGTTCGGCTCGCCGCCCGCCAGCACGGTTATACGGGTTACCAGGCGTGCTATGTGGGTTGCATTGATGGCCTCGGCGTTTCTTACACTCCGTGTGCAATTCCGCAGGCCTGCAACACTTCTGCCATATCGCGGCGTGCTCCGCGTGGGTGCTCGTCAACCATGCTGGATCACTTGGATCGGGAGGTAGAACCTTCTCTTTCGGGACTCCCTTGGCCTCACCAAGCATCCGTAGTTCCTTTGTACTCCGTGGCGACTGTCACATCAAGAGTCAAATCGGCAACAATTCAGATGAACTCGAGCGGCAACCGACTTCCTCGGGCACCGGCAGGGCGGTACTCGAGCCGGGGCGGTGCCGTGGTGCTGCACCGGGTGGCCCTCGGGTCGGCCGGCTGGCGCGTCGGCGATGCCCCGGGGGTGCGTCGGTGACGGTCGCCGGGATCTGTCGCGCGGCGGACGCGGCGCGCTCACACCGACTTCGCCCGACCTGTCACCGGCAGTCTTGGCGAGCCAGGTGAAAGTGGCGATGCGGGGCCGACTTCCCCGTCGTCGGCCTTGGTGAAAGTGGCAGCTTTGGCCACCTGACTGGGACTGCAAATTCACAGGAAAAACAAGGTTTTTGAGTCCGTCGGAGGGTTGCGCCACGATGCCTCGCCGTGTGTATAGTTGGCCTCACTCGGCTTCGGCCGGGAGTGCATCAGCCCGACCCCCCGGGGCTGATACACGACGACCCTCGCCTCCTCCCCCCCTGGCGAGGGTCGTCCTTTTTCTGGGGCCGTTTCTGGGGCCGTTTCTGGGGCCGCCTTCAATTGCTCCGCGTGAAGAGCCGGTTGTGAGGCTCGATCCTCGGGCGATGATCCCCAGACCCGGCGTCATCCACAGCCCTGATGCGGCGGGCTGGCGCTCACGCGGGTCAAGCGTCACGGTAGGGCTCATGACTGCCACTGTGCCCGTCGTGCTGACCGTGTTGGCTGATGACGACCTATCCGACAGCACCGACCGTGTTGCCGCCGCGGTTGGAATGCGAGCGGTCCGGGCCCAGGCCCCGAGCCGGAAAAACTGGACGATGCCCGCTGCGGTCGTTGTCGACGAGGACGGTGCCCGCCGATGCGTTCGCGCGGGGATGCCGCGCCGCGATGGGGTTCTCGTGGTGGGGGCCGATGAGCCGTCGCCGTCGATATGGCTGGCGGCGCTTGAGGTGGGCGCGCAGCACCTGTGCGTATTGCCCGCGCAGGAGGCAGAGCTGGTCCGATACCTGTCCGAGGCCGCCGAGTTGGGGCGCGCTGCACCCCGCCGCGGCCGGGTGATCGCCGTGACGGCCGGCCGCGGTGGAGGTGGCGCCTCGGTGTTCGCCGCCGCCCTGGCTCAGTGCGCAGGCGAGGCCCTGCTGGTTGACCTCGACCCCTGTGGCGGCGGCGTCGACCTACTGATGGGTGTGGAGTCCGAGCCCGGCCTGCGCTGGCCAGAGCTAGCTGCAGCGAGCGGTCGGCTGAGTTGGAGCGCGGTACGGCAGGTCCTCCCGCAGCAGCGCGAGGTAAGCCTGCTGTCGTGCTCGCGGAGCTACCAGGAGATCGATGCCGGCGCAGCGACGACGGTCGTTGATGCCGGCCGCCGTGGTGGTGTCACCGTCATCTGCGACATGCCCCGCTCGCTCACCGCCTCGGTCCTCTGCGTGCTGGAGTCCGCGGACCTCGTAGTAGTCGTGACCAGTTGTGACGTCCGGGCCGCCGCGTCCAGTGCGGCAGTGGTCGGCGTGATCCGAACAGTCAATCCCAATATCGGACTTGTGGTGCGCGGACCGGCTCCGGGCGGGTTGCGGGCCGGGGAAGTGGTCGACGTCGCGGCGGTGCCATTACTGGCCGCGATGCGGCCGGAACCGCTGCTCGATCAGCAACTGGAGAAGCACGGACTGCGGCTGCAGCGCCGCTCCCCGTTGACCGTGGCCGCGCGGAAGGTACTGGGGGTGTTGCAGTACGGCGTCGAGAACCCGGCCGCATGACCGGATCGCTGATTGACCGGGTTCGCGAACGGCTCGCATCTGAGTCGGTACCCCTTCGGCCCACGGTTGTTGCGGCTGCGATCCGGGCTGAGTCCGGAGGAGTGCTGGGTGACACCGACGTACTGAGCAACCTTCACCTTCTGGAGACCGAACTTAATGGCGCTGGCATCCTCGAGCCCCTGTTGCGGGCGGAGGGCGTAACCGACGTTCTGGTATCCGCACCGGATCAGGTGTGGGTGGATGACGGAAATGGACTGTGCCGCAGCGAGATACGTTTCCCCGATGAGGCGACGGTGCGTCGGCTTGCGCAACGCCTTGCTGCAGCCGCTGGCCGGCGGCTCGACGATGCCCAACCATGGGTGGATGCGCAACTTGCCGAAGTAGGGAGCGGACGGTTCACCGTACGACTCCACGCTGTGCTACCTCCTGTCGCGATGGCTGGCACCTGCTTATCCCTGCGCATCCTGCGACCGGCCACCCAGGATCTCGCAGCGTTAGCCACAGCCGGCGCGATCAGCCCGGAAGCCCTCCAACTTCTGGAAGGCATCATCTCTGCAAGGCTGGCTTTCCTGGTATCAGGTGGCACCGGCGCGGGAAAGACGACCCTGCTGGCCGCGGCACTGGGCGCCGTCGCCGGCCGCGAACGGATCGTGTGCGTCGAAGATGCCGCCGAGTTGGCGCCGAACCATCCGCATCTGGTCCGCCTGGTTGCTCGCAGCGCCAATGTCGAGGGCGCAGGCGAGATTACGCTTCGACAGTTGGTCCGACAGGCGCTGCGGATGCGTCCCGACCGCATTGTCGTCGGGGAGGTCAGGGGAGCGGAGGTCGTCGATCTGCTGGGCGCCCTGAACACCGGCCATGATGGCGGTTCCGGGACCGTGCACGCGAACAGTCCCGCCGAAGTGCCGGCTCGACTGGAGGCGCTAGCCGCCCTCGGCGGGCTTGATCGGGCAGCGCTACACAGTCAACTTGCGGCAGCTGTCCAGGTGGTAATCCACGTCAGCCGCGGGCCCACCGGGCGACGTCTTAGCGAGATCGCCCTGCTACAACGCGATGCCACGGGCTGTGTTCACGCCGTGCCCGTCTGGCAGGTCGGCGTTGGACTACAGCGGGGAGCTGAACTGTTGCGCCGATTGATCCACGACCGGTGCGGTCGATGAGTGCGACCGCGACTGCCGCAGCCCTGCTGGCAGCTGCCCTGGTGACGACCCCTTCGAAGCGCCGCCGGGTGGCGGCCGCGACATCACGCCGTTGGCTCGGGCGCGTCCCGGTGTGGCCAGCGGTTGTCCTGGGCGCCCTTGCCACGGCGATGGTCTCGCCGGCCGCCGCGTTCGCCGTTGGGTTGGTGGCCGCCGTGATCGGCCGCCGCCGCCGACGACGGATGCGGGGTCGACAGCAGTACAGCGAGGGCCAGGCGATGGCAGCGGCACTTGAAATTCTGGTCGGTGAGTTACGAATCGGCGCGCACCCGTTGCGCGCCTTCACGGTTGCCGCCGCTGAGTCCGCTGGCGATGTGGGCGCATCGCTGCGGGCGGTGGCCACGCGAGCCGAACTGGGCGCCGATGTGACGGCGGGTCTGCGGTCGGCGGCCGGGCGTTCGTCGGTGCCCGCGTATTGGGACCGCCTCGCGGTCTGCTGGCAGTTGGCTGCCGAGCACGGACTGCCGATGTCGAGCCTCATGCGCACAGCCCACTGCGACATTGTCGGTCGGCAACGATTCGCCGGCCGGGTGCAGGCGGGACTGGCCGGAGCCCGGGCGACGGCTGCCATCCTGGCCGGGTTGCCATTCCTTGGGGTGGCGCTGGGTGAGGTCATCGGTGCACGTCCGGTTCAGTTTTTGCTCAGCGGAGGTGGCTGGCTACTGGTCATCGGCGTCGGTCTGGTCGGTGTCGGTGCGACATGGTCGGACCACATCATCGATCGGTTGACGATATGACGACGGCCGCACTGTTACTGGCGGCCGCTCTGCTGCTCGATTCCGTACCGCGCCACAGGCGACTGCAGGCCCACACGGTGCGCGGTAGGCGGCCGGCGACGCAGGACGCTAGCGGGGAGAGCGATCCCCTGGCCATCGCTTCAGCGTTCGATGTCCTTTCGGTATGCCTCTCAGCCGGAATGGCGATGTCGGCAGCGGCCGCCGCGACGGCAACCTCCGCACCACCGAGGCTGGGTGCGCTTCTGCGGCGGGCCGCCGATCTACTGGCCCTGGGTGGCGATCCCGACACCGCTTGGCGGACGGGAGGCGATGACCGCGACGACGCCTACAAGGCACTGACCCGATTGGCACGGCGGTCTGCATCTTCGGGTAGCGCCTTGGCCCAGGGCGTCGCGGACCTCGCTGAGCAGTCGCGCCAGGATGCCGACCACGGCGCCACGGCGGCCGCCGAGCGCGCGGGGGTGCTCATTGCCGGTCCGCTTGGCTTGTGCTTCCTGCCGGCGTTCGTCTGCCTGGGCATCGTGCCGGTGGTCGCCGGTCTGGCCGGCGACATCTTCGGCTCGGGGCTGCTGTGACATTACCGAGAGTCCAGGCGTGTTTACTAGAGAGGAAAAACATTGTTGCACAGGGTAATTCATATGATCCGCCACCGCGTGAACACGTTGGTGGTCGACGAAGCGGGAATGTCGACGATCGAGTACGCCATCGGCACCATCGCCGCTGCCGCGTTCGGTGCGATCCTCTACAGCGTCGTCACCGGCGATTCCATCGTTGGCGCATTGACCAATATCATCAATCGTGCGCTGAATACCAAGGTCTAGTGGGCGATGGTGGGTTCAGCACGGTGGAAGCCGCGCTTGCCATCGCTACCCTGGTTACCGTGCTGCTGCTCTGCCTCGCCGGCATCACCGCTGTCTCGATGCAGATGCGATGTATCGACGCCGCGCGGGAGGCGGCGCGGTTGGCGGCACGCGGCGATCCTGCGGCCACGGCGGCGGCCGCCGGTCTCGCCCCGCCGGGGGCATCGACGGATGTGCGCTTCGACGGCGAGTATGTCGTCGCCAGGGTCAGCAGCCGCTCGGCGATGCTGCCCGGGGTGCTCATCATCGCGGAAGCCGTCTCGGCTGCCGAGCCGCATCAGTGACGACGCCGGAGCCGCGACCGTACTGGCCGCTGTTCTGGTCGCCGCTCTGGTGACAATCACCCTCGGCGGGATCTGGCTGGGAGCCGTCGAAGTGGCGCGCCACCGTGCTCAGTCGGTGGCCGACCTGGCGGCACTGGCTGCGGCGGGTCGGCTGACTCTCGGGCCGGATGTCGCCTGTCGCCAAGCCGACCAGCTGGCCGCCGCCATGCGGGCAGCCGTTCGGGTGTGCGCTGTCGAGCAGCTCGATGTCGTGGTGACCGTTGCGGTGCGGATGGGCGGTCGGATCAGTATTGAGGCTCGGGCTGCGGCGCGCGCCGGCCCCTCGGGTACGGGTTAGGGCCCCGAGCCCCTGGCCTCCTGCAGATAGTCCTGCAGATCTGCTCCCACGAGTTCCGCGTCGGTGGGACGCCGAAGGGTCACCATGCCTGCGTAGATATTCGCGTCGAGTTCCACCCGGCTGATGCTCACGTGCAAGGGAACCCAGTCGCCGTCCTCGCCCGGCAGGCGCAGAACCGCGCTTGTGGAACCGTTTTCGAGTTCGGTGGTCATCGTGCCTGCGTAGTGCTCGCGATCATCCGGGTGCATCTCCCCGTGGGCGCGCCAGTTGAAGTAGGGGCACGGCTCGTCGAGCCACTTCAGCAGCGTCCAGTTCTTCAGATCAATCAGTAGTCGGTAGACGCCCGGTTCCGCCAGACCGCCGAGGATTCGTTCAGCCAGATGCTCCGATGGCGGCGGAGACCCCAGGACTTCCTCGACCAGATTCATCGCCCGGGCAATCACATGCTCGTCGCCGTCTGCCGTCGTCTCGAGCAGAAGGCGCGAGACGAAGCCCACCCGCCGGAACTTTCCCTGCTTGTCGGCGAACTCCCACGTCGCGTAATAGGTTTGGCCAGGCTCGGGATCGACGGCCCTCGCCAGGACCGTCGCCTCGTCGCGGTTGAGGCTTCGGCTGGGAATGTCCTCGACGAAGCTTCGCCCGGTGGTCCTCTCGGTCGCCGGATCCATCCCCGCATTCCTCAGATACTCGACGGTCCCGGTGGCCTCACCCAGGGTGAGATCCCATTTCAGCGGCCCGGGGATCGGGCGCGGTGGGGGCTCATCCTCCGATGAGCCGCACCAGAGGTGGACCGCATGAATAGCGCCGTCGGACATGGTGATCGGCTCGGTACGGATGATGCGATTGGTCTTCGGCGTGATACTGGCCAGGCCTTGACCGCTGGCGATGGTTTCTGCGATCGCCGTCTGGATCGCGGCGAGGTTCGGATTGCGGCGCAGGAACACCGCGATGGGAATGAAATTCTTCATCTGGCGCCCCTGGGCGACAACCACCGGTTGGTCGCCGAGTGTCTCCACCAGCAACCAACCCTGTGTCACTCCTCCAGCGTAGCGGTGCGACGTGACAAACCGCGAAGGACGGGCCAGGCAGATTGAGCGAGCACGGATCCGAATCGTTGCGGGCCTGTGTATATCGGCGTAGGTTTAGATTCAGTCAAGTTGGAAGTTGCCGAACGGATCGCGTTGTCCGACCGTTCGCCGTGGGCCGTTGCGGTTAATGCCTCAAAGCCGCAGCAAATCGCGCCCGATAGAACTTCGCGACCCGTGGCTGTCGACCGCACGAGGGGTCGGTCGGTGGCCGCGGGTCAGGTCTGGCCCACCATCAAGTGGTCAAGCACGGCCCCGAGAACACCCATAGCCCCCGCTTTGTCCAGTGGATCATTTCCGCTGCCGCATTTGGGCGATTGAACGCACGATGGGCAACCTTGCCGACACTGACATGCCCGGATCGCCTCGAGTGTCGCCCGCAGCCAGGTACCGGCCAGTCGATATCCGCGTTCGGCGAATCCAGCACCGCCGGGGTGACCGTCATAGACGAACACGGTCGGGAGCCCGTCCTCGCCGACCGCGGTGGAGAGTCCGCCGATATCACTGCGGTCGCAACTCGCCACCAGGGGCAGCAGGCCGATTGCGGCATGCTCGGCGGCGTGCAACGCCCCAGGTACCCGTGATGACTCGATACCGCTGTCCGCCAGAGCCTCCGGTGTGATGGTGTAGACCACCGCGGTGGTCGGAAGAGTCTGCGCGGGCATGTCAAGTTCGACGAAATCGATGACCTCACCGGACGGCCGGCGGCGGAGGTAGCCGATCACCTGGTGAGTCACCGAAACCGGAACCAGTCCCAATCTCACCGCTCCGTAATCCACCCGCTCGCCTCCGCCGGTGACGGTGATATCGGTGATTTCCCTGGCAAACGTCGCATAACCCGGATCCTCGGCATGCACGAACGCCACCCGACCATCGAGATCCAGTGCGTCCACGACATAGCTCTCCCCCTGGTGCAGGTACACCGCGCCGGGGTGAACGGTTGCCGGCGCCTGCCCCGCCTCGGTGCTACCCAGCATCCGACCGGTACCGATTTCGACGATGGCGACGCTCCCACCCGCCGCCCCGCGGATGTCCACGGCAGGGTGCGGGTCGAGTCCGGCGGCTGGAAAATAGCGTCCGGCACGACGACGCAGCAGCCCGTCTTCAACCAAAGAACCGACTACCGGTTCGGCATGCCACGCGAGGACTTCCTTCTCGGTGAGTGGCAATTCGGTGGCTGCACAGAGTAATTGCGGGCCGATGACGTAGGGATTCGACGGGTCGATCACCACCCGCTCCACCGGTTTGCCGAGCAGGGCTTCGGGGTGGTGGACAAGGTAGGTATCCAACGGGTCGTCCCGGGCGATCAGCACCACGAGTGCGCCCTGTCCCCGTCGGCCGCACCGGCCCGCCTGCTGCCAGAAGGAGGCCACCGTTCCGGGGAATCCAGCCAGCAGCACAGCGTCCAGCCCGGCGATGTCGATACCCAACTCCAGGGCGTTGGTCGTGGCCAGCCCGCGTAACTCACCGTCGGACAGGGCGCGTTCGATCGCCCGGCGGTCTTCGGCAAGATAGCCGGCGCGGTAGGAGGCCACCGTGTCGCGGAGCTGTGGGGCGATGTCCTCGAGTCGCGTGCGGGCGGCCAGCGCGGTCAGCTCAGCACCCCGGCGGGACCGGACGAAGGTCAGTGTTCGCGCGCCCTGCACCACCAGATCAGCCATCATCCGGGCAGCTTCGGCACCGGCGGAACGGCGCACCGGCGCACCGTTCTCACCCTGAAGATCCGTGCGCAACTCGGGCTCCCACAGCGCGATCGTCCGGGCGCCCTGCGGTGAGCCGTCGGTCACGACCTCCGCGACGGGCCGCCCGATCAGCGCGGCGGCCGTGGCACCGGGTTCGGCCGTGGTCGCGCTGGCGAAGATCACCGTCGGGGTTGGTGCACCGGGGCTGGCATAACGGTCGCAGAGTCGCAACAAACGGCGCAGGACCATCGCCACATTGGAGCCGAAAATTCCTCGGTAGTAATGACATTCATCGACGACGATATAGCGAAGCCCACGTAGGAAAACCGCCCAGCGGGCGTGATTGCGCAGCATCGATAGGTGAATCATGTCCGGATTGGAGAACAGCCAGCGCGAGCGTTCGCGAGCGAAGCGGCGAACCTCGGGTCCGGTGTCGCCGTCGTAGGCACTCGGTGCGACGTCGCCGAGTCGTGGCACCGCGACGCTCAGTGCATGGGCCGCCTGAAGCTGATCATGGCCGAGGGCCTTGGTCGGCGACAGATACAGCGCTCTGGCCCGGGGGTCGCGGGCGAGGGCGTCCATGATCGGCAGTTGGAAAGCCAACGACTTTCCCGATGCGGTCCCGGTGCTGATCACCACATCACAACCGGAGTGGGCCCGCTCGGCGGCTTCAACCTGATGCGACCACGCGGTGGTTATTCCTCGGTCGCGCAGGGCATCGAGCAGATCCGGCTCGACCCAGGACGGCCAGTTCCGCACCTCGGCGCGACGGGCTCCGATCTCGGCGACGTGGCGCAGCGACGCGGCCGAGCCTGCGCCGGCGTCGCCGCATACTGCGGCCAGCAACTCGCCGCCGAAACCTGTCATCTCATCCCCATCGTCTGATCTGCATACAGGTTCGCGATCGAATTGTTGCTGAGACTGTCCTAACTGCGCCGAACGTGATTGGATATGGGCGGTCGTAGCTTCTGTGTTCGTGTTTGGCGCTTCGCAGGATCGATGTTGCGGTCGCGGTTCCTGCGAGGGTCTGTAGGTCGGACGAGTTCCGACGAAGCCACGAAGGATGGCGGTCGGAACCGACCCGGTCTACGCCGAACATGGTTAGGTCGCTCCCGAAAAAGAAGGAAAGTACGAAAAATGCCACAGGGAACTGTGAAGTGGTTCAACGCGGAGAAGGGCTTCGGCTTTATCGCTCCCGAGGACGGCTCCGCCGATGTTTTCGTCCACTACACGGAGATCCAGGGTTCGGGCTTCCGCACCTTGGAAGAGAACCAAAAGGTTGAGTTCGAGGTGGGTCAAAGCCCCAAGGGCCCGCAGGCCACCGGCGTTCGCGCCGTCTGACCGACACCAATCCTCGCGAACACCCCCGGGTGCCCGGACAACGGGCGCCCAGGGGTGTTTTCGTTTTCGGGCCGGTTGGCCGTGTCCGCATGTCCGGCGCGACCGGTTACGCATTGGCGGCCTCAGGAATTCCCTCGGCTTGCCCTACTGTCGAATCGTGAGCCAGCTGTCGTTCTTCTCGGCCGAGTCGGTGCCCCCCGCGGTCGCCGACCTGACCGGGGTGCTTGCGGCGGCCGGCCAGGTGGTGACGGTCGGTAGTGGGGCCCGGCTGTCGGTGGTCGTCGACGCCGCGTGGCGGGCGGCCGCGCTGGCCGACATGATTTCGGCCAGCGGCCTGCAGGCTGAGATCACCCGCACCGAGGAGGACACCCCACTGGTACGCACCGCGGTCGACGTTCGGCTGCTGGGTATCGCGGGCGACTGGACCCGCGGCGCGGTCAAAATGGTCCCGCCGCAATGGGTACCTGGTCCCCGTGAGTTGCGGGCTTGGACACTGGCGGCCGGCCACACCGACGCTGACCGCTACCTGCTGGGCCTGGACCCGCATGCCCCCGACACCCATTCGCCGCTGGCCTCGGCCCTGATGCGGGTGGGTATCGCTCCGACCCTGATCGGTACCCGTGGCGCCCGCCCGGCCCTGCGGATCAGCGGCCGAAGGCGGCTTTCGCGCCTGGTAGAGAATGTGGGGGAACCGCCCGACGGGCCCGACGCGTTGGCGGCCTGGCCCCAAATCTGAGAGGGTTCACATCGGGGGGTCGGTTTGCTTATGCCGGTCCAAGGGTGCGAAATTGTCACATGCCCGTAGCTGTGGGCACGACAGAATTGGAGCGTAAGCGCTGTTGGCTGACGACGACCGCGGAAGCGGACACCGCGACAACATCCGCCGGCTCGTTATCGTCGAGTCGCCGACCAAGGCGCGGAAGATAGCGGGTTACCTCGGGGCGAACTACATCGTCGAGTCTTCCCGCGGTCATATCCGCGACCTGCCCAAGGGCGCCGCCGATGTGCCGGCCAAGTACAAGACCGAGAAATGGGCGCGGTTGGGCGTGAACGTCGATGCCGACTTCGAGCCGCTCTATGTCATCAGCCCCGACAAGAAGTCCACCGTCTCAGAACTCAAAAGCCTGCTCAAGGACGTCGACGAGTTGTATCTGGCCACCGACGGCGACCGCGAGGGCGAGGCCATCGCCTGGCACCTACTGGAAACACTGAAGCCCACGGTCCCGGTGCGCCGGATGGTATTCCACGAGATCACCGAGGCGGCGATCCGGGCGGCCGCCGAGGACCCGCGTGATCTTGACATCGACCTGGTCGACGCCCAGGAGACGCGCCGCATCCTGGACCGCCTGTACGGCTACGAGGTCAGTCCGGTCCTGTGGAAGAAGGTCGCCCCCAAGCTGTCGGCCGGTCGGGTGCAGTCGGTTGCGACGCGGATCATCGTGCAACGCGAGCGGGAGCGGATGGCCTTCCGCAGCGCCTCGTACTGGGACATCCTGGCTGAACTGGATGCCAGCGTGTCCGACCCGACCGCCACCCCGCCCCGCTTCACCGCCCGCCTGGTTTCCGTCGACGGTATGCGCGTCGCGACCGGACGTGACTTCGACTCCCTGGGCGTGGTCCGCAAGCCCACCGAGATACTGGTGCTCGACGAGGCAGCGGCCGACTCCTTGGCCACCGGCCTGCAGGGTGCTGCGCTGACCGTGGCATCGGTGGAGGAGAAGCCCTACACCCGCCGCCCCTACCCACCATTCATGACTTCGACGCTGCAGCAGGAAGCCGGCCGCAAGCTGCGGTTCAGCTCCGAGCGGACGATGAGCGTTGCGCAGCGGCTCTACGAAAACGGCCATATCACCTATATGCGGACCGACTCGACCACGCTGTCACAGTCGGCGATCGACGCCGCGCGCAATCAGGCGCGTCAGCTCTACGGCGAGGAATACGTCTACCCCACGCCGCGGCAATACACCCGGAAGGTCAAGAATGCCCAGGAGGCGCATGAGGCTATCCGTCCCTCCGGCGAGACATTCGCGACACCGGGGGCGTTGCACGCCGAACTCGACGCTGACGGGTTCCGTCTGTACGAGCTCATCTGGCAGCGCACGGTCGCCTCGCAGATGGCTGATGCCCGCGGCACCACACTGAGCCTGAGAATCACCGGTAACGCCGCTGACGGCCGTGAAGCGGCCTTCACCGCAAGCGGGCGCACCATCACGTTCCCAGGCTTCCTCAAGGCATATGTCGAGACCGTTGACGAACTGGCCGGCGGTGAAGCCGACGACGCGGAGAGCCGACTGCCGCAGCTGCGCCAGGGCCAGCGGGTGGATGCCACTCGGCTGACTGCCGACGGCCACAGCACCAATCCGCCGGCGCGCTACTCCGAGGCATCGTTGATCAAGGCGCTGGAGGATCTCGGAATCGGCCGACCCTCAACGTATTCCTCGATTATCAAAACCGTTCAGGACCGCGGCTACGTGTATAAAAAGGGCACCGCTCTGGTCCCGTCATGGGTTGCCTTCGCGGTCACCGGTTTGCTCGAGCAGCACTTCGCCCGCCTGGTCGACTACGACTTCACCGCCGCCATGGAGGACGAACTCGACGAGATCGCCTCGGGTCACGAGCGGCGTACCAACTGGCTGCACAATTTCTACTTCGGCGGCGAGCACGGTGTGCCGCATTCGATCGCCCGCGCCGGCGGTCTGAAGAAACTGGTGGGCGTGAACATCGAGGGCATCGACGCCCGCGAGGTCAACTCCATCGCGCTCTTCGACGACGAACACGGCCGCCCGGTCTATGTGCGGGTCGGAAAGAACGGCCCCTACCTGGAACGGATGGTCACCGGGGAAGACGGGGAACCCACACCGCAGCGGGCCAACCTCAGCGACGAAGTCACACCCGACGAACTCACTCTGGAGTTGGCCGAAACACTTTTTGCTACACCCCAGGAGGGCCGGGTTCTCGGCGTCGACCCGGAGACCGGTCACGAGGTCATCGCACGCGAAGGTCGCTACGGCCCGTACGTCACCGAGGTGCTGCCGCCGCCGCCCGATGATGAAGGCACCGCGCCGGCGAAGAAGGGTAAGAAACCCATCGGACCCAAACCTCGCACCGGGTCGCTTTTCAGTTCAATGGATGTGCAGACGGTGACACTCGAGGACGCACTGATGCTGCTGTCACTGCCGCGACTTGTCGGGGTGGATCCGACCAACGGTGAGGAGATCACCGCACAGAACGGCCGATACGGCCCGTATCTGAAGCGCGGCACGGATTCCCGATCGCTCGCCGGCGAGGAACAGATCTTTGGTATCACGCTGGACGAGGCTTTGAAGATCTACGCCGAACCCAAGCGACGCGGCCGCCAGGGTGCCGCCACGCCGCCGCTTCGCGAACTAGGCACCGATGCTGCCTCCGGCAAGCCGATGGTGATCAAGGACGGTCGCTTCGGCCCCTACGTCACCGATGGTGAGACCAACGCGAGCCTGCGCAAGGGCGATGATGTGCTGACCATCAGCGATGATCGAGCCTCGGAGTTGCTGGCCGATCGCCGCGCCCGCGGACCGGTGAAGCGCACCACCACAAAGGTGGTCCGCAAGAAAGCGCCGGGGAAGAAAGCGTCAGCCAAGAAAGCGTCAGCCAAGAAAGCCTGATACCTGCACCGAGTCACCTAGGAGGAGATCACTCCGGCTGACTCGCTGAGATCTTGGGGCTGAACGAGATTCACCGGCCGGGCCAGTTGGGTGGGTGCGGTTCGCCCGCGAAGTTCGACGATCTCACCGACCTTCCAGCACAGGGCTTCGGCGTCCAGCGCCCCACTGACCGCGATGGCCGACGCCAGTACGTGGTCATGCTCGAGCTTGGCGAGTTCGGTCAACCGGGCTGCCTCGTTGACCGGGTCGCCGATCACCGTGTACTCGAACCGGGCCTGGGCGCCGATATGGCCGGCGATCGCCCGCCCTGCTGACACCCCGATCCCGAACTCCGTCTGGCCGAGTACCGCGACAAGTTCGTCGTGCAACTCCCGGGACGCGGCCAGCGCCGCACCCGCGGCATCCGGGTGTTCCAGTGGCGCGCCGAAGATGCACAGCGCGGCGTCGCCGAGGAACTTGTTGACGAATCCTCCGTGTTTCTGCACGGTTTCGACGACGACGTTAAAGAACTCGTTGAGCAGGCCGACGACTTCACCCGGTGGGTGGGTAGCGGCCAGCTGGGTCGAACCCACCAGGTCGATGAACAACACCGCGACGTCGCGTTCCTGGCCGCCCAGTTCAGTACCGCGCTCCAACGCCCGGCGCGCGACGTCTTCGCCGACGTAGCGGCCGAAAAGGTCACGCATGCGCTGGCGTTCGCTGAGCTCGCGCACCATGTCGTTGAAGCCGGCCTGCAGCAGCCCCAACTCGCTGGCATCGTAGATCTGCATGTGGGCGTTGTAGTTTCCGCGCTGCACCTCCCCGAGGGCCCAGCGCAGCTGCCGGAGCGGGTCAGCAATTGCCATCGCCGACAACACATTTCCCGCCAGTCCGATAACCAGAGCGGCGATGGCCATCAGCAGGATCGGGATGAGCATGCTGTCGGCCGAGGTCTGGAGTAACGAAAATCTGGTCGCGACGACCGACAGCACAATCAGCAGCAGCGGCACCCCGGTGGACAGCACCCAGGCAAGCACCAGCCGGAACACCACCCCGGGACGGCTGAAGTTCTCCGGAACGCCGGCCCGCAACGCCGCCACGGCGACTGGGCGCAATACCCGCTCTGCCTGCAGATAGCCGATGATGGCCGTTGCGGTCGCGCCGAGCAGTGTCGCGACGGCCATGACCGGCGCCGCGTGACTGGCAACCGGCCAACTGGCCGCGATGAATACCACCGAGCCCAGTAACCAACTGGTGATGCTGATCATCGACCGGTAGCCGGGCATCCGGAGGGCCAGGAGCCGGGCCCTTTCGGTGTCCGCGGAATCGTCCTCACCGAGGAGTGCGTCGCGTCGCTGCCAGCGGAACACCGGTGCCATGAGTTTGAGGCTGATATAGGCGCCGGCGGTGAACGAGACGAACAGGTACCCGAGGAAGATCGTCAGGTTCGCCGCTGGCAGGTCCTGCAGTCTGAGGCGGTCTGAGGGGGGCAGCCCGAACCTCAGGAAGCCCAACACCAGCAGCGAGCCGATGATGTCGGCCTGCAGCATGCCCAGGGCAAAAACTGGCCATGGTGTGCGCGCCACCCAGCGGACGAATTCATTTATTCGTCCGCGCGTGACCGGCACGCTGTTCACCATTCCACCGTAGCGGCCTGAAGGCGGCGCCCTACCACCCTGGTCAGTGGTGGCGACCAACAGTCTGGCTCTCCTAGGCCGCGGAGTGGCCTCGTCGACTCGATTAGTGTTGGTGGGTAATGTCCGGGGTATTCGCGCGGTTGGTCGGCCAAAGCCCAGTAGAGGCTGAGCTGGTGGGTGCTGCTGTGGCCGCGCGGGGTGATTCCGTTCACGATTCGGTCAACCCCGGTGCGATGACACACGCCTGGCTGTTCACCGGCCCGCCCGGATCGGGCCGTTCGGTGGCCGCCCTGTGCTTCGCTGCAGCCCTGCAGTGCACGTCCGACGGCGTTCCCGGATGCGGGCAGTGCCGGGCCTGCACCACGACGTTGGCCGGCACCCACGCCGACGTCCGCCGCATCATTCCGGAGGGCCTGTCGATCGGGGTCGACGAGATGCGCGCGATCGTCGCGACCGCGTCTCGTCGACCGAGCACCGGCCGGTGGCAGATCGTTGTCATTGAAGACGCCGACCGGTTGGGCGAGCGGGCGGCCAACACGCTACTGAAAGTGGTGGAGGAGCCGCCGCCGTCGACGGTGTTCCTGCTGTGCGCGCCGTCGGTCGATCCCGAGGACATCTCCATCACCCTGCGGTCGCGATGCCGGCATGTGGCGTTGGTGACGCCCACGGTGGGGGCGATCGCCCAGGTTCTGATGGACACCGATGGTCTCGCCGAGGACGATGCGTACTGGGCGGCCGCGGTCAGCGGCGGACATGTCGGCAGAGCGCGTCGGTTGGCGACGGACCCCGAGGCACGGGACCGGCGTTCTCGGGCACTGGCCCTGGCCCGTGATGCCGCGACGCCGTCGCGGGCCTACGCAGCCGTCGAGGAACTGGTCGCATCCGCCGAGGGGGAGTCGCGCGCTCTCAACGTGGGTCGCGACGAAGCCGAGACAGAGGAACTGAGCACCGCTTTGGGAGCCGGCGGAACAGGAAAGGGAACTGCCGGTGCGCTGCGTGGTTCGGCTGGGGCTCTCAAGGAACTTGAAAAACGACAGAAGTCGCGGCAGACGCGTTCGTCACGCGATGCCCTCGACCGTGCCCTGATCGATCTCGCCACCTATTTTCGTGATGCGCTGATGGTGTCCGGGGGAGCGGGTGCGGTGACGGCCAGTCACCCAGATATGGCCGACAGGGTGGCGGCGTTGGCTGCGTACGCCTCCCAGGATCGACTGCTGCGGTGCATCGAAGCGGTGCTGGCCTGCCGTGAGGCACTGGCGATGAATGTCAAGCCCAAGTTCGCCGTCGGTGCCATGGTCGCCACCGTGGGTCAGGCGTTGCGATCCGGCGGGTAGACTCTTTAATC
The DNA here is from genome assembly GCA_049315425.1 of Mycobacterium sp. Taxonomy (GTDB): domain Bacteria; phylum Actinomycetota; class Actinomycetes; order Mycobacteriales; family Mycobacteriaceae; genus Mycobacterium. The sequence continues at coordinate 7,954 of JBMOKE010000006.1, read as the reverse complement.
GGCTCAGACGAAGGGCTCTTCGCGCAAGCGCTTGTCGTCAGCCACGCCGCCTTAGCTCAGTCGGTAGAGCGATTCACTCGTAATGAATAGGTCAGGAGTTCGATTCTCCTAGGCGGCTCGATTAATCCCCTCAGGCGGTGAACGCCTCGGCGGGTATTTCACGCTCGCCGGCAATGATCGCCGCGACGATGCGGCGGGCCACGGCGTCTGGTTGCAGGCCTTCTTTCAGGCGTGGCGCGGTGCCTGAGATCGGACGGTCGGCAAGCCCGGTCTCGGTATGGGGTGGCCGTGCATCGGTGACGCTGATCCCGGCGGCGCGTAACTCGCGCGCCAGTGCCCGGTCGGCCGCGGTGAGCGCGGCTTTCGACGCGGCGTACGCGGCCATCCCGGCAAGCGGTTGCTCAGCGACGACCGCGCTGATGTTGGCGATGAATCCGCGTGACTCGGTAAGCGCGGGAATAGCGGCCCGCATCAGCCACAGCGGCCCCAGGACATTGGTCAGGAAAAGGTCCTCGATCACGTCGTCGTCGGTGTCGGCCAGGGATCCGAACGCCACGACTCCGGCCGCGTTCACCAGACCGTCCAGGCGGTCATGGGCGCCGACAGTGGCGGCGACCACACGCTTGCCGGTCTCGGCGTCTCGCAGATCCGCCGCCACCAGGGTGGCATCGATACCCAACGACTGCAGTTTGCTCAAGTCCCGGGCGACCAGTGTCAGTCGAGCACCGTAATCGGCGAGTTGGCGTGCGATACAGCAGCCGAGTCCCCCGCTGGCACCGGTCACCACGATCGAGGCACCGGCGAGGGAACGTTCCGCCACGCTCAGCCCACACTCGTCACGACTGTGTTGGCCCCGGTCTCACTGACGCCACCGTTGGCACTGGCTGATTTCCTACCCTGAACTGCGGCTATGGGTCGCTCCCCAAATTCGGTGTCGATTTCGGTGATCGGAAAAGTTGGACCGTAACGCAACTGAAACTCAACATTTGACGGATAAAGGGTTGATACTCCATTATCGTACCGCTCAGTACGGAACCACGACCCCGCGTCGCTACTCGAAGGTGAGAGATGATCCCTGAACTGTTAACGAAGGCTCAATTCGATACGGTGTACAACTTCCTGTCGTTCACGATCGCTGCACAGTTGTTCACTACGATCTTCCTGTTTGCCTCCCAGCGTCGCGTTCTGCCCCGCTATCGGCAGGCCCTGGTGATCTCGGCGACGGTGACAGGTATCGCCGCCTATCACTACTTCCGCATCTTCAACTCGTTCAACGAGGCGTTCACGACTGACGCGGTGGGTGGCAACGGGACGTACTCGCAGGCGGCGGGATACTCGTTCAACGAGGGCTACCGCTACGTCGACTGGCTCCTCACGGTGCCCCTGCTGTTGACCGAGCTCGTGGTCGTTCTCGCTCTGGCCAAGAAGCTGCAAGCTTCGCTGCTGTGGAGGCTGATCCCCGCCTCGGCACTCATGATCGCTCTGGGCTACCCCGGTGAGATCAGCGGCGACAACATGACCCGCAACGTCTGGGGCCTGCTGTCGACGATTCCGTTCCTCTACATCCTCTACGTGTTGTTCGTCGAGCTGACCAAGTCGCTCGACCGGCAGCCGGAGGCTGTGAAGAGCACCGTCAGTAACCTGCGCATCCTGTTGTTCGCGACCTGGGGCGTTTACCCGATCGCGTACCTTCTGCCCATCTACTTCGGCGACACCGGAGCGGACGCGTGGGTGGGCAAGCAGATTGGTTACTCACTGGCTGACATCCTGGCCAAGTGCCTCTACGGTCTGTTGATCTACAAGATCGCGCGCCTGAAGTCCTATGCGGACGACCCCGAGTTCGAGGCCGTCGAGGGACACCCCGAGCACAGCCGCGTCGCAGCCTAAGCAGCGGCCGGCCTAGCCGGAACACCACACTGATGCCCCCCGGGAACTCCCGGGGGGCATCAGTGCGTCCGGGGTCGTTTCACGGGCCGAACTTGTCATACCCTTCTGGGATAATTACTCCCATGTTCGAGACAACCCCGCCCCAGTCCGTGTCCGACACCATCGACGTGGCCGATATGGCCGCCCTCGCAGATCCGATCGCTGGTGTGGTCGCTGTCGAATTATCGCGCCGCATCGTCGCGCGTGGGATGAGCTGGGCCGAGCCCATGGTCTCCGACCTCGCGGCCCAAGAGACGATGCTGCGCCAGGCGGGCGGAATCGACGTGCAGAAGAGGATCTTCGCGCAGCGTTTCTATCGCCGGGTCGACGCCGAGGTTTTCCACCTGCTCCGGCAGTCCGTACCGCTGGCCCACGCCGAGTTTGTGCTGGCCCGCGTTGAGGACATGCTGCGCAGGCACTTCGCCGACATCGTGGAGGTGGCGGCCGTCCATCTGCTCAGCCACGATCGCGATGTGGCGATTCAGATGACAGCGGTCGCGGCGACGGTGGCCGGGCGCGCTGTGCACAGCGAGGTCATGGAGATCATCGGGCAGATACGTCTACTCGATGATGCGGCGTAAGCCATCCCGGTGAGTCTGGGGTCAGCGCGGGGCCAGAAAGCCCACCGGGCCTGAGGCCAGACACATAGTAAGCGCGGCGGTGGTGGCCCGGACGGTGATCGTGTCGCCGGCGCCGGAAAGCCGGACGTACACACGATTAAGGCCGGGCTTCACCACGACCCTGGTTTCCGGGCCTGTCGGAAGCACCAATTCCATGCTGCCATCGGTATTGGCCAGGTAGTTGATCTCCGCGGTCCAGTCGGCCGGCAGCAGGGGGCCATCCAGTGGCATCCGCACCGGAGCATCTGGGGAAATGAAGTACCCGCACTGCGGCTGGGGTCCCGGCACGATGCGGCGCACCCACGTGACGTTCGCATCGACCAGGTCGCCCGAGGGTAACAACATTCGCACGTGGTCGGTGTACGGGGCGAATTGCGGCCGATCGGCAATGAGAGCGAACATATGGCTGGCCAGGTTCTCCGGAGAGACGACCCGGGTCAGTATCAGCGGATCGACCTCCTGATCGAGTAGCGGTGCCCCCGACGCTGTTTTCGCATCGGCCAGTCCGCGAATTGCGTTCTGCAGGTAAGACTTTGTCGGGTTGTCCTGCCAGCTGGTGAGGAAGGTCCTAGTGGATAACAGGCTACTGGCGACGAACATTGCGGACAGGCTCAGCACCACTGCGGTGCGCAGTGGTGAGGTATTCAGCCACTGCGCGGCCGGCCGGTTCGATGCGCAGAAGCCGACCGCGGCAAGGATGGCCAGCATCACCACCAGATCGGGTAGATAGCGCAACGTTTGAGCCAATTCCAGTGCGGTGAATGCCGACGATCGCATCAGGTAGATCGGAACCTGACAGGCGATGACGTAGCCGACAGCAGCCAGCCAAACCACCCCGAGCCGCCGCTTACGCAGTGTCGAGACCGTCACCGCCGCTGTCAGTATCAGCCAGCCGAGTGCCATCGCCGCCACCGGCGGCACCGCCCACGGCGACGCGGGTGCCCAGCGCTGCCACACCCAGGGGCCCCCGATCAGACCGGGAACGATCCCGTGAGTTACGGAGCGGCGCAACAGGTCCCACGTCATCGATGGGTCCCAGCTCCACCGCTGCTGGTCGACCACTGCCAGGTAGAGCAAAACCCAGGCTGCCGTCAGAACCAGGGTTGCCGTCCACAGCTTCAGCCCTCGATGCCACACCGTCCGCAGGGCAGCACTCCGACCTTGCACGTGATAGAGCAGCACAACCACGGTGAACGCCGCGAACGGAATCACCGCCGACTTTTCGAAGAACGACAGGCCGACCAGATACGCCAGCGTGCCGGTTACCGCGTAACGCCGCTGGCCGGTGCGCACCAACAGGATCGCGTCACCGCACACCCATGCCAGCGCGGCCATCATCGGCAGATAGTTCAACGCCGCTGCCCACCAGGCGAATGCCGGCACACCCAGCGGGGTGAACAACGCGAAGCACAGCGGTATCAGCAGTACCGGGCGCCATCCGAGGATCACGTGCAAGGTGCGCAGGAGCGCGAGTGAGGCGATCAGGTCCAACACAATCAGACTCACCGCCGGCCAGGCCCATACCAGCGGTGCAAGCCTGGTGATGGCGCCACCGAGTAGGAACGCTGCCGGCATCACGTGACCGTCGTGATCGGTGAAAAGATACGAAGCAGATAGCAGGGGCTGGGTCCCGGCCCGGCCGACCAGGACCAGATCGTCCCAGTAGAAGTAGCCGCCGAACGCCAGTGTCGCCCGGACGGTGAGCTGCAGCACGATCAGCACCACAGCCGCCCCGGCGACCGTTGGCGCACCCACGGTCGGCCGAACAGACATCGCTTCGACTGTACGGGTGGGCGGGCCCGTAGCGCCGGTATGGTGGGCCAATGCGGGCACTGGTTACCGGCGCTGCCGGTTTCATCGGCTCGAACCTGGTGGATCGCCTTCTTGCCGACGGGCACACCGTCGTCGGCGTCGATGACCTCAGTTCCGGCCGCCCGGTCAACCTCGATGGCGCCCGCGCCCACGGCGGATTCGAGTTCGTCGAGGCCGATATCGTCGACGCCGACCTGATCGGGTTGCTCTCCGATGCCAAGCCGGAGGTGGTCTACCACCTGGCCGCCCAGATCAACGTGCGGCGCTCGGTGGCGGATCCGCAGTTCGACGCGACGGTCAATGTCATAGGCGCGGTGCGACTGGCCGAGGCGGCGCGGCGCGCTGCGGCCCGCAAGGTGGTCAACACCTCCTCGGGCGGCGCGATCTACGGCGTGCCGGAGAACTACCCGACGAATGAAGCGGTACCTGCCGATCCGGCCTCGCCATACGGTGCAGCGAAGATCGCCGCCGAGGTCTACCTCAACAGCTTCCGGCACCTTTACGGACTGGACTGCACACACGTCGCACCCGCCAATGTTTACGGTCCGCGTCAGGAACCGCAAGGCGAGGCCGGTGTGGTCGCCGTCTTCACGAAGGCACTACTGGCCGGCGAGCCCACGACCGTATTCGGCGATGGCTCAAACACCCGCGACTATGTATTCATCGACGATGTCGTCGACGCCTTCGTGCGCGCGTCCGGCAGTGCAGGTTCGGGGCAGCGGTTCAACGTCGGCACCGGTGTGGAAACCAGTGATCGTGCCCTGCACACCGTGGTTGCCGCGGCAGTCGGCGCGCCCGATGCACCGAAATCCGCCCCGGCCAGGCTGGGCGATGTGAAGCGTTCCTGCCTGGATGCCCGCAAGGCGGAGCTCGTGCTCAGTTGGCGCACGCGGGTTTCCCTCGAGGACGGCGTCCGCCGGACTGTCGAGTACTTCCGCGGGCTCTAACTCTCGGGCGTCCGTGCGCCCTCAAGTGCGACCGCTCGCGCCAGTTGGGCATAGCGCAGTTCGAGTTCCTTGAATCGTAGATAGGTACTCAGCGTTGTGAACACGAACGCGATGACCAACGCATAGAACAAAAGATCGGTACCGCGGTCAACGCCGAGCCAGTTGGCCACCACGGTGGTGTCATCCGGCCGCAGGATCGCATATACCGCCGCGATGACGAACAACACGTAGCCGACCTTTACCCAGGCCTTCGCTTTGGCATTGGTGCGTGAGCGCAGCAGGTACACCAGCAGTGTCACCACCGCGGCGATCAACAGCACCTGAATCCAGTTCATCGGCGCATCCTCCCTCTCAGGAATCCGTCGAAGATGATATTCACACCATTGAGCAAGGACTGCCCTTTGGACAGCGAGTATTCGGTGTAGAGGATCTCCACGGGCTCTTCGGCTACCCGCCAACGATTTTCGTCGATCAGTGCGACGAACTCGCTCGCATGGCTCATGCCGTTCATGGTCAGGTTGAGCTGATCTGCGACCGTCCTGTCGAATACTCGCAACCCGTTGTGCGCGTCGGTGAGGCCTAGGCGCCGGCTGCTCGGGCTCAACCAGGCGGCCGCCCGCAGGACGAGGCGTTTCAGCGGCGGGGTGTGGATGACCGTCGAACCCGCGAAGCGGGTGCCGATCACGATGTCTACGTCACCTCGTGACAGCCGCTCCAGCATCGACACCACATCCTTGAGACGGTGCTGTCCGTCGGCATCGAACGTCGCGAACACAGCGGCGCCCGGTTGCCGGCGCGCGTACGCCACGCCAGTCTGGATCGCCGCGCCCTGACCCAGGTTCACCGGATGTGACACCAGGTGAGCACCGGCGCGCAGGGCGACCCCGGCGGTGTCGTCGCGGCTGCCGTCATCCACACACACCACATGTGCGAACACCGACCGCAGGTCTGCGACGACATCGCCGATGACCTGCGCTTCGTTGAATGCTGGAATGATGATCCAGACGCTGGACGTGTCGATGCCCACAAGTTACACGGAGTTCGAGGACGTTTCAGCGGTCGGCGCGGGCCAGTGCCGCCAGATGTGCGGCGATCCCGACCAGAGGACCGCACAGCAGTGCCACCACGGTCCGCGTTTCCAGGTTCAGAGGCAGGGTCAGCAACAGGGCCGCGGCCACCGTTGCTGCCACCCAACCCACCGAGTACGCCCGGTGCAGCGCCGCGGCCACCGTTGCCGATCCGGTGAGCGTCAGGATGGCGATCGACACCGCACCCGCCGTCAACCAGGCCAGCAGGGCACCGGAGGTCTGATACTCCGGACCGAAGGCGACCCGCAACAGCCACGGGCCCGTCAGTCCGGCGGCAATGACCCCGAGTGCTCCGACTGCGAGGACTATCGCGGTAGGCCTCACCAGTGCCCGCAGGCGGGCGCCGCGCCGGTCGACCCGGTAGTCGACAAAGTAGGCGATGAGGTTGCCCTGCATAGCGGTCATCGGTACCAGCAGTGGCGCTCGGGTCAGTGTTACCGCGAGGATCACCACCCCGCCGGCCGCGCCGAGCTGCCCGGAGGTTGCTTTGAGCAGAACCGGGAAGCCCATCACGAGGATCGCACTCGCTCCCGATGCGGCGATTGAGTGCGATGCGCCGCGCAGAAACGTGGAAACCCCAACGGGTGTTGATAATTGGGCTGCCATACGTGCGCCGGAGGACACCAACAACAGCAGGATCCACGCCACCGCACCACCGACGGTCGCCCAGAGGAATCCGACCAGGCCCCAGCCGAGTAGAAATGTCGCGGTGGCGATCGCGACTCGGATGACGGCGTCGGTGACCATCAGCGAGCCGTATTGCGTCCATCGGCCGGTCCCGGCGAGCATCCCCAGCAGCGTTGCGTGCAGGCAGAACCCGCCAAGACCGATGGACAGCAGCACCACCGAAAGCCCGCGTGCTTCGGCGAAGACATGCGGGGCCCACAGCGGCCAGCTGCCGGCGATGACGGCGGCTGCGGCAAGACCGACCCCTGCAGCGATCCGCATCGGATGGGTGTGCGGGCCATTGGATTTACCGTGGTGGCCGACCGCCGCCCGAACCTCCCGAGTCGACTCCTGGAGTAGTCCGTTAGCGGCGCCGGTAACCAAACCGAACGCTCCCCAGAAGACGCCGAAGACCGAAAAGCCAGCCGGGTCGAGATTGCGGGCCGCCAGATATAGAACGGCGTAGCCGCACGCCGCGGTGATCGCCGTGGCGAACCCGACTCGTGCGACGCTGCCGCGGGCAACCGGTCCGGCACCGGCGCTCAGTGCATCGAACCCGGCGCCGACATCGGTCACAGCGGCGGAACCTCGGTGGAATACAGCCAGGCTTCCCACAGCGGGCGCAGAGATACGTCGGCGTAGTTCGCAGCCAATCCGGTGAAGTCATCGGTCACGACCGTGCTGTGCCGATGGCGGCTGGTCCAGTCCCGCAGCAGCGCGAAGAAGTTGTCGTCACCAATGAGGCCGCGCAGCGCATGAAGCGTGCACGCGCCACGCTTATAGACGCGGTCATCGAACATGTCCGCCGGCCCCGGATCGCAGAGCAGCAGGTCCTGCGGTGCATCGGTCAATCTTCGGTGGTGTTGCCTGGCAAGCTCGTCAGCACTGCGGCCAC
>JBMOKE010000230.1:0-3408 GCA_049315425.1 Mycobacterium sp. | reverse complement strand
TCGCCGGCGTCGCGGAACAACTCGGCGCAGGCAATCACACACACCTCGGCTCGGCTCACCTGGATCATGATGCCTCCGTTGTGAATCGACGAACCGCAGATTGGTAATCAGCTTCGCTGCCCGATAGATACTCGGCGACGAACTGGGCCCAGGTGTCTTCTCCGGCGGCAGCTTTCGCATAGTGCTGCTGGAACTTCTCATCGCGACCGTAATCAGGCTCAGCAGTGGTGAAGTGGGCGCCACCGGGTGCTTCGACAACCTGATCGACCATCATGCGGTTCACCAGAAGCGCTTGCGGCGGAACTGATGTGATGAGCTCTTCAGTTACCACCACTCGCTCTACCGAAAGGTAACGCCGATCTGCTGCCATCAGGAACAGGTCGTCGAAGTAGGGATCGATCCCGGTGTAGGCCGCGTTGCCGTGTCTATCGCCGATATTGAGGTGGACGAACGCCGCATCCAGACGCAGCGCGGGCATGGCGATGAGTTCCTCGTGACCGGTACCCGCCGGAGTGCCGGAAGGGTACGGCGACCGCACCGTCTTCAGTTCGCCGTCCCAGAAGTCGGGCACCGAACTGCCTAGGCCGGCCCGAATGGGAAGGAACGGCAGCCGTTGTGCTGCCGCCTGCAGGCCGCAGCGCAACATGCCCTCATCCATCTCGCGGGCGACGATCGCTCCGGTGGTGCGGGCACGCGCGAACCATGGGTCGTAGAACGGCGGCGAGTCCAGGGAGACGAAACCGTAGTACAGCTTGCGCAGCTTGCCTGCCGAGCACAGCAGTCCGACGTCGGGACCGCCGTAGCTGACCACGGTCAGGTCGGTGACGTTGGTACGGAGTAGTGCACGAACGAACGCCATCGGTTTGCGTCGCGATCCCCAACCGCCGATACCGATGGTCATTCCACTCTCGATGTGTGAAACCGCCTCGTCGAGCGTCGTGCGTTTGTCCTTCGGCGTGCTCACTGCTGTTGCGCCTTTTTGGTGCCGGCGAAGGCGTCGCGGTGCTCGTCAGACACGCCGGAAAGGTTGAGCTCGAAGGTGAAGCCCTGTTCCATCCGATAGCTCGAGTTGACTCGCTGGACGTCGATGAGGTTCAGCGCCTCCTTGGCGGCCCGGATCACCCGGGTGTCCTTCGCGGCGATATCGCGGGCTACCCGCAGCGCCGCATCATCCAAATCTGCGCGCGGAACGACTTCGTGGACCGAACCGAAGTGATGCAGGGTGGCGGCGTCGACGGTGGCAGCGGTGAAAAACAGCCGTCGCATCATGTGTTGCGGTACCAGCCGCGACAGATGGGTCGCGGCCCCCAGCGCGCCGCGCTCCACCTCCGGCAGCCCGAACGTCGCGTCGTCGGAGGCGACGATCACGTCGGCATTACCGACCAGTCCGATGCCGCCTCCGACACAGAACCCGTTGACCGCCGCCACCACCGGAACCTCGCACTCGTAGACGGACTTGAACGCCGCGAAGCAGCCCCGGTTGGCGTCGATCAGCGCACCAAAGCCCTCGGTCTGCTGCATCTCCTTGATGTCCACGCCGGCGTTGAAGCCCCGACCCTCAGCGCGCAGTATCACCACGTGGGTGGCCATATCGCGGCCGGCCGCGGTGATGGTGTCGGCCAGTTCAAACCAGCCGCGAGAGGGGATCGCGTTGACCGGCGGGTAATCCACCGTGACCGCGACAATGCCGGGTTCAACGGTGCGGGAGGTGATCGTCATGGGGCACTTCCTGATGGGGCGGATACCAGCAGTACCTAAGCAAGCACTTGCTTGGTACGCTAGCACAGTGATTGAGGCGCCTAACAGTTCCCTATTGAACCTCGGTCTGGCGGGTCGCATCGTTCTGGTCACCGGCGGCGTGCGCGGTGTCGGCGCCGGTATCAGTGCCGTATTCGCGGCCCAGGGTGCCACCGTCATCACCTGTGCGCGGCGCCCGGTCGAGGGCCTGCCCTATGAATTCCACGCCTGCGACATCCGTGACGCTGATGCGGTCGCCGTGCTCATCGATGCGATCGTCGCCCGGCATGGCTGCCTCGACACCGTGGTGAACAACGCCGGCGGATCGCCCTACGCGTTAGCCGCCGAGGCATCGCCGAGGTTCCATCAGAAGATCATCGAACTCAACCTGCTCGGCATGCTGCACGTCTCGCAGGCCGCCAATGCCGTGATGCAGCAACAGGACCGTGGTGGCTCTATCGTCTCCATCTCCAGCATCAGTGGGCGCCGGCCCTCGCCGGGTACCGCCGCCTACGGTGCGGCCAAGGCCGGCGTGGACAGTCTCACCACGACACTCGCTGTCGAGTGGGCACCGAAAGTTCGGGTGAATGCCGTCGTGGTCGGCCTGGTCGCCACCGAGCAGGCTGAATTGTTCTACGGTGACAGCGATTCGCAGGCTGCGGTCGCCTCAACCATCCCGCTCGGAAGGCTCGCCGAACCAGCCGAAATCGGTTGGGCTGCGGCTTTTCTGGCATCGGATGCTGCGTCCTACATCAGTGGAGCCACACTTGCGGTGCACGGCGGGGGCGAGCCTCCACCGTATCTGTCCGCTTCGAGCGCCAACAAGTAGTCAAAGGAGAGAACAACAATGGGACTCCTCGACGGTCGAGTTGTCATCGTCACCGGCGCCGGTGGCGGAATCGGACGCGCGCACGCGTTGGCCTTCGCCGCTGAGGGCGCGCGAGTGGTGGTCAACGATATCGGTGTCGGACTGGACGGGTCTCCGGCTGGCGGAGGTAGCGCGGCGCAGGGCGTTGTTGACGAAATCGTCTCTGCCGGTGGGGAAGCCGCCACCAGTGGCGCGAATGTGGCTGATTGGGACCAGGCGGCCGGACTGATCCAGACCGCCGTCGACACCTTCGGCGGACTCGACGTCCTGGTCAATAACGCCGGCATCGTGCGGGACCGGATGATCGCCAACACCAGCGAGGAGGAGTTCGACGCCGTCATCGCGGTGCACCTCAAGGGGCACTTCGCCACCACCCGGCATGCCGCCGCGTACTGGCGGGCACTATCCAAGGAGGGTAGGGCGGTTGATGCCCGCATCATCAACACCAGTTCCGGTGCCGGCCTGCAGGGCAGCGTCGGGCAGGGCAACTACAGCGCGGCCAAGGCCGGCATCGCCGCGTTGACGTTGGTGGCCGCCGCGGAGATGGGGCGCTACGGCGTCACGGTCAACGCGATCGCTCCGTCGGCGCGCACCCGGATGACCGAGGGCGTTTTCGCCGACATGATGTCAACGCAGGGCCAGGATTTCGATTCCATGGCGCCGGAGAACATTTCGCCGTTGGTGGTCTGGCTGGGCAGCGTCGAATCCCGCGACGTGACCGGCCGGGTGTTCGAGGTCGAGGGCGGCATCATCCGGGCTGCCGAAGGGTGGCAGCACGGCGTCGAGGTGGACAAGGGCGCCCG
>JBMOKE010000051.1:0-15391 GCA_049315425.1 Mycobacterium sp. | reverse complement strand
TGCTCTGCCTCGGCCTGCTCAGGTCGGCAGTAGACAAACCCCTCAACCTTGTCGAACTGGTGAACCCGAATGATTCCTCGGGTGTCCCTGCCGTAGCTGCCTGCCTCCCGCCGAAAGCACGTCGACCAGCCGGCGTAGCGCAGCGGTCCGGCGGATAAGTCGAGGATCTCATCTGCGTGGTAGCCGGCCATCGGAACCTCTGATGTGCCCACCAGGTACAGGTCGTCGGCCTCGAGACGGTAGATCTCATCCGCGTGCGCACCGAGGAACCCGGTACCCGCCATGATCTCGGGACGGACCAGAACCGGAGGGATCATCAGCGTGAAGCCGTTGTCCGTCGCCAGCCGGACGGCCAACTGCAGCAAGCCCAGTTGCAGCAGCGCGCCGCGGCCGGTGAGGAAATAGAACCGCGACCCCGACACCTTGGCGCCGCGTTCGGTGTCGATCAGGGCCAGCGACTCACCGAGTTCAAGATGGTCCAGGGGGTCTGCGATCGCTCTGGGCTCGCCGACGACATCGAGAACCACGAAGTCATCCTCGCCGCCGGACGGCACGCCCTCGATCACCACGTTGGGGATCGCGAGATGGGCGGTGTTGAAAGCGGTCTCCGCCTCGGCCTGACGCCGCTCTGCCAGCTTCAATTCGGCGGCCAGTTGCTGTGCGCGCTCCAGAAGGGCGGGGCGATCCTCCGGGGAGGCCGATCCCACACTCTTGCTGGCCCCCTTCTGCTCGGCACGCAGTGTGTCACCCTCAGAGATCGCCGCTCGGCGGGCGGTGTCGGCGTCGAGCAGGAGGTCCACCAATGCAGGGTCTTCGCCCCGACTGAGCTGCGACCGGCGCACCCTATCGGGGTCCTCGCGCACCAGTTTCAGGTCGATCACGTCCTGAACCCTACTTTCGGCCACATCGACCGGCACAGCACAACCCCATAACAGTCCATCTGCATCACTTGTCACACCACAGTTCCGGCCTGCCACAATGGAGTCGATGTTGCAGATATCCGAGCGTGACGAGACGACTGCCGACCAGCCTGAAGTTGAGTCGTCCCAACGGCGCACCCTTGTCGGCACACTGCAGGCCACGTCGACCCGCCGCGCACTGATGCTGACCGCCCTGGGCGGTCTGCTGATCGCCGGGGTCGTTACCGCCCTGCCGATGGGTGCTACGGGTCCGCTGGGCCGCTATGCCGCTTCTGAGGGACTCCGACTGTCGGCCAATGCGGCATTCGCTGACGCCAAGCCCGGCAGTTGCCTCACCTGGCCCGACAACGCCCCGGATGACGCCACCATCGTCGACTGCCAGGCCGACCACCGTTTCGAGGTCGCCAAGTCAGTTGACATGCGGACCTACCCGGGGTCGGAGTACGGGCCCGACGCTGCCCCACCCTCGCCCGCCCGGATCCAGCAGATCAGCCTGGAACAGTGCGAGCCCGCGGTGCAGCAGTACCTGGGCGCTAAGTACGACCCCAACAGCAGATTCAGTATCAGCCTGCTGTGGGCGGGCGATAAGGCCTGGAAGCAGTCCGACGAGCGACGCATGCTTTGCGGATTGCAGCTCCCCGGCCCAGCCAACCAGCAGATGGTGTTCACGGGCGCCGTCGCCGAACTTGACCAGTCGAAGGTATGGCCGGCCGGTACCTGCCTGGGCATCGAGCCCTCGACGAATCAGCCCAACGACGCGCCCGTCGACTGCTCGGCACCGCACGCGATGGAGGTCACCGGTACGGCCAACCTGGCCGAGAAGTTCCCCGACGTGCTGCCTGGAGAAACCGACCAGGACGCGTTCATCAAAGACGTGTGTAACCAGCTGACCGATGCCTACCTCGCTCCCGTCCAATTGCGTGACACCACGCTGACGTTGATCTACAGCACGGTGTTACTGCCGAGTTGGACCGCAGGCAGTCGACAGGTCTCATGCAGTATCGGTGCAACCCTCGGCAATGGCGGCTGGGCCACCTTGATCAATACCGCCAAGGGTCCGCTTCTCATCAACGGTCAGTCCCCGATCCCACCGCCGAGCATCCCCGAGGAACGACTGAACATTCCGATGCCGCCGTTACCGCAGGCAAGCGCACCCCCGCCGCCCGCCAACCCCGGCTTCAACCAGCAGTCCCAGCCACAGCCACAGCAGGCACAGCAGCACCTGCCCCAGCAGACCGCCCCTGCAGTCAGACAGGAACCTGCGCCCGTGGCGCCGCCCCCACCGCTTCCCCCGTCCGACGACCTGGGTGATCTGCCCCCACCGGCAGAGCTGCCCGCGCAGGTCGTCCCGGAACCGGTTCTGGCGCAGGCTTAGTGGCCGTCCAGATGAGTTCCGAGCGTTTCGAAGAACTCGTCTCCGACGCACTCGATCTGATTCCACCCGCACTATCGGGTGCCATCGACAACGTCGTGATTCTGGTGGCTGACCGCCATCCCGAAGAACCGGATTTACTGGGACTCTACGAGGGCATCGCCCTGACTGATCGCGACTCCACGTATGCCGGTGCGCTACCCGACACGATCACGATCTATTCGGATAGTCTGCTGGAAATCTGTGATACCGAGGCCGAGGTGGTCGAGGAGGTGGTGATTACAGTTGTCCACGAGATCGCCCACCACTTCGGGATAGACGACGATCGCCTGCACGAATTAGGTTGGGGCTGAACTCATTTCGACGCCTCAGCGTTCAGGGTCGCCGCGCCACTGAAAGCTGTTGACGTACTTACCCATGTCCTGAGCCAACTGAAGGTTTGCCCCCGATGGGACTCCCGGGCCGGAGTCCGGACCGAACGCGCGGTAGGGCCCGGTTGCGAACGCAACGAGTGCCACGTCGTTCTTCACGGCACCCATGACAAGGATCCGGACTCGGCTGTAGGCCGCGGACGTACTCTGCGGCCAGTCGTCGACGACCTCGCCATAGCCGGGCTGATAACCCACCATCGCGTTGGGGATCTCATAGTCGAACTTGCCATCGGGGTAGGCCTTCTTCACGGCCGCTTTGACGATGTCACGGGCTGAACGGCCGTTGGCGGGCTCCGAGAACAACTGCATAACGCCACCATCGCCGCCGGTGAATGTCGCTGTGACTCCTGCGTTTTCGGTGGAGATGGTGTACGCCGAGCCTTCTGCCGGATAGGCCACCGAGAAGGCGCCGCCTGGTGCCGTGAAACGCGGCAACGCCATCACCGGGGTGCCCGTTGGGGGATGGCCGCATTCCGGTGGGCACATATACAGGGGAATCTTCGGGGTGAGTACCAGCGCGATCGCGGCAAGCGATACGGCCACTGTGGTGATCACGATGCCCCAGCGGCCGAGTAACCAACTGAAGCGGGGGCGGCTCAACCGCGGAGCCGTATAGGTTGCCGCCGGCATCGCATAACCGGGGTAACACACCGGCGCGGACCCGTCGGCGGGCGGGGCGGCGCCTTCGCCGTCATCGGCGGCCGGTTCCGGCCGCGATGCGCCTCGACGCTCTCGCCGCGACGCCCGCGACGAGGCGCGGGTGGCTGCCCCACAGGCCGGGCAGAACGCCATATCGGGCACCACCATCTCGCAGTGGATGCATAGCAGCGCCTGGTCTTCGTTGATCGGATCGTGAGTCTCGTGCAGCATGGCCAACTGCATCGCCACCCGAAGTGCGACGAGGATCACGCCCGCCATCAACAGGTGCATCGACAGCATCCAGACCTGCGGCAGACCAACGGCGTCGATGGTTCCCAACCCGGCGTGAATCAGCAGCGCTCCCGCAGCCAGCAGTCCGAGCACTACTCGGACGCGACGGGGATGATCCTCGGTGTCGTCGTCGGTCGGGTGACTGAACCAGAGCAGGAGTCCGGCCAATCCGCCCGCAGCCGCGGCGGTAATCGGGACGGTCACCCCGCAGAGTGCTGCCTGCACAACCAATCCCTGCACGGGTCTGGCATGGGCGAATAACCCGGTGGTGAACTGCGGGGCCAGCCGCGTCAATGTTGCGGCAGCAGTGAACGCCAACGCCCCCGCCGCACCGATAACGAACCCGTCCAGGGACTCGCGGGGCGCGGGCCGCATGAGGCGCACCACGACAGCCGGCACGATCATCAGGATCATGCCCCCCGTCGGGATCGTGAGCGCCGCGCCGAACAGATGATGGAGCGCAAGACCGACGGACATCGGGACGCCGTAGGTGCGGGCAGTTACTGCGCCACTGAACAGCACCCAACCAACTCCCAGTCCCGCGCCCAGCACCGCAGCGAGCAAGAGGAATCTGCGGGGGATGTCCAGATCCACACCGGACGCCCGTAGGTAGAGCACGAAGAGCAGAGGTATCCCGAGCGCACCGACCGCCACCCCGGCCGCGGGCAGTTTCAACAGCGCAAAGCCGACCAGAGCGATAAGGGCGATGGCCAGAGTCACCCGAAACGGTGTGCGAGATCGATTCGGCAGATGGGGCAACAGTGCGCTGGTCAAGTAGGGGAAAAACACCCGCTCGTTGGGTGCGGCGCTGAACGTCCTGCCGCGAACCCACTTCGGTTCGTCACTTCCACACCCGCACAGCCCGCAGAACGCACCAGCCGGGACGTCGTGTTCGCAGTTCCGGCATTGCATTCTCGGAACCTCGTCGGTGGCCGCCTCCGTACTCATCCGGCGATGCTCACTGGACGAACCTTCGGGCGACGAGAAGACCCTGCGCGAGATTGTCCACGTTGGGTGTGCCGAGGCCGGTCACTAAGTCGTATCCCGGTGTGGCGTTGTACACAGCGTTGCCGCCCAGAACGACGTCGTGGAATGCCGGCAGCCGCGCGCCCTCGGCAAGGCGATACAGCAGCGGGTTGAGGTCCCCAACCGGTTGGCTGCCCCGCTCGGCCAGATACTGGTTGATCACCGCAGTGATACCGGCCCAGACCGGGGCGGCCAGCGACGTGCCGCCGCCCACCAGGATCTGCTGATCGAACACGATCTTCACCCCGGTGAACGGGTCGGCAACGGCCGCGATATCCGGCGTCAGGCGCCGCCCCTCCCCGCGGCCGACGGTCAGCGCCTCCTGCCAGGGCGGCCGCTCGAATAGCGCCGAAACACCGCCCGCCGTGCCCTGGGACAGCGGCGCGTCGAACCATGCCTGCTCTGCCTGCCATCCGCCGGTGCCGTCGGTGGACACCGTCGTGCCCCCGACATTGGTCATCTCCGGGATCGAAGCCACCGCGTCCAGTCCGACGTCGTTGACGCTGGGCGGGGCCGACCACTGTTGGCCGCCTTTACATTCCAGGCCAGCGAGGTCGCCGCTGGCGTCGAAGGCCGTCGTCCCGTGTGCCAGTGCCTTGACAAGGGCCGCGCGGGCCGGAGCCAGATCAGCCGCGGTGATCAGTTTGTCGCATCCCCAGCCGATGGAGAAACTCCACACCGCACCGGGGTATTGACGATCGGCTTCCTCCATCATCGTGGCGATCTTCTCGTAGGACCCCTCGCCCTCCACGGTGGTCCGGGCGTTGACGAGAACCTTCTTCGCATCGGGTGCGATGGCGTGAATCGCCTCGAGATCCATCGTGGTTTCGCCGCGACGAGCCGACGGCTGGCCGCCGACTACCTCGGGGGTGAACTTCGGCAGATTGAAGGTCGTCGCGAACATGTCGAGATCGGCCTGGTCGAATCCGTCGAACCCAAACACGATCACCGTGACGCCTTTGCCGGTGTAACCGCCATCGCGGAGAGGTTCAATGTTGTAGGTGCGCAGCAGGGCGTCGGGTGCGAGGCCCTGATCCGGCACCTCCGCCGGGAACACCCAGCGCTTGGCTTCTCGGTATGGGGTATAGCCGAGAATGCGGCCGAATTCACTCACCTCACCGCGCAGCGCGGATGCAACGGCAGGCTGCTGGGGGGACGCATAGAACACCTGCCCGCGACGACCGCGGTAGTCGTGCACGTCGACACCGAAGGCCTCCGCGACCGCGCCGGGGGTGCCATCGACGATCGCCCAGCGATCTTCGGGCCGCCAGCGCACCGACAGTCCGTGATCCTGCGCCCAAGTGGTCAGTGCACCGGGTCGGTCGGCTTCGTGCAGCGCCGCAGTCACCTGTACGTGCCCACCCTGAGCCGGACCGAGGTCTGTGGAACCGTCCAGCAGTTCCGCGTAAGGCCCGCCGATCCGGTCAGTTGCGGTCGCAGATGCGGGCCCTCGACGGTCGGACAGGATCAGAAATGCGGCGACGGTGACCGCGGTGAGGAACACCGCGATCACCGCCTGCCGTGGCGATCGTGCTTTCATCGGCTGCCGTACTTCTCAGATCAGCCGATTAGAACCCTGTGAACTCAGCCGCCGGTAATAACGTTGCCCGGCAGGGCAGTCGGGGCCGCCGGCGCCTTGACCGTGGGCGAGAACGACGGTCCAGCCGGGGACACAGCCTTCTCCGTGGGGGTGGGCGCATTCGAGGGCGACGCCGGAGCGCTGGAGGCCGGTGACGACGGAGCCTCGGTCGGCTTGTCCTTCGTTGCGGTGCTGCAAGCCGTGAGGGCTCCCATACCGACGATGGCGACCGCGCCGACCGCGAGTGCGCACTGCCGCATAAAGCGTGCTGATGACATGATTTTCCCCTGCTTTCTGGTCCCGTTTGTTCGGGTCTACCTGTGTCAACTATACGTCGCCGCGTATTGTTCCGCCCTCGCGTACCGGCGGAGACTCTTGGCGCACACGACGAGAGGAACGCGACGACGCCCGCGCCGCCGCACCACAGGCCGGGCAAAACGCCATATTCGGAACCACCCGTTCGCAATGCACGCAGAGCACCGGTGTCCCGGTGTACGGATCGGGCTGCTCGTGCAGCAACGCCAGCTGCACACAGATTCGCACCGCGAGCAGCGCAATCACAGCCATCAGGAGGTGCAGGGCAAGCTGCGGCCACTTCGGTAAGCGGGCGGCGTCAATAACCCAGAGGCCGGAATAGATCACTGCCACTAAACCGCTGAAAAGCAGCAGTGTGAAGCGCACAGCGCCAGGGTGCTCGCCAGCCCGCTTCCCCGGCCGGAACCACAGCAGGATGCCGAGCAGACCGCCGGTGGCCGCGGCAGTCAATGGCGCGGCGACGCCGTAAAGCACAGCCTCGACCAAGAGCCGCATCGGACGTACGTCGCTGATCAATCCCGTAACGAACTGCGGGGCCAGCCGGGTAGTGGTCGCGGCTGCGGTGAAGGCGAGGGCGCCCAACGCCCCGATGACGAACCCGTCCAACGCTTCTCGGGTTGGCGGTTTCAACAGACGAACCAGCACGGTCGGAAGGGCCATCAGGATCGCTCCGCCCACTGAGATAACCAGTCCCGCGCCCAGCAGATTCTGGAGTACGAGGCCGGCGGCCATCGGGATGCCGTAGGAGCGGGCGAGGACTCCCCCGGTAAGAAGCACCCAGCCGGCTCCGAGTGAACCACCCATCGTCGCCGCGATTACCAATACATGACCGGGGATGTCCCGAAGCAAGCCGGACTGCCAGAGGTAGAGACCGAAGAGCAGCGGAACACCAAGTGCGGCAATGGTGACCAACGGTCCGACAAGCCTCAGTAACGAGCAGCCGGTCAATCCGATCAGGATTATCAGCAGGCCGATCCGGAAGGGAATACGAGACGACTGCTGAAGGTGCGGGAAGATCGAACTGGTGACCATCGGGACCCAGACCCGCTCAGTTGGCGCGCCGGCAAACACCTGCGGCCGCAGCAAGTGGAGCCGATCCCCGGCCTCTTCATGTTCGGCACCGCAGCATCCGCAGAACGCTGCGACCGGAACCGTCGAGCCACAACCCGCACATACCTTCGTCGGCACGGTATCGGAGGTGGATGTCATCGTGATCCTGTCAGCCATCGACGTGATGCCGACACGAGTGACCCTATCGCAGAGCTAACACCCGTGAGCGACTCGGCGTCGGAGGGGTTGTCATTCTTGGGTGCTGGTATCTCAGGTGCTACTGGGAGTGCTCATCCCATCGGGTCGGCGGCCTGCAGTGCATCCTCGACAGGATGTACGTCGGGTTCGGGATAGAACGGCGGCGTCCTCGAACCCCACTGGACGCAACTCCAGCGTCCATCGGTGATCGGCACCAGTACCACCGCTTCGGTATTGGCCAGGTGATGGTCGAGGACGAAACTGCTCTCCACCCCGGCCAGTGTCGCGCTGGCAAGCCGGATCGCCGCACCGTGGCTGACAAGGAGGATGTCCTGCGTCCAGTCGTCGTCATCGAGGTAGCGCAGCCGCAGATCGGTAAGCACCGGCAGATATCGGCTCAGCACATCGCTTCCGCTCTCGCCACCTGGCATCGCGATGCTGAGCTCGCCCTCACACCAGCGCTGATAAACGGCGTTGAACTCCGCGATAGCGTCATCGTCTGATCTGTTCTCTAGATCGCCGGCCTGAACTTCGTGAATTCCGTCGACTTCGCTTGGGGCAATGGTGAACTCGGTGCTGATCTCGGTCGCCGTCTGCGCCGCCCTACGGGCAACCGAATGCAGCAGCAGCCCTGGGGGATTGCGGCGAGAGCGGGCGAATTCACGCGCCTGCTCGACACCGAGGTCGGTGAGCTCGGCACCCGGCGGCCTAGTGTCGAGACGTCGTTCGACATTTCCGTGCGACTGGCCGTGCCGAACGAGGATCAATCTGCCACTCATGGCCCGCCGTCGCGCAATCTGGTCAACCATTGGTCGCCCGCGTCAAACCGTGGCGGCAGCACTCCGGCCGCGGCACCAGTCGGCCACGACCCCAGGTAGCGCACATCGGTGCAGCGTCGGAACAAGGCTTTGAGCGCCTCAGCCACCGCGCTGTCCTCGATGTGGCCCACACAATCGAGGAAGAAGACGTAGGTGCCCAGACCGGTGCGGGTAGGTCGCGACTCGATGCGGGTGAGGTCGATATCGCGGATGCCGAACTCGTTCATCGCCGATACGAGGGCACCGGGAGCGCTGTCGATTCGAAGCACCACCGAGGTTCGGTCGGCACCGGTTCGAGCCGGCGGCGGACCGGGCCGACCTACCAGCACGAATCGGGTGCGGGCGTTAGGTTCGTCGACGACGCCTTCGGCCATCGTCGACAACCCGTAACGTTGCGCCGCCAGTGCGGTACTCACCCCGGCATCGGCACGTCCGGCGACGACGTCAAGGGCGGCGGCCGCATTGGAATTCGCCGGTACGACTTGAGCGCCGGGGAGATTGGCGGCCAGCCAGTGCCGCACCTGGGCGGCGGCAATGGGGAATGCGGCGATACTTCGCACCTGCCTGGCACCGATACCCGGCAGGGTCACGATGCTGAAGGCCACGTCCATGGTGAGTTCGGCGTAGATCTGCAGTGGTGATCCGCCGGCCAGGCTATCGAGTGTGGGCAGGACACTGCCTTCGATGGAGTTCTCGATCGGAACGCAGGCAAAATCAGCGTCGCCGGATCGGACGGCCTCCAGTGCGGCGGGGGTGCTATCCGCAGGTTCAGGTTGTGGGTCTCCCCCGCCCGGCACCATTGCCGTGGCGGCCATCCTCAATAGCGCCGCTTCAGTGAACGTCCCCTCAGGTCCGAGGTAGGCAATGCGGGCCACATCTCAACACTATCGGGTCGGAGCTCACGAACCCGGCGGGTTCGGGCTGGCAGGCTTGCGAGGCACTACCGTGTCTTCGGTGAGCGCCACCCACGGCGAGTTCGGTGAAGCCGACCGGCGAACCGTGCGTATCGAGATCGGCGTCATGTTCGCTGTGACCTTCGGCGTTAGCGCGGTCGTTGCAGTTCTACGACTTGCCGACGCCGTTCTCTCCGGGTTGCCCGGCTACCGGGTACGGCTTAATCCGAACCAGTCCCGCTACGACCTGATCAACCTCGGTCTCAACCTGGTTTCGGTCGGGCAGCTGGTGGCATGGGGGGCCTTGGCGCTCTACCTATTGTGGCGAAGCGGTATCAGTCCAGCCGGTATTGGACTCGGCCGGTTACGTTGGCGCGCAGACCTTTTGGGCGGGATGGGCCTCGCGACGCTCATCGGCATTCCAGGACTGCTGTTCTACCTGGCGGCGCGTACCCTGGGTATGAACGCAGAGGTGGAGCCTTCGTCCCTGCAGCACTCGTGGTGGCGGATCCCGGTGCTGATCCTCGCGGCGTTCGCCAACGGCTTCGCCGAAGAGGTAGTCGTGGTGGGTTTTCTGATCACCCGGCTTCGGCAATTGGGCCTGACACAATCCAAGGCGGTGGTGATCTCAGGTGTCCTGCGCGGCGTGTATCACCTATATCAGGGCTTCGGTGCCGGGCTGGGCAACGTGGTGATGGGTCTGGTGTTCGGATATGCCTGGTGCCGGACCGGTCGACTGTGGCCGCTGGTGATCGCACACGGGATCATCGACTCGGTGGCGTTCGTCGGGTATGTACTGCTGGCAGGCCACATCGGTTGGCTTCGGTGAGCTCGTACCGGCCGCAGGACGCGGACCCGCCGACAGATCGAATCCCGCGGGTGCGTCCCGCGCCGCCGAAACCCCCGTTTCACGAATCAGTGCCGGTCATCCGTCGCGATCCGACCTTCCGCCCCCCGCCTCCGCGCCGAACTCCCCAGATGCTTCCCCGCGCCCCGATGCCGCCCCAGCAGACACGTTCAGTTCTGCCGCCGTCACGGCCGGCGCCACCACCGCGCCAACCGGCCGTCAACAAACCCACGGGACCCCCGCAGCCTCCGAGACGCACGCGGGCCACCGCTAAGAAGAAAGCCCGCTGGGGCAGGCGAATCGTATTGAGCACCTTGACTTTCGGGCTGATCATCGTCATAGCGATGCTGACCACAACGATCTGGATCGATTCGTCTCTGCGGCGGATCGTGGTGTTCAGCGAATACACCGACCGTCCTGCCGCAGCCAACGGAACTAACTGGTTATTAGTCGGATCCGACAGCCGTGAAGACCTCAGTCCGCAGCAGCAGGCTGAACTGTCCACCGGTGGCGACCTCGGTAGCAGTCGCACCGACACCATCCTGCTGGTGCACATCCCGCACGTCGGCTCCGGCCAGTCGGCGACCATGGTGTCGATCCCCCGCGATTCCTATGTGGACATTCCGGGATACGGCAGCGACAAAATCAACGCGGCCTTCGCCGAAGGCGGCCCGCCCCTGCTCGCGGAGACCGTCGAGCTGGCCACCGGTATTCGACTCGATCACTATGCCGAGATTGGATTCGGCGGGTTCGGCGTAATCGTCGACGCGCTCGGCGGGATCGAGGTGTGTCCGCCCGAAGCGATCACCGACCCACTCGCCGGGATCGACCTGCCGGCGGGCTGCCAGACCCTCGACGGGCGAAACGCCCTAGGCTACGTCCGCAGCCGCGCCACCCCCCGAGCCGACCTGGACCGGATGCTGCACCAACGGGAGTTCATGTCGGCGATGCTGCGCCGAGCGGCCAGTCCGGCCGTCTGGCTCAACCCGTGGCGCTGGTACAGCGTGCCCCATGCTGCGGTGACAGCCCTGGCGGTCGACCAGGACGCGCACATGTGGAACCTTGCCCTCCTCGGCTGGGCCCTGTATGGATCGCCGACAACCCTGACCGTGCCAATCGGTGAGTTCACCGGAAACGACTCCGGTTCGGTCCTGATCTGGGACACCGAGTCCGCCACCGCTTTATTCGACGCGTTACGCACCGATACCGCGATCCCGCAACAGGTCATCGACGCGCAGCCGTGACAGGTTCAGAATTCAGGCTAGTTCTGGTCTGCTCCGCTCAACCCGTGGTGTAGCCACGCCCTGGTCCGGCCCGGGTGGTTGGTGGCGATCCAGCCCACTCCGATATCGCGGCAGAACTCAACGTCCTCGTAGTGGTCGACGGTCCAGCAGTACATGGCCCGACCCTGCGCGGCGGCCCGGTCGACCAGATCGGGGTGTTCGCGCAGGGTGGCGATGGACGGACCCACGGCTGTCGCGCCGACCGTTGTCGCCGCGCCACCACCGAGATAGCGCGAGGTTTCACCGAGCAGAACGGTGGGCAGCATCGGGGCAGCGCGGCGAATGCGCCACACCGCGGCTGCCGAGAAAGACATCACCACCGCGCGGGATAGATCTGCCGAGGCCGGCGCGGCGATCCCAAAGCGGTGCAGCAAGGCCAGCACCTTGCTCTCCACCAGAGCCCCGAAGCGCACCGGGTGTTTGGTTTCGATGAAAATCTTCACCGGCCGGTTCCAGTCGAGCACCAGCCGTAACAGGTCATCGAGGGTGAGCAGGCCGGTATCGCCGATAGCGCCGTCGGGCTGCCAGCTGTTATGCCAAGCGCCCCAATCGAATTCCTTGAGTTCGGCCAGCGTCATATCGCTGACCAGACCGGTACCGGTCGAGGTGCGATCCACCCGCCGATCGTGTACACAGACCAGGTGCCCGTCGAGAGTCAACCGAACGTCGCACTCAACCCCGTCAGCGCCTTCCTGTAAAGCGAGTTCGTAGGCGGCCAGGGTGTGTTCCGGACGGTCGGCCGACGCGCCACGGTGCGCGACCACGAAAGGGCGGTGCTCGCCGTGCGCTTCACCAGCCGACCACATAGGCCTACGCTGCCGGTTCCCGGTCTCGGGTTACACCAGTCGATTCGGATTCGACGTCATCGTCCTGGGCCGGGTTGGTGGGAACATCATCAGCCGGACCCGCCGGGCGTTGATCATCACCCACGATCACCCAGCGGTGTAGTGGACGCTCCACCTGCTTGCGGACAAACCCGTCGAAGACCCGCCACAGCAGCAGCAGAACAGCCAGTCCCGCGAGATAGGCGATGATCACGGTGACAGTGTTGTCGGCTATTCCCTGCGGATCTGTCGCTGAACTGGTCCAGATCGCCCATGCCGAGATCAACGTCGACAAGATCCAGGCGACCCACCACACGACGATCGGACCGCGCAAGCGCACCCGGGACTGCTCGGCCCGGGCGAGTTCGATCAAGAACACCGGTGCCCACACCAGATTCACGACCGGTATCAGGCAGCCGGCCCACAACTCCCACTCCGATCGCGGATCGTCGTGGCCGTGGAACCGAAACACCGCGGCCCGCCGGCCGATCAGCCACGAGGTCATGACCGCGGCGGTGACAATGACGGCCACCATCGCCGCCAGACTGACCAACACCCCCATTAACAACGTGCCGTTGGCCACCAGTGGCGGCAGCAACCTGGTCCGGTTGATGAGCAGCAGCAGGTAGCGCAGGACGTGTGCCAACGCGGCCAGTGCAAAGATCGCCAGTGCCGCCAGCAGGGTGGCCCGCACCGCGATGGCCGACACACCTTTTCGCGGCCCCCTGTCTGCGGCGGTGACTCCAGGCGCAAACCGGTCGACCAATCCCCAGCGCGGCACAGTCCGATAGCGGGGGGTCGGCCCCAGCGGCCGACGGCGAACTCGAGGCGGGGGCGGCGGTCCTGGGCGCACCGCTATCCAGCGGAAGCCCGCGGGCAGCGATACCGCTCCGCGCTGCAGTGGTTGTCGATTGGGGGGGACGGGACGACCCGGTGGGCGGCTCACCGCATGCGGGATCAGTGGAACCGACGGCGCGAGCAGCGGACCACTGCAGCGTGGGCACCACGACCGCTGGCTATCCCGCACATTCCATCGCGTCCCACAGCGGGAGCACACCTGAATCACCGCACCAGCCTAGCGAGGACGCCGGCGTGGCCGAGTGATCGTCACCCGAGCGAGCCTGGCCGCCCGCCTAGTAGCCGGTGATCTCCAGGGCACAGCGCTCTCCTGACTGGACGGCCCCGTCCATGGTTCCGCGCTTGGTGTAGGGCGCCGTGTGCTCGCCGGCGAAGTGCACCGAACCCTCGCGGCCGGCTTCCGCGCCACCGAATGTGGTGAACCCGCCGAGCCCGTAATAGGCGTAGGAGCCTTTGACCCAGGGGTCAGCCGGCCAGTTGTCCAGGTAGAACTGGCCCGCGATCTCCTTGGCACTCGCGCCGGTCCACAGCTTGTCGATCGCGGTGTTGGTCTGGGCGATGACCGCGGCTGACGCCAGCCCGTGAGCGGCGGCAGCACCGTAGTTTTGGTTGTTGAGCGCGAGCAGCCAGGCGGGAGTCTTGGCCTGATAAGCCGCCTGCCAGGTGGCTCCGGTGACCATGTCTGAGGATGAGTCGCCGCTCTGTTTCTGATCCAACCAAGGGCGTCCGTTGAATTGGATGTTCAGTTTGGCGTTGGTGCCCATCGGCTCGTTCTGGATCGCGAGTGTCTTCACGGTCGAGAATCCGGCACGGGAGTAGTCCACGGTCCGCAGGATCGACAGCGGGATCGCGAGAACGATGCGGTCGGCCACGACATCGGCCTTGGTGGCTCCGCTGGCGAAGGTCAGCGTGTAGGACTTGTCGGTGTTGAGACGGATCGCTGTGAGCTGCTGACCCAGGCGCACCGTGCCGGCCGGCAGTTGCGCAGCGAGTGCCGTGGCCAGGGTGTCATTGCCGCCAGGCACTGCATAACGCTCGTCGTAACCGGACTCCGCTCCCCAGAAGTTCCCCTCCTCGAGAATTCCGTGCAGGGAGCTCGTGAGCTCGGCGGGCCCCCCGTACTCCTGGCCGAACATCGCCTTCAGGTAGCTGCGGGCGTTTCGGTCCGAGGTCGCCGCGTCGATGTAGGCCGCCAGTGACTGGGCGTCCTTCGCCTTCGCCCAGGCGTTGGAGGACGCGTAGGTCGGGATCGCCCTGCCGATCTTGGCCCAGTCCGCGGCGCACTGCTTGTTGAAGGCGGCGACCGGTGTGGCGAGCGACTTCCATAGGATCTTCGTCCCGCCGAAAAAGTACAGTTCGTTAGACGTCGTGGAGTTCAAAAAGGTATCGACGAGTGCACCGAGGCCGAGTTCACGCACCAGATTCTTGATCGCGGGTTCGTTGGAGCTGATACCCGAGGGTCCGGCCTCGGTGTACTGACCACCGGAACCGGTGCGGATCGTGCGGGCGCGGCCGCCGACACGGGTCTGTGCCTCATAGACCGCAGGCACCCAGCCCTTGAGCTTGTAGATCCGGTAGGCGGCGGTCAGCCCCGCGAACCCGGCTCCTACGACGACCACGCGCGGGGCGGTCGCCGCATTCGCGGCCGGGGCGACGGCGCCCAACTCGGTGAGTGCGCCGGTGGCGGCAGCTCCGAAAAGGGCACTGCACCGAAGGAAGTCACGGCGGTCCATACCCGCTTGCAGCATCGCGATCGTCTGTCGGCGGGCGTCCTCGTGCTGCGCCGAACGTTCGAGCGAACGCGCAAGTCTGCGGGTGGTGTCTTCCTCGCGACGTCCGATGACTTCGTCAATCGGACTGCCGGTCGCTCGGGCCTCACGGCTGGCGGTGCGCAGACGCGACGTCCAGTATCTGAATCGGGCATTTGTCACGGTCGACTACCTCCCGCCACAGGCCATGCGTCGATCATCACCCGCACTGACCGGCGGATCCGGCCACGACACGCTGTGCCGATGACTGTTGGTGCACGCAGTGCCGATGACTGTTG
>JBMOKE010000229.1:0-3473 GCA_049315425.1 Mycobacterium sp. | reverse complement strand
AAGTGGTCGTACACCCACAACGAATCCCACGGTCCGCTGTCGGCGTAAGTCGCCAGGTCGCGCATCACCTGCCAATGGTTTTCCGGTGGAATGCCCACCAGGTCCATTCGCCAACCTTGCGGGATGAACAGTCCGAAGCGCATTCGGCCAACTCTACGGCGAAAGCTCGGTCACAACACCGGTAACAGGTGCCGCAGGATCGCGGCCGATTGCGCCGACACCTCGTCGACGAATGCGGTGAAGTCGAAGCGGGATTGAGCCCCGGCGAGGTCCGAGAGGGAGCGAACGACAAGCCACGGAATCCCAAAGCTCTCACACACCTGACTGACTGCGGCTCCTTCCATCTCCACGGCGTGCCCGCCCAGGTCGGCATGAAGACGGTCGCGGGTGAGCGCGCAGTGCAGATACTGGTCGCCGGTCAACACCGTGCCGTAGGCGATGCGGGGCGGCCGGTCACCGCCGCCGGCATTGCGGGACAGCGGCGCCAGCGTGAAGCCGTCGAGGTGGCCGCGGACCCGCCCAAGCAACGCCGGATCCGCGGCATAACCGAATTCGGTGGTGGGGTTGATGAACGGAACATGGCCGGCCTGATAGGTCTGCAGGGCGGCATCTTCGATCACGCCGGCGTCGTGCTGGATGGTGCGATCGGCGATCACGACATCACCGATCTGCAGGTTCGGATCCAGACCGCCCGCGACACCGGAGAAGGCGATCGCGCGGCAACCGAACCGGTCGGCCAGCAGGGTCGCCACCAGTGCGGCATTGACCTTGCCCATGCCGGCCCGGGCCAAGACCACCGGGTGGCCGTCGAGCTCACCGACATCGAACTCGGCTCCGGCCATCTTCTGGTGCGCTGCCGCTGTCAGGGCAGCGAGTAAGTGTGCCCGCTCTTGCGGCAGTGCGCAGATGAGTCCGACGGTCACCTGCTGGTCCGCACTACTTCAACAGCGATGCCGGTGGATTGAACCGGTCGCCGTAGCGGGCTGCCAGTTCCTTGGCGCGGGCCACGAACGCGGCCTTGCCGCCCGGGTAGCCGGTGATGTACTGCGCGGCACCACCGGTCCACGGCGGGAAGCCGATGCCCATGATCGAGCCGATATTGGCATCAGCTGTCGTGGTGATCACGCCCTCGTCGAAACACTTCTGGGTCTCCAGCGCCTCGGCGAACAACATCCGGTCGATCATGTCCTGCAGTGGCGGTGTCGAACTGCCGGATTTAAAGGTATCGCGCAGACCGGGCCACAACTGGGTCCGCTTGCCATCGGTGTACTCGTAGAAGCCACTACCCGATAGCCGCGACGGGCGGCCGGCCTCGATCATCTTCTCTACGACCGCCTCGGCCGGATGCGGCGCGTACTTGCCGCCGGCGTCCTCGATGCCCTTGCGGCTGGCGACGGCGATCTTATGCATCAGCTCCATGTTGAGCTCATCAGAGAGCTGCAGCGGCGGAGCGGGGTAGCCGGCCTGAGTCCCGGCGTGCTCGATGCTGGCCGGCTCCACGCCCTCGCCGAGCATCGCCAGCGCCTCATTGATGAAGGTTCCGATGACCCGGCTGGTGTAGAAGCCGCGGCTGTCGTTGACCACGATCGGGGTCTTGCCGATGGCCAGGGTGTAGTCGAACACCCGGGCCAACGCATCGTCGGAAGTCTTCTCGCCCTTGATGATTTCGACCAGCGGCATCTTGTCGACCGGTGAGAAGAAGTGGATCCCGATAAAGTCCTCCTGGCGCTTCACCCCGGTGGCCAAGCCGGTGATGGGCAGCGTCGAGGTGTTGGATCCCAGGACGGCGTTGGGTTCGACGATGTCTTCAATCTCACCGAAGACCTTGTGCTTGAGCTCCTGGCTCTCGAAGACGGCCTCGATGACGAAGTCCACTCCGGCGAAATCCTTGGCGTCGGCGGTCGGGGTGATCTTGGAGAGGAATGCGCTGGACTTCTCCGGCGTGGTCTTACCACGCTCAAGTGCCTTGGCTTCGAGCTTCTCCGAGTAGGCCTTGCCCTTATTGGCGGCCTCGATGGTGACGTCCTTGAGCACCACGTCGAAACCGGCCTTGGCCGAGACGTAGGCGATACCGGCTCCCATCATGCCGGCACCGAGTACGCCGATCTTGGTGATCGGGGTCTTGCCGATACCTTCGGGACGCGAGCCGCCGGCATTAATGGCTTGAAGATCGAAGAAGAACGCCTGGATCATGTTCTTGGCGACGTGACCGGTGACCAACTCGGTGAAGTAGCGGCTCTCGATGCGGGTGGCGGTGTCGAAGTCAACCTGTGCACCCTCGACGGCCGCGGACAGGATGGCCCGCGGCGCGGGCATCGGCGCACCCTTGAGTTGCTTACGAAGTAGCGCCGGGAACGACGGAAGTATCGCGGCCAGCGCCGGACTGGACGGGGTGCCGCCGGGCATCTTGTAACCCTTGGCATCCCAGGGTTGGGTGTGCGCCTCCGGGTTGGCCTTGATCCATGCCTTGGCAGCCGGAACCAGTTCCTCCGCAGTCGGTAGCACCTCGTCGATCAGGCCGAGTTCCTTGGCCTGAGCGGGCTTGAAGCGGGTGCCCTGGCTCAGCACGGACACGAACGCGTTCTGGATGCCCAGCATCCGCACCGTGCGGGCGACGCCGCCGCCGCCGGGCAGCAGACCGAGGGTCACCTCGGGTAGTCCGATTTGGATACCCCTGACATCGGCGGCGATGCGATGGTGACACGCCAGTGCGATCTCGAGGCCACCACCGAGTGCGGCGCCGTTGATGGCTGCCACGACGGGCTTGCCCAGGGTCTCCAGCGCGCGAAGATCACGCTTGATCTCCTCGACCTCGGTGAAGATCTCACCGGCATTCTCCGGGCCGGCCTGAATCATCGCCTTGAGGTCGCCGCCGGCGAAGAAGGTCTTCTTGCCGCTGGTGATCACCACACCGGTGATTGAATCCTTCTCCGCGACAAGGCGTTCTACGCACCTGTGCATCGACTCCTTGTAGTGCTCGTTCATCACGTTTGCCGAGCCGGTCGGGTCGTCGAGGGTCAGTGTGACGATGCCGTCGGCATCTTTGTCCCACTTGATGGTGTTCTCTGCCATAGTTTTCGCCTACTCCTTAGGTGATGCGAGGCTTAGACGCGCTCGATGATGGTGGCCACGCCCATACCGCCGCCGATGCACAGCGTGATCAGAGCGCGCTTGGCGCCGCGGCGCTCAAGTTCGTCGACCATGGTGCCGGTGATCATGGCGCCGGTGGCACCGAGTGGGTGACCGAACGCGATAGCGCCGCCGTTGACATTGAGCTTCTCGTCGGGAATGTTGAGGTCCTTCTGGAACTTCAGCACCACCGAGGCGAAAGCCTCGTTGAGTTCGAAGAGGTCGATGTCATCGACGGTCAGTCCCGCGCGGTCGAGCACTTTGAGGGTGGCCGGAGTGGGACCGACCAGCATGATGGTCGGATCGGCACCGCTGGTGGCGGTGGCCACGACGCGGGCCCGCGG
>JBMOKE010000228.1:0-3488 GCA_049315425.1 Mycobacterium sp. | reverse complement strand
AGGCACTGGATCTTCACGTCGTACTGGTCGCTCCAGAAATACGGCACCACCGTCACCGCCGGCGGCTCGAGTCCGAGCATGCGCGGCACCATGACACGGGCCTGCTCAGCGACGTTGCTCCAGTGCTCCACGCGGGCGTGGTGTCCGGTGGCGTCGCGCCACGAGGAGAGATCACCCAGTGCCCATACGTGTGGCGCGCTCGTTCGGCCCACCTCATCGCAGAGCACGCCCCTGTCAGAGTCGGCGAGGTCAACTCCGCTGCCGGCCAGCCAGTCGGTGGCCGGCCTGGACCCGATACCGATCACCACCAGATCCGCCTCCAGGATTGTGCCGTCGCTCAACTCCACTGTGCTCACACGTCCGGCATCGCCACGGACATCGGCCACCCCGACGCCGGTGCGAACGTCGACTCCTTCAGCGCGGTGCAACCGGGCAACCAACTGCCCAACCTGCTCACCGAGCACCGCGGCGAGTGGCGCCGGTTGCGGCTCGACAAGCACCACCTCGACACCGAGCTTGCGCAGGCTCGCGGCGACCTCGCAGCCGATGAATCCGGCCCCGATGATCACCGCCCGCCGCGCGGAGCCGGCGCGCTGCCGCAGCGCCAGGGCTTCGTCGAATGATCGCAACACCGAGATGCCATCCAGGTCGGGGATCGATGGGATGCGTTTGGGAACCAATCCGGCGGCGATGACGAGTTCGTCGTAGCCCAGCGAATTCCCGTCGGCCAGGGTGACGGTTCTGGAGGCGGTATCCACCGATTGCGCGGGGCTGCCCAGTCGCAGGGTGATGTCGTTGTCGGCGTAGAACTCGGCCGGCTTGAGCGCCACATCCGCGAACCCTTTGAGGTTGTCCTGCAGCACGTCCTTGGACAGCGGCGGCCGGTCATAAGGCAGATGCACTTCATCGCTGACGATGGTGACCGGACCCTCGTACTCCGACTTGCGCAACTGCTCGGCGGTCCGAGCCGCCGCGAGGCCACCCCCGATGATGACGATGCCGTTGGAACCCACAGCGTGTTTGTACACGATAACTACCCTGCGCGAAGTGACCAGGGCAGGCATAATCGGCGAATTCGCCTATCCAGGAGGCACCTATGACGGCACCGCCGATACCTCTCGTCGAACAGATGCTGCGCCGACGGCCGCTGATCAACGCACCGGTCGCACATGGTGCCTCGCAGAACCTCAAACGCTCGATCGGCGCATTCCAGCTTGCGATGTTCGGCATCGGGTCGACGGTCGGCACCGGCATCTTCTTCGTGTTGTCCGAAGCGGTCCCGCAAGCCGGGCCGGGTGTGATCGTGTCGTTCATCATCGCCGGTATCGCCGCCGGGCTGGCGGCGATCTGCTATGCCGAACTTGCCTCAGCGGTGCCGGTTTCGGGATCGACCTACTCCTACGCCTACACCACCCTCGGCGAAGTGGTGGCAATGGGCGTAGCCGCATGCCTGCTTCTCGAGTACGTGGTCTCTACCGCCGCGGTGGCCGTCGGGTGGAGTCAATATGTGAACAAACTTCTGGACAACTTCTTTGGATACTCTCTGCCACAAGCGCTTTCGGCAGCACCGTGGGATACCTCACCAGGAATTTTCAACGTCCCCGCAGCCATTCTCGTGACCTTGTGCGCGCTACTTCTCATCCGCGGGGCGAGTGAGTCGGCGACGGTGAACACCGTCATGGTGATCATCAAACTCGGCGTGCTGGTGATGTTCGCCGTCATTGCGTTCACGGCATTCGATGCCGACCATTTCGCTAATTTCGCCCCCTTCGGTGTGGCCGGTATCGGCTCGGCCGCGGGCACGATCTTCTTCTCCTATATCGGTCTGGATGCGGTATCCACCGCCGGCGATGAGGTCAAGGATCCGCAGCGGACCATGCCGCGCGCGCTCATCGCCGCATTGCTGACGGTCAGTGCGGTGTACATCCTGGTCACGTTTGCCGCGTTGGGAGCGCAACAGTGGAGCGATTTCGGAGGGCAGAAGGCCGGCCTGGCCACCATCCTCGACAACGTCACCGGGACGAACTACTGGGGAACCGTGCTGGCGGCCGGTGCGGTCATCTCGATCTTCTCGGTGACCCTGGTGACGTTGTACGGGTCAACCCGGATCTTGTTCGCCATCGGCCGCGACGGCCTGCTGCCATCGATGTTCGCCAAGGTCAACCCGCGCAGTATGACCCCGGTCAATAACACCGTGATCGTGGCGACGGTGGTCGGCCTGCTGGCCGGTCTGGTACCCCTGGACAGCCTGGCCGATATGGTCTCGATCGGCACGTTGGTCGCGTTCATCACGGTTTCTGTCGCGGTGATCATTCTTCGCCGCCGTGAACCCGACCTGCCGCGTGGGTTCAAGGTTCCCGGTTATCCGGTCACGCCGGT
The DNA here is from genome assembly GCA_049315425.1 of Mycobacterium sp. Classification (GTDB taxonomy): domain Bacteria; phylum Actinomycetota; class Actinomycetes; order Mycobacteriales; family Mycobacteriaceae; genus Mycobacterium. The sequence continues at coordinate 1,109 of JBMOKE010000228.1, read as the reverse complement.
GCTATCGGTACTGGCCTGCTTCTACATCCTGGCCAGCCTGCACTGGTACACCTGGCTGGCGTTCGCCGCCTGGGTGTCGGTGGTGTTGGTGTTCTATTTCCTGTGGGGCCGCCACCACAGCGCCCTCAATCAGGGCAACGTCGCCACGACTGCATCCCCGCCGGGTGACGCACCGTGACAGTCGTCGTCGGCTACCTGGCCGGCAAGAGTGGCACGGCACCGTTGAACCTGGCGGTGAGTGCGGCAAGAACATTGGACACCTCACTGACCGTGACGACCATCGTGCCCAAACCGTGGACCACGCCGTCGCCGGCCAGGGTCGACGCCGAGTACGCCGCGTGGGCGGATCAACTCGCGGCCGACTCTGCCAAGGAGGCGAGCCGCTACCTGGACGCGCTACGGCACCAGGTGGACGTGCGGTATCACAGCCATGCCCACCGATCGGTATCCGGCGGCCTGGTCGAGGTGGTTACCGAACTCGATGCCGATCTGTTGGTGCTGGGGTCATCAGCGAACGGACAACTCGGTCAGGTCGTGGTCGGATCCACCGCCGACCGTCTGCTGCACTCCTCCCCCGTCGCGGTCGCGATCGCCCCGCGGGGCTACCGCGAGCCCCGCAACGGCAAGCTGACCCGAATCACGTGCAGCTATCCCGGAACGCCCGAGTCGGTGGACGTGGTCAAGCGGACCCATGCGCTCGCCGAACTTCTCAAGGTGTCACTGCGGGTCATCACCTTCGCCGTCCGCGGCCGGACCATGTATCCACCTGAGGTCGGCCTGCACGCCGAGGACTCGATCCTCGCTGCCTGGGAGCAACAGGCAGACGCGATGCTGACCAAGTTGTGCACCGACGGTGTGGTCGGCGATGACGTCGAGTTGGCGGTGGTCAGCGGCAATGGCTGGGATCAGGCCCTCGACGACGCCGAGTGGCAGGAGGGCGAAGTCCTCGTGCTGGGAACGTCACCGCGGGGCGAGATCGCACGGGTGTTCCTCGGATCGCGTGGAGCCAAAATCATGCGGCACAGTCCGGTTCCGGTGGTCGTGCTGCCCGGCTAGTACTTCATCACGCTCAGTACTTCATAACGCTCAGTACTTCATAACCCCGCGGT
>JBMOKE010000227.1:0-3498 GCA_049315425.1 Mycobacterium sp. | reverse complement strand
ATCCACTGATCAGTGGATCGTGGGCCACCACCATGCACCGACTCTCCGGCGGTCGGTTCACGCTGGGTATCGGCCGCGGCATTGGTGCGATCTACGCCGCCTACGGCATTCCCGCGGTGACCACCGCCCAGATGGAAGACTTCGCGCAGGTGATGCGCCGACTGTGGCGCGGCGAAGTCATCTTCAACCACGACGGGCCGATCGGGAAGTATCAGACGCTGGTACTCGACCCGGATTTCAACGAGGACATCCGGCTGGCGCTGGTGGCCTTCGGACCCAACACCCTGAGACTAGGGGGCCGGGTATTCGACGACGTCATCCTGCACACCTACTTCACGCCCGAAACCGTGACGCGCTGTGTACGCACCGTCAAAGAGGCCGCCGAACAGGCCGGTCGCGATCCTGACAGCGTGCGGGTGTGGTCATGTTTCGCCACGGTCGGGGACCATCTTCCTGAAGAGTTGCGGCTCAAGAAGACGGTCGCCCGGCTGGCCACCTACCTCCAGGGCTATGGCGACCTGATGGTCACGACCAATGAATGGGATCCTGCTGTGCTGCAACGGTTCCGGGCTGACACTGTGGTGCAGTCGATCGGCGGCGGTATCGACCACAAAGCCACGCCCGAACAGATCCAGCACATCGCCACCCTGATCCCCGGAGAATGGCTGGAACCCTCTGCCACCGGCTCGGCGAGCCGCTGTGTGGATCGGATCCGTAGGGAGTTCGACTACGGTGCCGACGCGGTGATCATGCATGGCGCCACACCCGACGAACTTGAGCCGATCGTGACGGCGTACCGGAAAATCGCCCCGTGATACCCCGCCTGCTCGCTAGTGTCGCGTAATGGCAGTCAGCGATTCACGCGAAGTGGTCATCGAAGCGACCCCGAAGGAGATTCTCGACGTTATCGCCGATGTTGGGTCGGCTCCCGATTGGTCACCCCAGTACCAGAGTGCCGAGGTGTTGGAGACCTATAAGAATGGCCGACCAAAGCGGGTCAAGATGAAAATCAAGGCCGCCGGGCTGACCGACGACATGGAGGTCGAGTACAGCTGGGGCGACAACACCGCCGGTTGGGCCCTGCTCAAGTCTGGCCAACTGAAGGCTCAGAACGCTACCTACACGCTGACGCCTGCTGGCGACAAGACCAAGGTGCGCTTCGACCTCGAGGTCGATCCGGCGATCCCGATCCCCGGCTTTCTGCTCAAGCGGACGCTCAAGGGTGCCATGGAGACCGCCACCGACGGCTTGCGCAAGCAGGTCCTGAAGCTCAAGAAAGGGTGAACCCCTAACCGCGGCGCAGCGTTTCCAGCCGCCGGATCGCCTCGTCCAAAGTCTCGTGGCGCTTGCAGAATGCGAAGCGCACCAGGTGATTCCATGCACCGACATGCGCGGGGTCCGGGTCGCAGAACGCCGACATCGGGATCGCGGCCACCCCGGCCCGGTGCGGTAATTCCGCGCAGAATGATGCGCTATCGGCGAATCCCAGTGGGCGCGGGTCCGCGCAGAGGAAATAGGTACCGGCACTGGCGTGCACTCCGAAACCGATATCGGTCAATGCCGCCGCAAGCTTGTCGCGCTTGCCCTGTAATGACCGGCGCAGCGACTCCACCCAGGCATCCTCGTTGTCCAGTGCGTAGGCCACCGCGGGCTGGAAGGGTGCGCCGCCGACATAACTGAGGTATTGCTTGGCTGCCCGAACCCCGGCGACCAGATCAGCCGGCCCGCACGCCCAGCCGATCTTCCAGCCGGTGCAGTTGAACATCTTGGCCGCACTGGAGATCGTCACGGTGCGCTCGACCATTCCCGGGTAGGTCGAAATCGGCAGATGACGGCGACCGTCAAACACCAGATGTTCGTAAACCTCATCGGAGATCACCAGCAGGTCGGCCTCGATCGCAATGTCGGCCAGCGCCCGCAGTTCGTCGTCGGACAGCACCATGCCGGTCGGGTTGTGCGGTGAGTTGACGATCAGCGCCCGGGTCCGCGGAGTGATGGCGGCGCGCACCGCGTCGACGTCGAGGACGAATCCGCGGCCGTCTGCAACCAGTGGCACCGAAACACGCCTGCTACCGGCCATCGCGATCACCGGGGAGTAGGTGTCGAAGAACGGTTCGATCAGCAGCACTTCCGAGCCCGGCTCGACCAGGCCCAGTACCGTGGCGGCGATCGCCTCGGAGGCGCCGACCGTCACCAGCACCTCGGAGTCCGGGTCGAAGTCAGCGCCATAGCGTCGCGTGCGCTGTCTGGCGATCGCTTGGCGCAGTGGCGCGATACCGGGGCCCGGTGGGTACTGGTTGACTCCGTCGGCGATGGCCTGGCGCGCGACCTCCAGCATCGCGGACGGACCGTCCTCATCGGGGAAGCCCTGACCGAGGTTGACCGCACCAACCTCGGCGGCCAATGCCGACATCGCCGCGAAGACATTGACCGAGTAGGGGCGCAACCGCTCGACCGTCATGAGCTACGAGCGTAGCGACCAGCCTTCCCAACCAACGGGTTGGCCGAGGCCCTGATAGGGTTGGGAATTAAGCGGCTAGGCTCTGTGCCGCACCCGAAAATCCCGACAAGGCTCTACAAAGTCTGAAGAGGAAACCACCATGTCCGAAGAAGCTTTTATCTACGAGGCAATCCGTACGCCCCGCGGCAAAGGTCGCAACGGTGCCCTGACCGAGGTCAAGCCGCTCAACCTGGTCACCGGGCTCATCGACGAGATGCGCGTACGCCATCCCAACCTCGACGAGAACATGATCAGCGACGTCGTCCTCGGCTGTGTTTCGCCCGTCGGTGATCAGGGTGCCGATATCGCCCGCACCGCGGTGATCGCCGCGGGTATGCCCGACACCGTCGGCGGTGTCCAACTCAACCGCTTCTGCGCTTCCGGCCTGGAAGCCGTGAACACCGCGGCCCAAAAAGTGCGTTCGGGCTGGGACGACCTCGTCTATGCAGGCGGTGTGGAATCGATGAGCCGGGTGCCGATGGGCTCCGACGGCGGCGCGATGTTCTCCGACCCGGCCACCGTCTACGACGCCTACATCGTTCCGCAGGGCATCGGCGCCGACCTGATCGCGACCATGGAGGGGTTCTCCCGCGATGACGTCGACGCCTACGCGCTGCGTTCCCAGGAGAATGCTGCGGCGGCCTGGTCCGGCGGCTACTTCGGCAAGTCGATCGTGCCGGTCCGGGACCAGAACGGTCTGCTCATCCTCGACCACGACGAGCACATGCGTCCCGACACCACCAGGGAGGGTCTGGGCAAGCTGAAGCCCGCCTTCGAGGCAATGGCGGCGATGGCCGGCTTCGACGACGTCGCACTGCAGAAGTACCACTGGGTGGAGAAGATCAACCACGTCCACACCGGAGGAAACAGCTCGGGCATCGTCGACGGCGCCGCCCTGGTGCTTATCGGCAACGAGAAGGCGGGCAAGGCCAGTGGCCTAACTCCGCGGGCCCGCGTCGTGGCCACCGCCACCAGCGGTGCCGATCCGACCATCATGC
>JBMOKE010000226.1:0-3506 GCA_049315425.1 Mycobacterium sp. | reverse complement strand
CGCCTCGGCGATCTCGATGGCGTGGCCGCGGTGGTCGGTATGGGTGACGACGAGTTCGGTCCGGCTCTTCAGTGCGTGCGCCACCAGGTCGCGGCCGGCCGGCGTCGTCGAGGTGGCGTTCGGGTTCACGATCAGCACGGCACGCACGAGCAGTGAGCCTAACGCCACCTTTAGGCTCTGGTGCGTGGGTGCTATTTCACGCGGGGACACTCCGGCGGCCGTCCGTTCGGCAGCGCTGCTGGTGGGTGCCGAAGGCGTAGCAGGTCTGGGCACCGCTGCGGTCTTCGTGGCCCGCGGATTGACCGGGACCGATCAGCACATCGTCAACGGGTTCGGCAATGCGGCCTGGTTCGGCATTCTCGGCGCGGCAGTGCTGGCCGCGGCCTGGGCGCTGTGGACCGGCCGGCGGTGGGGCCGCGGCATCGCGGTGTTCACCCAACTGCTGATCCTGCCGGCGACCTGGTACATGGGTGTCGGCTCGCACCAGTGGTTCTATGGAATCCCGATCGCCGCAGTGGCATTGGCCGCACTGGTGCTGCTATTCAGTCCGCAGACGTTGCGCTGGCTGTCTTACTCGTCGGCCAGCGCGGATAACTCCGGCCCGGCTAGTGCCGACAGCTCCGGCCCGGAGACGCGGTAGCTGATCCACTCCGACATCTGCCGTCCGCCGACGGCGGCGTAGAGCGCGATCGCCGGTGAGTTCCAATCCAGCACCGCCCAGCTGAGCCGGCTGTAGCCGTGCTCGACACATTCGCGCGCCAGCGTCGCCAGCATGGCGCGGCCCAGTCCATGCCGCCGGAATCGCTCCCGTACGAAAAGATCCTCCAGGTAAATGCCGGCCACCCCGTCCCAGGTGGAGAAGTTCCGGAACCACACGGCGACCGCGGCAGGTTCGCCGTCGACCTCCGCGATATGGCAGAACGCCTGCGGGTCGGGCCCGAAAAGCCCTGCGGCGATTTGGCTTTCGGTCACCGTGCACTGCTCGGGTGCGTGCTCGAAGACCGCGAGTTCGTAAATCATCGCGACGATCTCAGGTTCGTCTCCTGGCCGTGCCGGACGGATGGTTGTGGTCACTGCTGGGCTCCCAACGCCGAGAGGATAGTTGTGAATTTCGTTGTGGTTTCGGTGACTTCGTCATCCGCGTCGGACTCCGCGACGATCCCACCGCCGGCCTGGGCATGCGCAGAGCGGCGGTCTGCGGACAGTTGGGCACCGCGGATCGCCACCACCCACCGGCCGTCGCCGGCTGAATCGCACCACCCGACGGCGCCGGCATAGAACCCGCGATCGCCCTCCAATTCGGCGATCAGGTCCACCGCGGCCGCCGTCGGAACTCCACCGACGGCCGGAGTCGGATGCAACGCCAGCGCGAGATCGATTGCGGTGATTGACCTCTTGCGCAGCGTCCCGCGGATCGGGGTGCACAGGTGCCAGAGTGCCGGGGTCCGGCTCAGCTGAGGCTCGGCTGCGATATCGAGCCGGCCGCACAGCGGTTCCAGCGTGGCCCGCATGGTGTCGACGACGAGTTGGTGTTCGTGGCGGTCCTTGGCGGAGGCGGCCAGTGCGGCGCCGTTGGCCGCGTCGATATCCGGATCAGATGAGCGCGGCGCCGAACCGGCGAACGGCTGACAGCTCACCTGATCACCGAAGCGGGCAACCAGAAGTTCGGGACTCGCCCCGACCAGAGTGGTGCCGGTGTACAGCCCTCCTGCGGTTGACAGATCCGCGAGGTAGGCGATGGCGTACGGATCGGCCTCGATCAGCCGGTACAGGATCTCCCACGCGTCCAGCGGTTCATCGGCCGCCAGACGCAGTCCGCGGGCCAGAACGAGCTTCTCCAAAGGGTTTTCGGCATCGCGCAACAACCTCAGCGCGGCGGTGATCCGGCTGCGGTGCACCTCTGGGTCGGGCAGGGTCTCGACGATGCGGACCGGAGGAAGCGATCCGTTTCGCCGCGGTGGCAGTGTAGTGCTGACGTTTTCCGGTTCGAGCAGTGCTGCGCTGCACCGGATGTCGAACGGCAGCGCGCCGACGATCATTGCGGCTCCGCCGTCGCGCAATGCGGCTGCCGCAGCGGCGACATCGTCGTATCCCGTTTTGATTCCCCGTGCGACAAGGGTTCCGGCGGGGCCACTGAGAACGAAAGACGCCCTTGCTGTCACGTCCCGGTAACCGGCACGCGGTGGGTGGTCAGGCCGAGGCCGGACAGCTGACGTAGTCCGTACTCAAAACCGCAGACCGCCACCGACGCCGTCCCGAACCCGTAGCGGGCGCCCTCGCGCAACGGTTGTTCCACCCACCGGGTGATCACCGCGCGGGAGAAGTGACCGTGGCTGACGAACACCACGTCGCGGTCGGTCATATGGTCCAGCGCATAGGCCACGGCCTGGTCTGCGCGCATGCTCACCTGATCGACGCTCTCACCACCCGGGCAACCGTAGGTCCACAGCAGCCAACCGGGGGTGTCGGTCCGGATCTCGAGTGTGGTCAGGCCCTCGTAGTCGCCGTAGTCCCACTCGGCCAGCAGCGGTGACACCTCGTCGACCGTCAACCCGGCCAACTCTGCGGTCACGAGCGCGCGCTTGCGTGGGCTGCTGATCACGATCGGGTTATCCAGGCCGAGGTGGGCGAGCGTGTGTGCCGCCATGAGGGCCTGTTCACGGCCCTCTTCGATCAGGTCGATATCTGTCCGGCTGGTGTGCTGTCGAGTCTGCGTCCATTCGGTCTCGCCGTGACGGAACAGGACCAGCCGATGGTTGCCAACACTCACGCTCACCGATTGTGCCCGAACCTGGAAGGATGGGTGTTGTGACCCGAGTATTGGCCGTAGCCAACCAGAAGGGCGGGGTGGCCAAGACGACGACGGTCGCCTCCCTGGGTGCGGCCTTCGCCGAAGCGGGCAAACGGGTGCTGCTGGTGGATCTCGACCCGCAGGGGTGCCTGACGTTCTCACTGGGAACTGATCCGGACAAGTTGCCGGTGTCGGTGCACGAGGTGCTACTCGGTGATGTCGAACCCGGCGCCGCATTGGTCGTCACGCCGGAGGGCATGACGCTGCTGCCGGCCAATATCGATCTCGCCGGTGCCGAGGCCATGCTGCTGATGCGGGCCGGGCGGGAGTACGCGTTGAAACGGGCGCTGGAGAAAATTATCGGAGCCGGACGGCCGGCGACATCAGACGAAGCCGATTTCGATGTGGTGATCATCGACTGCCCGCCATCGCTGGGCGTACTCACCCTCAACGGCCTGACCGCCGCCGACGATGTGATGGTGCCGTTGCAATGTGAGACCCTGGCGCATCGCGGGGTCGGCCAGTTCCTTCGGACCGTCACCGACGTGCAGCAGATCACCAACCCGGGGTTGGAACTGCTCGGCGCGCTGCCCACCCTGTACGACGCGCGCACCACCCACAGCCGCGATGTTCTCTTCGACGTCGCCGACCGCTACGGCCTGCCGGTGCTCTCCCCGCCGATTCCACGCACGGTTCGTTTCGCCGAAGCCAGCGC
>JBMOKE010000050.1:0-15742 GCA_049315425.1 Mycobacterium sp. | reverse complement strand
TTCAGTTGGAGCATTGACGCGGTTAGGGTGGCTTGGTTCGGCGTTAGTGAATATGTCGATACAGCGCGCAAGCCGATGAACAGTTGGGCGAATTCATGACCGCAGCACCAGAGGCACCTGATCTCGAATCGCGGATCGGCCACTACTACCAGATGGATGGCACCTATCTGGTGGGCCGAGAGAAGGTGCGGGAGTACGCCCGCGCGGTACAGGACTATCACCCCGCGCACTGGGATGTCGCCGCGGCCGCGGAACTCGGTTACTGCGGTTTGGTGGCGCCACTGACATTCACTTCCACCCCGGGCATGTCGTGCAACCGTCGGATGTTTGAGGAGGTGGTCGTCGGATACGACACCTACGTGCAGACCGAAGAGGTCTTCGAGCAGCACCGCCCGATCGTGGAGGGCGACGAACTGCATATCGACGTCGAACTGACCTCGGTACGCCGGATCGCCGGCCGTGATCTGATCACCGTGACCAACACGTTCACAGACGCGGCGGGACAGCGGGTGCACACCTTGCACACCACGGTCGTCGGCGTCACTTCCGACGATATCAATCCGGCGGTCAAAGCGGCTGTACAGCGGATGATGATGCACGACATGGATATCATGAGCGTTGGCGAAGGCGTATACGAGAAGACGGTGCGCCCCGACGGCCAGGTTCGGATCGCCGACGACTCGACCCGCTCCCCTTCAACGCTGTCCTTCGATGACCTCAAAGTCGGCGATGAATTGGGAGTGCACCACACCAGGCTCTCCCGCGGCGATCTGGTCAACTACGCGGGTGTGGCCGGCGATGCGAATCCGATCCACTGGGACGAGTCCATCGCCAAACTCGCCGGACTGCCCGACGTCATTGCCCACGGCATGCTCACCATGGGCTTAGGTGCTGGATTCGTATCCGCCTGGTCTGGGGACCCGGGTGCAGTCACGCGCTATGCGGTGCGGCTGTCAGGACCCGCGATTGTCCCCGCCAACGAAGGCACCGATATCGAATTCAGCGGCAAGGTCAAATCGCTAGATGCCGAGACCCGAACCGGTGTTGTGCTCGTCGCGGCGAAGTCGGAGGGCAAGAAGATCTTCGGTCTGGCGACGTTGGATGTCCGCTTCCGCTGACAGTGCTGACGAGTCCCCTGTGACCGAAAGCAACGGCACCCCGGGCGGCAATCGGCGCAAACACATTCTGCGACTGGCACTGTTCGCCACATTCCTACTCACACTGTTTTATTTCGTCGCCGTTCGGCGGGTTATCGACATCGGGGAGGTGCGCGCTGCGGTAGCCAGGTGCGGGCCCGTGGCCCCGTTGGTCTACATGCCGATTTCTGCCATTCTGGCCGCGATCTTTGTTCCCGGCCCTCTTCTTGCAGCCGGTAGCGGGTTCCTGTTCGGGCCGGTGCTCGGGACGTTCGTCACTCTGGGTTCGACGGTCCTGACGGCGACGATCGCCGCCCTGGTCGGTCGGCACGCCGGCCGCGACAGCGCTCGGGCGCTGATCGGGTCGCAGTGGGCGGAGCGCATCGACACCCAGATCAAGCGGCGCGGCCTGTGGGCTGTGGTTGGTCAGCGTTTCATCCCGGGTATCTCCGATGCGCTCGCCTCCTACACCTTCGGAGCATTCGGATTACCGTTGTGGCAGATGGCAATCGGGGCTGCCATCGGTTCGGTACCGCGGGCTTTCGTCTACACCGCACTCGGGGCGTCGATATCGGACCTCCATTCGCCGCTGGCCTACGTGGCGATCGCGGTCTGGTGTATCACCGCAATCATCGGCGCGATCGCCGCACACCGCGGGTATCGCGGCTGGCGCGCTGGCCGTCAACGTTGATTCAGCTGGAAAAAACCGGTGCCGCTGCGGCTCAGCTGTGGCTGGCGGGTTCGCAGTTCACCGGCATGCTGCCCTCGGTTGCAGTGTTGTTACCGGCAGCAGCATTGATCTGGCCGGCTCTGGTCATCAAGCTGGGATTACCGACGCCTTGAGCGCCAGTCATCGTCATACTGCTGCACTGACCGGCGGCGCTCGGCTGGGCTCCGGCGATTGCTGAATCGGCGATCGTCATCCCCCCAAACAAGATTCCACCGACCAGAAGTGGCGCGGTAACGATCGCGCTGATGCGGTGCGTGTGGTTGCGGATCGTCATGTCAAACCTCGATTTCACGTTGGAAGCATTGGTTTCTTCTTGCCGGTTTCACTGTCGCAGTCCGTCGCAGCATCCCGCGTCCACTGAACAGACCATTCAGCGAAGGGTGGCGATGTCCCCCGATCGGTTGATGACATTCTCGTCCCGAGGTCCGGCCGTTCAGGTGACCGTTTCGCGCCACGCCGGGTGTCAATCTGGAGTACGTAACACGGAGGCAGCCAGGAGGACACGACCATGACCGCAATCCAGAAGAACCCGACCGTCGAGTCGGTCACCGTGTACTGCTCGTCAAGCAGCGCACTGGAACGTCACTTCGCCGAGGAGGCCCGCACCCTTGGTCGCTCCATTGCCGAGTACGGGTTGACGTTCGTCTACGGCGGCGGATCGATCGGCCTGATGGGCCAGAGCGCACGGTCCTGCAAGGACCATGGCGGGACGGTTGTCGGAATCATCACCGGCAAACTCGACGAACTCGAACACGGGTGGCGCGGCTGCCACGAGTTGCAGATCGTTGACTCGATGCAGGAACGGCGCCATCGGATGATGGATCGCGGCGACGCCTATATCGTCCTGCCCGGCGGGCTGGGCACCTACGAGGAGTTCTTCGAGGTTCTCGTCGCTCGCCAGTTGGGTGACCATGAGAAGTCGATCGTCATCATCAATCAGAACCAGTACTACGCGCCGCTGATCGCGATGATCGACCACGGCATCGAACACAGGTTCATCCGGCCGGCCATCCGAGACGCGCTCATCGTGGTAGACCGCGCTGCCGACGCCCTCGCGGGCTTGATGGCTCACCGGCCGCGCCGACACGATCCGGCTGAATTCCTGTTCCTGCCGGCCGAGGTCACCGACGAAGAATTCGCCAAGTTCCGCTTGGCCTCGTGATCGGGGCTCCCCCAATCGGGGGACAGCGAGTTCACCCGGTGCGGGGGCCGATGGGCCGATAAGAATCCGGCGTGAAGCAAGCGATGGTTGATGTGTACGGCAAACAGGCCGCAGATCGCGAATCAGAGCCAAAGGAGACCGACATGGCGACTCCAGCCACCACCATCGAGACCTCAACCACCTACTTTGTGGCCGACGGCGATAACTCCTTCCAGCCGACGCCAGCCGCCGGGGGCCACTGGGGCGAGTCCCTGATCAGCGGCCCCGCGGTCGCCGGTCTGGCGGCTCGAGCACTGGAGCGCGATTACGGCCAGACCGGCTTCACCCCGGCCCGCTTCACCATCGACCTACTCAAGCCAGCACGCCAGGTTCCCACCCGCACCCAGACCCGGCTGATCCGGGAGGGCCGCCGGGTTCGGTACGCCGAGTGCGACGTGATCCAGGGCGACTGGATCGTGGCGCATGCCACCGCCGTGCAGTACCTGACCTCAGAAGCCCCTCCCGGAGACGAGTGGTCCACCGAGCCGGTGTTCACCGCGCCCGAGATCGGGCAGGAACGCGGAATGCTGGTTGGGAGCGCCTCGGCCGGTTGGAGCGTGCTGGGCGCCGAGCACCAGAACACCGCAACCAAGCGCGCCTACTACCGCGGTGTCGACGTCGTCGTCGGCGAGGAGCTCAGCCCGTTCGTCCGCTCTGTGATCGTTGCCGAGGCCGCGGCCAATATGGTCATCAACCTCGGCACCCGCGGCATCGGCTACATCAACGGCGACCTGACCATCAGCATGTCGCGGCTACCCCGCAGTGAGTTCATCGGCGTGCAGGGCGACTCCCGATTCGCTGCCGAGGGCGTGGCCGTCGGCACCGCGACACTGTTCGACGAAGCCGGACCATTCGGCACCGCCATGGTCACCTCCATCGCTAATCCGGCCGCACAAATCGACTTCGCCGGCGCGGCCCGCACCGACGCCCCGGGCTCAGAATTGTTCGGCGAGAGCAAATAATGACCGTCATGGCAGACACCCGCCCGCCGACCGCTGCGACCGTCGGGCGCCCCGGTCTTCTGGTCGCGACATTGAGCCTGGTCGTTCTGACGGTGTCGATCCTGCAGACTGCGGTCGTACCGGTGCTCGACGTGATCGGCCGGCAACTCGATGCGTCCGAAGATGCCGTCAGCTGGGTGGTGACAGCGAACCTGCTAGCCGCGGCAGCCAGCACTCCCCTGATCGGACGCCTGGCGGATCTGCGCAACAAGAAGCGGGTACTGCTGGCGGTGTTGACTCTGGTTCTAGCCGGTTCGCTGCTGGCGGCCACCACCGCATCAATACCGCTGCTGCTGCTGGCGCGGGTGCTTCAGGGCACCGCGTTCGCGCTCTACCCGATCGCCGTGTCGATACTTCGCGACGAGGTTCCCGCCGACCGCCTGGTCCGGGCGATCGCAGTGCTGTCAGCGATGCTCGGTTTCGGTGGTGGCGCGGGACTGGTGCTGACCGGACTGCTGATGCCCGCGGGAGCCTCCTACCACCGGGTGTTCTGGCTCTGCGCTGCGTTCACCGCAGCAGTTGCATCCCTCGGCGCCGCAGCGATACCGAGCCGAAGGCGGCGGGATCGCACCTCTGTGGACTGGCTCGGCGGGATCAGCCTCGCTGTCGGATTGTCGGCACTGCTGCTGACGATCACCCAGGGCCACGACTGGGGTTGGCTCTCGACCGGCACGCTCGGCACCACCCTGGTCAGCATCGCTGCACTGTCCGGCTGGTGGTCATGGAGCCGTCGCAGCGTGCACCCATTAGTCTCCACCACACTGCTGCGGCGCCGACCGATCCTGATCGCCAATGCCGCCACCCTGTTGGTCGGCATGGGGTTGTACCTCTCGTTCCTGGGATTGACCGACTTCGTGGAGGCTCCCGCGGGTAGCGGTTATGGATTCGGCGCCACAGTGCTTGACGCCAGTCTCAAGTTCCTGTTGCCGGGTGCCCTGGCCGCCGCGGTGACAGCCCTCATAAGCGGTCGCTTCATTGAGCGCTTCGGTGCAGGCCGGGTGATCATCGTCGGCGCCGCGGCAGGGCTCACCGGATTCACCATCCTGATCGGATGGCATTCCGCCCCTTGGCAAGTCATCATCGCCGGACTGCTCACCAACGCCTACATCAGCTTGGCCTACGGCGCTCTGCCGGTATTGATCGTCCAAGACGTGCGCGCCGACGAGACGGGAGTCGCCACCAGCCTTAACGCCATCGTCCGGATGGTCGGCGCCGCACTGGCCGCCGCAGTGGTCGGGGTACTGCTCACCCCCGGTGCCGACGGGCACCCACCGGAAGGCGGATTCATCGCCATCTTCGTACTGGGCGCGGCTAGCGCACTCGGGGCTATCCTGCTGATCGCGCGGAAACGTTAGCGGAACGAGGTGCGAGCAGATGACCGGCAAGGTGTGGCTGATAACCGGGGCCTCCCGGGGCCTGGGCAGGCAATGGGCCGTCGCCGCACTTGAACGCGGCGACTCTGTTGCCGCGACCGCACGAGATGTCGCCGCGTTGGCAACACTGCACGACACCTACGGCGATGCTGTCGCACCGATCCAGCTCAACGTCACCGATCGCGACGCATGCTTCGTCGCCGTCAAAGCCGCCCATGATGAATTCGGCCGACTCGACATCGTCGTCAACAACGCCGGTTACGGGCAGTACGGATTCGTTGAGGAATTGTCCGAAGCTGAGGCGCGCACCCAGTTAGATACCAACTTCTTCGGAGCGCTGTGGATCACCCAGGCCGCGCTGCCCTATTTGCGCGCACAGCGCGACGGGCACATCATCCAGGTCTCGTCGATCGGCGGCGTGACCGCCTTCGCCAACCTCGGCATCTATCACGCATCCAAATGGGCGCTGGAAGGAATGTCGCAGGCGCTGGCCGCCGAAGTGGCTTCGTGCGGTATTCGTGTCACGATCGTCGAGCCCGGCGGGTATGCCACTGACTGGCTTGCCGCGGCGCCCTACGCGGCGCCGCTTGATGCCTACGCCCCGCAGCGAGAGGAGTTCGAAACCGCCCGCGCCGAACGCAGGGCGGACCTCGCCGATCCTGAAGCCACCCGATCGGCGATCCTTGAGATCGTCGACGCCGCCGAACCTCCCCTGCGGGTATTCCTCGGTAAGGACGCGTTCCCACAAGCCAAAGCCGACTACGAAAAACGGCTGACGGAATGGGAGAGGTGGCAACCGCTTGCCGAACGAGCGCATAGGCTCGAGTCGCGGGAATGAAAACCGTCGATCGCCAGTCGGCAGGGTCAGCTCGCGGGAGGCCTCGGGCATAATGGGAAGGGAAGAGCGATCACGTCCGGTCAGAGCGAACCCCTTCAGAATCCCCCAGGGCTCCGTTCCCGGGGTAGGCGGATCGCGATCCGCACAGCCATCGTCATCGGGATCGCCGCTTTCTACATCCTCTCGCTTATCGGCTATCACCGCCTCGCCACCTCATCGCCGCCCCTCGGTCCGCCAGATATTGGTGCCGCACCCGACACCGTGGTGTTGGTGACCTTGGAATCTTTGCGCCCCATCGACAATCGACTGGCTGTCAAAGTACTTGTGCTGCCAGATGATTCACTCATGAATCCCCGACTCGGCGTACTCAACACCGACATCTCGGTTCGGCTGTACCCGGCCAATGAACTCGGGGATCTGATCTATCCGGCAGGGAAAGCGCCGTCCCAGGTGGGCACCACCATCGTGGCCGCCGGCGACCCGAACAATTGGCCTTTCGACTCGTATACGACTCCAATCATTCAGGCGGACGTACTGGTTGGTAGTGGTGACGACCGCCAATATCTGCCGGCGCGCGTGGAGGTGACCGGCTCCCTGGAGGGTTGGGATATGCGCAGTGAGCGAAGTGGAAGTTCAACCCAGTCGGAATCCGATCGCGGTGACGACGCATCCATCACCTTGCGCCGCAGCAAAGGCCCACTGGTTTTCGATCTGGGGATCTGCCTGGTTCTGCTCAGCCTCCCCACGCTGGCGTTGTTTGTGGTGATCCAGATCATGCGGGATAGAAAGAAACTTTCGCTGAGCTTTCTCGGCTGGTTCTCGGCATTGCTCTTCGCGGTAGTTCCGATCCGCAACATCCTCCCGGGAAGCCCGCCCTTCGGGGCCTGGGTCGATCAGGCACTGGTGGTGTGGGTGCTCGTCGCCTTGGTGGTGGCGATGACACTGTTCATCATCACCTGGTACCGCCGGCCAGACTGACGGCAATGTTCGGATCCCGGCTGGCTACGGAAACAATGCCGGATCGGCCAGCACAACCGACAAGGGCACGTCGCCGACCCGTGTCGCCACAATCGACATCGTGGACACCCGGCCTTGTTCGCCACACTCGTCGGTGAGCACGGTTTTTGTTGCCGTGCCTCGGAGACTGCCATCAGGTTGGGGCTCCAGCGAGAAACTACTGGTCTCGGAATCCTCGCCGATACCCGTTCCGCAGGGCTGAGGAGCGAGCAGGGTCGGCGAGCTCTGCCAGCGACCGTTAACGAACCGGAGAACCGATGCGCCGCCGGTGGGCTCATCGTTGTTATCGCCGGCGACTGTTGCGGCGGTCGCGACGCAGCGCGTAGCAGAGCATTCGGAGTGGATCGCCCAGGCGTGGACTTCTGTTGTAGCGGTCTCCACCGGCTCCTCGTCCGGGTCCCCGGAGCCGGGCTGATTCGCGGTCGTGAGCTCAAGACGGTAGGTCCCCTGGAGAGCGGGGTCACCCGGCGACGATATGGGAGCATTCGATGCAGACGGTGCCGGTACGGTGGCGGGATCGCTGACGGTGACACCGGCCGGAACGTCGCCGACTCGGGTCGCGATGTAGGGAACCTGGAAGACCTGTCCCTCAGCCCCGCACTCATTGGTCAGTATCGTCGTCGTTTCAACTCCCCGCAGCGTGCCGTCCTCCTGCGATTCCAGACTCTTGATCGTCACAGCGACGTCAGAGCCTGGAACTACTTGTCCGTCTGCCGAGAGGCATCGCTGCTCATCGGTTCGAAACCGGTACGGCGGGCTCAGCCGCCATTGACCGTCACTGAATCGCCACACGGTGGCGACAGAAGGCCGTTGGGGATGGCGGCGTGTGTGCCATCGGTTGAGTTCAGTGTTCGGATTGTTGGTATCAAGTTTTGTTCCGGTGGCAACACATCCGGATGGTGTACACGTCGACCGGAACGCGGTGATGCCCACTTCGGGTTTCGATGACGGCGGCAGCGGACGCGGCGCGCCATTAAGGGTCTGCTTCGTATCGTCATAGACAGCGCGGTACGAGCCGTCCAATCTCGGTTTCTCAGCCGTTGGATGCCGATCGGCATTGGCACCCACGACTACCGCCGTGACGGCCACTCCAACTGCAGTCACGGCACCGGCGATCATGAGCGCGGTGCGTCGGCGCGGTCGCAACCGGCGAGATGGGGTGACGTTGTCGGCAGTCGACCCATCGACCCAGGCCGCATCAACGCCCTCAACGTATTCCCTGGCGATCCAGAGTCGACCCTCGAACTCGCCGCTGTCGACTTCTGCGACTTCGCCTGACCGCGGGGTGGTTTCAGCCGCAGCGACTTCCTCGGTGAATTGCTGCCGAAGAGTGGGATCGGCAGCGGCGCCGGCGGAAAGGATTTCAAGCACAGCCTGACGCGGCAGGATCGGATGCCGGGCAAGGTAGCACTCCCCCAGACGCCCGGGTCCCAAAGACCGGGAAACGGTGTAGCCAGCAAACACGTCCCCCGGACCCAGCATTGCCGAATCGTAGCTAACGTAGCCGCTCGGCGATTGGTGTTACTGCGAAGGCCGTAATCACATCAATCCGCACCAACTCCGATGACGTCGGGCCCCATGATCATCTCGGGCATGACCGTGCTGAACAGAACCAGTCAGAAACTCAGGAGCACCCGGCTACCGTCGACGTGGTGACGACGTCAGTGAGGCCAGTTGAGCGGGTATGTGCCGCTGGAACCGTCGTGCTCTGCCTAGTCGTGGCTCCTTCGTGCGGGCGCTCGGAAAAAGCACCGCCCCAAGAATCCGGTACGACGGTGACGAATTCGCCGAGCATGGTGAACACGCAGCCCGTGGTGCCCGAGGGTGATTTCACCCCCGTCGCCCAACTGGTCGATGACGCGGTTGCAGCACCACGAATGCCCGGTGCGGTCATCCAGATCGGTCACGCCGGCAAGATCGTCTTCCGACAGGCATTCGGTTCCCGCAAGCTCGCCGGCGAACCGGGACTTGACGGCTCACCCGAAGTAGCCGAGCCGATGACCGAGGACACCATCTTCGACCTGGCGTCAATGACAAAGAGCCTCGCGACGGCGACAGCCGTTCTGCAACTCGCCGAACAGGGCAGGGTTGCGATCGACGATCCCCTACAGACGTACCTTCCGGAATTCAACCCGGGAGGTGACCCCAGGCGCGCCCAAGTGACGCTGCGCATGCTGCTCACGCATACCTCAGACCTGGCGGGCGATCTCAGCATGGACGGTCCATGGGGACTGGAGACAGCCGACAAAGCGGAGGGCATCCGTCGTGCACTTAACGCCCGAGTGGAATTCGGTCCCGGCGAGCTCTTCCACTACTCCGACATCGGCTTCATTCTTCTGGGCGCGATGATCGAGAAGATCACCGGTGAACCCGAGGATCTCTACGTCCAACGCAATATCTTCGGACCACTCGATATGGCAGATACCCGCTACCTGCCCGCGGCCAAAGCGTGCGGTCCGCACCAAATCATCGGTACATCAATCGCTCTCGATCCAACCGCACCCAGAGTCGCCGGTTGCCCGGCAGGTACCTGGAGCACCGACCTTCTGGCACGCATCGCGCCGACGGCACACGACGAAGACACCCCAAGCCTCAACCCCAATATCGACCACCTGCTACGCGGCACCGTTCACGACCCCACGGCACGCCGGATGGGCGGAGTAGCCGGCAGTGCTGGCGTCTTCTCAACAGTGCGGGATCTCGGTCTCTTCGCCCAAGCACTTCTCGATCGGCTAGCTGGGCGGCCAAGTAGATTTCCGCTGACCCAAGCGAGCGTGGAGTTGATGACGACTCCACAGCAACCGGGACATCATGCCGGCCAACTCGCGGCAGCGAATGCTGCCATTCAGGAGGCAATCCGGGCCACGCCCGACACCGTCGATCCCCTTCTCGCTCCGAATTTTCCTGCGATACCCGGGCAGGATCTACGGGGCTTCGGATGGGATATCGATACAGCGCTTTCACGTCCGCGCGGCTTGATCTTTCCCGTCGGTAGCTTCGGCCAGGGCGGCTTCACGGGAACAACGCTGTGGATCGATCCGCCGTCAGGTACCTATGTGATTGTCCTGGCGAACGTCATTCACCAGCGGGGCGGTGCACCCGTCGTGACACTCAGTGGCGATATCGCCACAGCGGCGGCCCGCAGCCTGCATCTTTACGGCACTTGACCCTTTTCGCACGCGTCAAGTATTCGGCGCAGTTCCAGCACTTCATCGGCGTCGATACCGATCGCGACAAGTTCCTCATCCATGGCGGGATTCGTGTAATCCATCGATGAGGGATGTGACGATCGAGCTGAACTGTGAAATGCCTTGGCGGCAGTGAAATTTGCAAGCTCAAGAACGTTAGTTGACCTGACTCCGGAGCCCGGCATGATCGTGATGCGATTACCGGCAGCAGCAACCAGCGTCCGCAACATTTCCCTCCCGAGGTCAACATTCGGGCGTAGGCCGCTGGTGAGGATTCTCGTACAACCTAGACCGATGATCTCTTCGAGTGCTTGCATCGGATCCTTCACCCGGTCAAACGCGCGGTGAAACGTGACCTGCATAGCACCTGCATTCTGAATCAACTGAGCACATCGGTCGACATCGATACGGCCGTCTTTCGTCAACATTCCGATGACGACACCGTCGCAGCCCAACTGCTCACACTGTTGGATATCGATGACCATCGACTGGAACTCAGACTCCGAAAAAAAGAAGTCGCCACCCCTCGTGCGGATGATCGGGAACAATTCAATAGACGTGTTCCGCCGTGCGACCGTGATCATCCCGTACGACGGAGTAGTGCCTCCCTCGTGGGGATTTGCACACAGTTCAATCCTGTTGGCGCCGTGAGTCTCGGCTATCAGACATGACGCCAGATCGAATCCGATGACTTCCAGTTCCATCTGGTGATTATCATTTGTTTTACGAGCAACGCGTCATTTTCGAAGCCTTTTCGCCGCCCACCCTAGTCGATCTCACCGAACGACCAGCACCGGGCATTCCGCGTGATGGATCAGATTCTGGCTGACCGAGCCAAGGACTGAGTCGGCGATCTTCCCGCGACCGTGACTACCGATGACCACTAACTGCGCCTCACGCGACAGTTCGGTGAGCCCCTTTGCCGGGCTGATGTCCTTGAAGACCTTGCTCACGTGGGCGTTGCGGTACTTGCCGGCCAAAGGGGCAACCAGTTCGTCCATCCGCCGCCGCTGCTGGGTCTCCAACAATTCCAGAAGCGTCCAGTCCATGTTTCCCAGGCCACCGAGGTCCCCCATGCCGACCGCCTGACCGATCTCCCACATGTGCACAACCGTAAGCGGCGCATGTAAGGCGCTTGCGATGTCGAATGCCTCCGCGAGCGCGCGGGTTGAGTCGTCCGATTCATCGATGCCAACGACAACGGGTAGCGGCTTACCGGTCCGCCTCGCAACCGGGGTACGCCAGATGACGACGGGGCAGTGCGTCCGATGCGCGATTTTTACGGCGTGCCCGCCCAGCGCGCGATGATCCGCCGCACCCGTGCCCACCACAAGAAACCGGGCGGATTCCGAAGCCTCCGCAAGAGCTGTTGCTACGGCACCCTTGACAACCGCCGCGCGAATTTCAAGACCGGGGTGCGCCGACCGAACCGCCACTTCTGCCGCACCGAGCACCTCGTCGGCGTCAGCGCTTGGCTCATTCCCCACGGGTGGGGCCGCGAAATGCCAGTCGAGCTTTGGGATCACGTGCATCAGAGTCAGTGGAAGCGCATATGCGGCGGCGACCTCGGCGGCCCATCGCACACCACCTAGGGCGCTGTCGGATCCGTCGATTCCAGCGACGACGGTCGGTTGATCGGCTTGGGTAGTCATACGTGGACACTATGCGGTGGCACGACGCGTCCGCTTGGCGCTGTGGTCAGGAGACCGTGACGTGCACGTGGTTGAAGTGATTGGCTACGCGCCACATGGTGTACGCAACACCGAACCGCCCCGCCTGACTTTGCACATCGGCGTTGATGGCATCGCCCAGGCCCATGTCCGAGCCGATCATGATGTCGATAGCGTGGCCGCTCGGGTGATCGGGCAAGTAGTCAGCCCGCACACCACCGATGGACTGGACACCAGGATAGGTGGCGATGATGTACGCCGCGAGGAGTCTCGCGTTGGGCACCAGACCGCTCATCCCGACCGTAGGAATGGCCGCCCCCGGACCCAAGAGCGCCTGCTCGGCGGGAGTGAGCATGCCGTAGCGCGTCTTGAGCATAGCGATCTGAGTGCGCACTTCCGACTGTTTCTTCTGTAAGTCCGCCCGCACGGCTGCTGCTGCGGCGGCGGCCACCTGGGCGCTGACCGCAGACTCGGCAGAGGCCGCTTCGACGGCCCGCGCTTCCTGCTCGGCCTGGCGGACGCTCTGCAGCGCATCGGACAGCGTGGTAGTCATCACGCGCTGGATGGCCAGCTTATCGATGAAACTCTGCGGCGAGGCGGCGGTCAGAATCGCGTAGGTGCCATCAGCACGCCCGCCCACGTAGATCGCGGCGGCGAGTTTGTCGAAGGTGGCCTGGCGAGGCGCGAGCTGGACCCTGGCGGCGTCGAGCGCCACCAGATCGTTGGCATGCTTGGTGTCTGCCGCACTTTGCAGCTGCAGCTTCTGGTCGAGGTCAAACTGGGCCGCCTGCACGGTCTCGAGCAGCTGTTCAGCCTGTCGGGACAACTCGTTGAAATTCGCCACGTTGTCTTGGACGGGATCTGCGTATGCGACGCCGCCCCACATCGTGCTGAGGGCTGTCAGTCCGGCGATCGCCGTAGCCACCTGCTTGCGAACAACGAACTTCGCCAGAAAAGAGAGGTCAAACTTCAAGACTGCGCATCCTTTGACTGCCGTCGACATCGTCGTCGAACTGCCGGTCCGATTGCCTAGACCTGACGAAGGTTACGGAAACAGCGTTGGCGTTGTCCAACCAACGGGCTGAGAATTAGCGCAGAATCACAACCTCAGCAGCCAGAACGGCATTTACTGGCTCGTGCGACCAACGACGAAGGGGGCACCCGCCACATGTCCAGCAAGCGCACCCCGCATATCGATCCACACGGGGAGGAGATCGCCGAGACGATCCTGCTCCCCGGTGACCCGCTACGCGCCAAATTCATCGCCGAGACCTACCTCGATAACCACCGTTGCTTCAACGAGGTTCGTGGAATGTACGGGTTCACCGGTACCTACCGCGGCCGGAAAGTCTCGGTGATGGGCACCGGCATGGGTGTCCCGTCGATCTCGCTGTACAGCTACGAGTTGATCCACGTCTTCGACGTCAAGAACCTGATTCGGGTTGGCAGCTGCGGCACCATTCAAGACGGCATCGATCTCTACGACGTCGTCATCGCGCAGGGCGCCTCGACGGATTCCAACTACCTGAGTCAGTTCGGCCTGCCCGGAACCTACGCGCCGCTGTCGTCGTACCGGCTGCTGGAGAAGGCCAAGCGCATCGCCGACGAACACGGACAGCGCACCCACGTCGGCAATATCCTTTCCTCGGACATCTTCTACAACGACGACCCCGAGGCGCTCGGCAAGTGGGCGAAGATGGGCATCTTGGCCGTCGAAATGGAGTCCGCCGGCCTGTTCGCCAATGCCGCGGCCGCCGGGGTAGACGCCCTGGGAATATTCACCGTCAGCGACAACATCCCTGCCGGTTTGCACACCACCCCGCAGGAACGCGAAACCGCGTTCACCAAGATGATCGAGATCGCCCTGGAGTTGGCGTGACCGAGGCCGCGCACATCAACCCGAGAACCGGTTTGGCCTCCAATCCCAAGCAGGCCATCCCGGTTCTCCTGGCGCTGTTCGTGTTCTCCCTGATCATGGACAACGGCTTCAAGCTCATGTCGCCGTCGATCGCGTCATCACTCGGTCTGTCGGAAAACACAGTGAGCCTGCAGGCCACCCTCCCCGGTATCCTGATCGGCATCGGCGCCGTCGTGTACGCCGCCCTGTCGGACTCCATTGCCATCCGTAAACTCATGATCTTCGCCGTCATCGTTATGGCGATTGGTTCGCTGATCGGTTTCGCGCTGCAGGGATCATTCGGCGGGGTCCTGGCCGGTCGCATCATCCAGACCTGCGGTCTCGCAGCGGCCGAAACGCTGTACGTCATCTGGATCACCAAGCATTTCGAGGGCGACGAGCAGAAGAAGTATCTGGGCTACAGCACGGCGGCGTTCCAGTTGTCATTGTTACTGGGCGCGGTCGGCAGCGGATTCATTGCCACCTACATCGGATGGACCGCATTCTTTTTGTTGAATCTCGTTGCTGTACTGGCGATTCCGTTCATCGTGAAGAACGTTCCTGTCGAGGACACCGGCCACAGTCATCTGGATGTATTCGGGCTCTTCCTGATCGCCATGATCGCCACCGGGATCGTCTTGTTCATGCAGGATTTCAACTGGTGGTTCCTGCTGCCGGCTTTGGCGGGGATCGTCGTCTTTATGCGGCACATCTCGACCAACCCGAACGCGCTGATCACCAAGAGTTTCTTCACGAACAAGCGGTACACGATGATGCTCGTTGTTGTATTCGTCGTCTACTCAGTTCAGCTTGGCTACCAGTTCATCTTCCCGTTCATCATCAAGGGGGTCTATGGCTGGCGCCTATCCGATGTGGCACTGCTGCTGGTGCCCGGTTACACCGCGGCCGTAATCGTCGGCGTGCTCACCGGCAAGATCGCTCAGTACCTCAGTTCCAAGCGGGCGATCGTGGGCGCCATGGTCATGATCGCACTGGCTCTGATCATGCCCGCGTTCCTTGTCGGTGGTTGGGTCGGAACGTTCGCAATCTCAATGGTGTTGTTCGGATCGGGCTTCGCCTTGATGTACGCACCGCTGCTATCCACCGCGATCCGGGATGTCCCGAAAGCCAAGGGCGGCATCGCGATCGGCTTCTACAACCTGACCATCAATATGGCCGTTCCCATCGGTATCGCCTTCTCTGCCAAACTGCTGAATCTCGGGCTGTCGCTGACCTCATTCGCCGGGGAGTCGCCCGAGGAGGCTTCCTACGGTTCAGTCCTGCTGATCCTGGCGATCATCACGGTTCTCGCCCTGCTGCTGTATCTGATCTCCATCCGGGTGCTGGAACGCGCGGACGGTCGAGGCGATGGAGTCCTGGCCACTTAACTCCAAGTCATCAGCGCGGGCTACACCGATAGCAGCAGTCACATTGTTAACATCACGCGGTGGACGACTCCCCGCACACTGAGAGCCTCCGGCGATCACGCCCGGTTTCCCGGCGCGACGCATTGCGCTACGCCACCGCGGTGTCGGCGCTGGCCGGGTTGGGTGCGGCAGCAGTAAGTGTGGGTAGTCCTGAGGCCGCGGCCGCCGCACCGATGCTGATCGACTTCGCGATGCGCCAGATTCCTGCTGAGGACATTCGCGCCGCCGGCTACTCCGGGGTGATCAACTACGTCTCGCTGTCGC
>JBMOKE010000225.1:0-3534 GCA_049315425.1 Mycobacterium sp. | reverse complement strand
GCGTCAGAGTTGGCACCCCAGCGTGCTGGAGATGGTCGGGCGAGCCGGTGGTGGGCCGTCCAACAGTCCCAGGACGGCGTCCAGGTCCAGGTGGGCGGTCAGCAGGTCGGCCATCAGATCCCACTGGGCATCGCGGCGGGCGGACACGTTGACATCCGGCGCCGCGCAAAATCCGGACCGGCCCGCCGCCGCGGCAGCGCCGGTAAGCCAGTCCCGCCGGAAGTCGTCGTTGTCGAACAATCCGTGCCAATGGGTGCCGAACACCCGATTGCGGGCGTACCCCTGGGCCGTGCCAGCGGCCTCGAACCAGGTGGCCTCGGTGCAGCGGATCACCTGCCCGTGGTGGATCTCGTACCCGGCCAGCGGGCTTTCCCAGCGGCGCAATTCCTTATCCGCGGCGAAGACGATATCGGCGTCGAGCAGGCCGAGTCCGGCCACGCTGCCGCGCCGGCTCTCAACCGTGTCCTCGATACGCCGGCACAGCATCTGAAAGCCGCCGCAGATACCGAGCACCACTCCGGGGTGCGCCACGATGGCATCGGCCAGGCCGCGATCACGCAGCCATTCCAGATCAGCGACGGTGGCCTTGCTGCCCGGTATGACGACGACGTCGGCGTCAGCCAGATCGGCGGGCTCGCTGACCCAGTGGACCAGCACCCCGGGTTCGCAGGCCAGCGCCTCGATATCGGTGGAGTTGGAGATCCGGGGCAGCCTGATGGCCGCGACCCGCAGCACCTGCCGGCCGTGTGGGGGTGCCGGTACCCCGACGAGCGCGCCGGTCACTGCGGACAACGAATCTTCAGCGTCCAGCCACAGCTCGTCGCTGTAGGGCACCACGCCGTAGGTGGGCCGGCCGGTGAGCGCGGCCAACTGGTCCAGACCGGGCGCCAGCAGCGCCGGATCGCCACGGAACTTGTTAATGATGAATCCCGCGATGAGCGCTTGATCCTCCGGTGACAGCACAGCCACTGTGCCGAAAAGGTGCGCCAGCACACCACCGCGATCGATATCGCCGACCACGATGACGGGCAGATTCGCCGCGCGGGCCAGTCCCATATTCGCCAGATCGGTTGCGCGCAAATTGATTTCGGCGGGTGACCCGGCGCCTTCGCAGATCACCACGTCGAACTCGGCTCGCAGCCCGGCGAGTTCCTCGGCGACCACACCGGCCAGTCGATCGCGATAGGTGATGTAGTCAGTCGCGCTGACGGTACCGATCGGCCGGCCTCGCACCAGCAGTTGGGAGGTCCGGTCACTGCCGGGCTTGAGCAGTACCGGGTTGAATCGGACACTGGGCGCCAGACCGGCGGCTCGCGCCTGCATGCCCTGGGCTCGGCCGATCTCGCCACCGTCGACCGCGACCACTGAATTGTTGCTCATGTTCTGCGCCTTGAATGGCGCGACCCGAATTCCCTTGCGCGCCAGCAGTCTGCACAAACCCGCGACCACCATCGACTTGCCGGCATCGGACGTGGTGCCGGCGACCAGGAGTGCGCCGCCGCTCACGTATTCGCAGTACTCACGGGACAGGTGTCAGGATCTCGGCGCCATCGTCGGTTACGACGAGCGTGTGCTCGAACTGGGCAGTCCACCTGCGGTCCTTGGTGACCACCGTCCAGCCGTCATCCCAGATCTCATAATCCAGAGAGCCCAGGTTGATCATCGGTTCGATAGTGAACGTCATACCCGGCTCCAGCACCGTCTCCACGCTGGGCTGGTCATAGTGCAGAACCACCAGCCCGTTGTGAAAGGTCGTTCCGATCCCGTGACCGGTGAAATCCCGAACGACGTTGTAGCCGAACCGATTCGCATATGCCTCAATCACCCGGCCGACCACCGACAGCGCCCGTCCCGGCTTGACGGCCTTGATGGCGCGCATGGTCGCCTCGTGTGTGCGCTCGACCAGTAGCCGATGTTCGTCGCCGACATCACCGGCCAGGAAGGTGGCGTTGGTGTCGCCGTGCACACCGTCGATGTATGCGGTCACGTCGATATTGACGATGTCACCGTCGGCGACCACCGTCGAGTCCGGGATGCCGTGGCAGATGATTTCGTTGAGTGAGGTGCAGCAGGACTTCGGAAAGCCCCGGTAGCCCAACGTAGACGGGTAGGCGCCGTGGTCGACCATGTAGTCGTGGGCGATACGGTCGAGTTCGTCGGTACTCACCCCGGGCGTCACAGCCCTCCCGGCCTCGGCCAGCGCTCCGGCCGCGATACGTCCGGCCACTCGCATCTTCTCGATCACCTCGGGGGTCTGCACCCAGGGTTCGTTGCCCTCGGCCGCAGTGGACCGTCCGACGTATTCGGGCCGCGGAATCGACTTCGGCACCGGCAGGGTCGGTGAGACGAACCCGGAACGAAGGGGGCTACGCACTGGCATATTCCTCACATTAACGGCGGCGCAACGGCTTCAATGGGCCTCGACTGCGCGCCGACCGCTTAGGTCCACGAATCGTCACCGAGCCCATCACGATCCGGCCGGTCAACACCACATGCGGCCTGCCTTCGCCGGGTGGGTCTTTACGGCGGTCGCGGGCGCTGCCGCCGTAGACGATCACATCGTCGATCGAGGCACTGGCCCCGTCCGGGAGCCGAATATCCACCGACCCGCGGACCATATCCAACTCGATCACCACGACGGGACCGGCGAAGCGGGCGCTGGTCAGGTCGAGGTCGACCGAGCCGACCCGGCGCACCAGAGCCAGCCGGGTCGGGACCATCCACTCACCGTGGCGCCGCAGCGAACCCAACCAGCCGCGCAGCTCCAGACGGTCGGCCGACGAGGTCGCGATGGCACCCGGCCCCGGCAGGTCTTCGATCAATGCTTCGAGGTCGACCGGTTGGCGGGCCATCGACACCTGCGCCGAGCGCTCCTCGAACTCTCCGATATCGATCAACCCGAGCGCAACGGCGTTGTGCAGCCGCCGCAGTGTGCCGTTCCGGTCGGCATCGGACAACCGCAGCGCGGGGGTGTTTTCGATCTCGGTCATGGCCTTTCCAACGTACCTTCTGAACTACACTCCCCGACTATGCCTGATCTGCCTGAGTCTTTAGTTGTGTCCGATCTGCCCAGACGAACCATCCTCGGTGCCGCCGTCGCCGGTGCCGCCGCCGTTCCCCTGGCTGCCTGCAGCAAGTCCGCCGATGCGCCACCGGCGGAGGCCACCCAGAAGTCCGGTCAGGTGCTTGCCGCGACCGCCGAGGTACCGGTGGGGTCCGCAATTGTCGCCCACGGCACGCTGATCAGCCAGCCATCCCCCGGGGTGTTCAAGGGGTTCGTCGCCAAGTGCACACACGCCGGCTGCGCAGTGGGCGTCCGCGACGGTGCCGTGATATGCCCGTGCCACGGCAGCCGGTTCAACTTTGCCGGTGCCGTGACCCAGGGCCCCGCGACCGAGCCGCTGACCCCTCGGGCGGTGGCGGTCCAGGGCGGCGAAATCGTTGTCGCCGAAGCGAATTCCGCCGCCGCGGACCCCTCCGCATCGATCAGATGAAGCTGATGTCGCTGATCCGGATCCTGTTGGCCTGAACTCC
>JBMOKE010000224.1:0-3548 GCA_049315425.1 Mycobacterium sp. | reverse complement strand
TCATCCGGGCTGCCGAAGGGTGGCAGCACGGCGTCGAGGTGGACAAGGGCGCCCGTTGGGAACCGGGTGAACTCGGCCCCGTGGTGCGAAGCCTGCTCGCCGAGGGCCGTCCGCCGGTACCGGTTTTCGGCGCCTGATGCGCTAGGGGTCGCAGATCACGACCGGGATCACCCGGTCGGTCCAGGACTGATAGTCATCGAAGCTGGAATACATCGTCGCCATCTTCGGCCAGTAATGTGCGCGCTCATCTTCCGTCGCCTCGCGTGCGGTCAGATTCAGAACCTCGTCCTTGACCTGCACGGACACCTTCGGATTCGCTTTGAGGTTCAGGTACCACATCGGATTGGTGGCCGCACCACCCTGTGACGCCACGAGAACTACGCGATTTCCCTCGCGCAGATACAACAGCGGGCTGACCCGTGGCTCGCCGGTCTTGCGACCAGTGGTTGTCAGCAGCGCTACCGGGGCGCCTTTGAGGAACTTGCCGCCGATTTTGCCGTCGGTTTTCTTGTACAGCCAGGTGTTGGCCCGCGACATCCATTTGATGATCTGTTTGGTCTGCGGGGAGTTCAGGCCCTTGGGGGGACTGGCTGGCATGGCTAGATCCGCTCGATGATGGTGCCGGTGGACAACGCCCCGCCGGCGCACATGGTGATCAGTGCGGTGGATTTGTCGGTGCGCTCCAGCTCATGCAGTGCGGTGGTGATCAGGCGACTGCCGGTGCTGCCGACGGGATGACCCAGGGCGATGGCACCGCCGTTGACGTTGACCATGTCCAAATCGACCTTGTACACCTGGGCCCAGCTGAGCACCACCGAGGCGAACGCTTCGTTGATCTCGACGAGGTCGATATCGGCCATCGTCATGCCAGCCTTTTCCAGCACCTTCGCAGTGGACTGCACCGGGCCGTCGAGGTGGTAATAGACCTCGGAGCCGACAAGGGCCTGGCTGACGATCCGGGCGCGCGGCTTGAGTCCGAGGGCCTTCGCTTTATCCTCATCCATCCACAGCACAGCAGCCGCGCCGTCGGAGATCTGCGATGAGGTGCCCGCGGTGTGCAGGCCGCCCTCCATGACCGGCTTGAGTGCGGCCAAGCCCTCGGCGGTGGTGTCGCGCAGGCCCTGATCGCGGCTGACCATATGGCGCTCTGCGGTGGGTTGCTTGTTCTCGTCGATCACCGGTGCCTCGAGTGCGGAGATCTCGCGGTCAAAGCGGTGCTCGTCCCAGGCCCGCTTGGCCTTCTGCTGCGAGATCAGTCCGAGGTGGTCGAGGTCGGCGCGGGTGATGCCGCGGCGCTTGGCGATCCGCTCGGCCGCAGTGAACTGATCGGGCATGTCCAGATCCCAGGACTCGGCCCGGATCTTGGCGCGGTCCGGTCCGGCGTTCGCGCCCAGGCCGACCCGGCTCATCGCCTCGATACCGCAGGCGATACCGATGTCGATCGCGCCCGCGGCGATCAGGCCGGCAATCAGATGATTCGCCTGCTGAGCGCTGCCACACTGGCAGTCGACCGTGGTGGCACCGACCTGTTCAGGCAGTCCGGCGGTCAGCCAGGCCACGCGGGTGACATTGTTGGACTGCTCGCCGTACTGCGTCACGCAGCCGCCGATGACCTGCTCGACGGTCGCGGGATCGATCCCTGCCTTGTCGACCAGAGCCTTTTGCACCCCACCCAGAATTTCGGTCGCATGCAGCCCGGACAGCCAGCCCCCGCGCTTCCCGATCGGGCTTCGGGTGGCTTCGACGATCACAGGATTACCCATGCGGTCAGGCTAGAACACGTTTCATTACCCTGACAAGCGAGGATGCTGGCGTGCCTTTCGTCTGCGGTGGAGCCGTGTTTTACTGGCACTAGAACACGTCATATTGAGGAGCGCACGAATCATGCCCACCCCCAACATTCCCCCAGGTATGGATTTTCTGGATCCGGACCTCTGCGTGAAGGGGTTGCCCATCGATGAACTTGCTGAGCTGCGCCGAACCGCTCCGGTTTGGTGGTGTGAGCAGCAGATCGGGAAGGGCGGATTCAATGACGGCGGCTACTGGGCCGTCACCAGGCATAAAGACGTCAAAGAAGTCTCGCGTCGAAACGACATCTACGCCAGCGGTCCCAACACCGCCCTCCCGCAATTCGCCGACGATATGACTCGTGAGGATATCGACATGCAGTCGGTGATCCTGATCAATATGGATGGCGATCACCACGACCGGCTGCGCCGGATCATCTCCCGCGGATTCACGCCGCGCGCCATCGGACGTCTGCGTGACCAGCTCCACGAGCGTGCTGAGAACATCGCCAAAAGTGCCGCGTCTGCAGGCCACGGTGACTTCGTCGAGCAGGTGTCGTGCGAGTTGCCACTGCAGGCCATCGCCGGGCTTCTCGGCGTACCGCAGGAGGACCGCGATCAGCTGTTCCGCTGGACCAATGAGATGACCGGCAACGAGGACCCGGAGTTCGCCCACGTCGACGGGCGCACATCATCGATGGAGATGCTGGGTTACGCCATGAAGATGGCCGAGTTGAAGGCAAAGGAGCCGGGAGACGACATCGTCACCGCGCTGATCAACGCGGATGTCGACGGTGAGAAATTGACCGACGATGAGTTCGCCTTCTTCGTCCTGATGTTGGCCGTCGCCGGCAGTGAGACCACCCGCAACTCCATCACGCACGGGATGATCGCCTTCACCAAGAACCCGGATCAATGGGATCTGTTTAAGAGGGAACGTCCCGCGACCGCAGCCGATGAAATCGTCCGCTGGGCAACACCGGTCACCGCCTTTCAGCGCACCGCGGTTGTCGATACGGAATTGTCCGGGGTCAAGATCAAAGCAGGTCAGCGGGTCGTGATGTTCTACCGCTCGGCAAACTTCGACGAAGGGGTATTCGACGATCCGCACACGTTCAATATTCTTCGCGACCCCAACCCGCACGTCGGGTTCGGCGGCACCGGAGTGCACTTCTGCATCGGCGCGAACCTCGCACGGATGACCATCAACCTAATTTTCAACGCAATCGCCGACCACATGCCTGACCTGACCCCGGTCGGTGTGCCGGACCGGCTGCGTTCGGGCTGGCTCAACGGCATCAAGCACTGGCAGGTCGACTACACCGGTTCGTCCGTTTCATAACACGCCGCTACAGCACAAGGAGATTCGGGTGGACTTCACTCCTGAACCGGAACAGCAGGCCGTCGCCGATGTGGTGAGTACGGTGCTGGACCGCGAAAACACCTGGGAGGCATTGGTTTCCGGTGGAGTTAGTGCGCTGGGTGTGCCCGACCGGCTCGGCGGCGACGGAGTCGGACTACCTGAGATCGCGACCGCGCTAACCGGGATCGGGCGGCATGCAACGATTTCGCCTGCGTTCGCCACCCTGGGTCTTGGCCTGGTGCCGCTGTTGGATCTGGCCAGCGAGGCGCAGCAGGACCGTTTTCTCGACGGCGTCGCCAAGGGCGCGATCCTCACCGCGGGCCTCAACGAACCGGGAGCGGCACTGCCGGATCGGCCGGCGACCACGCTGGTGAGTGGCCGACTCAACGGCACCAAGA
>JBMOKE010000223.1:0-3554 GCA_049315425.1 Mycobacterium sp. | reverse complement strand
TCCGGCTCGATGGGCTCCTTGACCTTCAACAGCAGGTCCGCCTCGGCCCACACCTCGTCGGCGGTGTTGACGAGCCGCGCGCCGGCTGCGGTGAAGTCCGAGTCATGGATGGCCGACCCCTCGCCGGCCCCGGACTGGATTATCACCTCATGGCCGCGGTGCACCAGTTCGGCGGCGCCGGCCGGCGTGATGGCAACGCGGTACTCGTTGTTCTTGATCTCACTCGGGATGCCGACGCGCACGGGTTCTCCTTGATCGCGGATATATGGCAATAAGTGTGAAGAAGTTTCGAGTAGATGGCAATCTGTTGGATGAAGATTCGCTAGAATATCAATATGGCCGAACAAAAGTCGAAAAAATCGCTTAGCCAGGTGGCTGAACCGAAGGATATTCGGGCCGCCGATCTCGATGAGATCGACCGCCGCCTGCTGACGCTTCTGCACGCTGATGCCCGGATGTCCAACAGCGCGTTGGCCGAGGCTGTCGGCATCGCGCCGTCGACGTGCCACGGCCGGGTGCGGCGACTGCAGGACCTCGGCGTGATCCGGGGTTTCCATGCCGAAATCGACCCTGCCGCCATCGGATTGCCGCTTCAAGCGATGGTCGCAGTGAGCCTGCAGTCCGGTGCCCGTGGCAAGATCCGCACCTTCGTCCAGCAGATCCGGCGCAAGCCGCAGGTGATCGACGTCTACTTCCTGGCCGGCGCCGACGACTTCCTGATCCATGTCGCCGCCCGCGACACTGACGACCTTCGATCCTTCGTGGTCGACAACCTCAATGCCGATTCCGACGTGGCCGGAACCCAGACCTCACTGATCTTCGAGCATCTGCGCGGGGGAGCGCCGCTGTAGGCTCCGAGGACTGCGTCGCGAAGGGGTGGGGATGATCATCAGCCACCGGTACAAGTTCGTGTACGTGAAAACCCGCAAGACCGCCTCGACCAGTCTTGAGATCGCCCTGTCGAAGTTTTGTGGGCCCGAGGATGTCATCACCGGGATTTTCGCGCCCGACGAAAAGTTGCGTCAGAGTCTTGGATATCCGGGCCCGCAGAATGATGAGCTGCCGTCCGGCCCGGCAGGCTGCCTTAAACTCGTCAACCACACCCCAGCCGTTGTGGCGCAGCAGTTTTTAGGCGATGCGTGGCCAGATTACTTCGCCTTCACTGTCGAGAGAAATCCATTCGACCGGGTGATCAGCCAGTATTACTGGGAACTCGAGCTGGCGAGAGTCAACGGTGGCGAACCGGTTTCTCTGCCGCAGTTTCTCGCCGACGGCCGCGCCGAGTTGCTCTCGAACTGGCATCTCTACGCGCACGGCAACAATGTCCTGGTCGACTTCGTCGGTCGATATGAGAGCTTGGCTGATGGCCTGCAAACTATTTCTGAGCGGATCGGGCTGCCCGAAGTGATCGACATATCGGAGATCAGGACCAAGGACCGATTGCGCGGCGACCGCCGTCATTACCGGGATGTGCTCGAGTTGGAACATCGACGCCTGATCGAGGCGGTCTGCCATCGTGAGATTGAAGAGTTCGGTTATCGCTGGTGATTGACTACGCTCAGACCATGCGAGTAGGGGTTTTGGGTGCCAAAGGCAAGGTTGGGTTGGCGATGTGCGCGGCCGTGCGCGAGGCTGCCGATCTGGAGTTGAGTGCGGAAGTCGACGCCGGTGACTCACTGAGCGCGTTCACCGATTCGGCCACCGAGGTCGTCATCGACTTCACCCACCCCGACGTTGTTATGGACAACCTCAAGTTCCTCATCGACAACGGGATTCACGCCGTCGTCGGCACCACCGGCTTCACCGACGCAAGAATCGAGCAGGTCCGCACCTGGCTCGCCGCGAGCCCCAAAACCGGTGTGTTGATCGCCCCGAACTTCGCGATTGGTGCAGTGCTGTCGATGTACTTCGCGCAGAAGGCGGCGCCGTACTTTGAGTCCGCCGAGGTGATCGAGCTGCACCATCCGCAGAAAGTCGACGCGCCCTCGGGCACCGCCACCCGCACCGCCAAGCTCATTGCTGAGTCCCGAAAAGGTATGCCGCCCAACCCCGATGCCACCAGTGGCGGCCTGCCGGGAGCGCGCGGAGTCGATCTCGACGGCATCCCCGTGCATTCGATACGCCTCACCGGTCTGGTGGCCCACCAGGAGGTGTTGTTCGGCACGATGGGGGAGACGCTGACCATCCGTCACGACAGTCTCGACCGCACCTCCTTCGTTCCCGGTGTGCTGCTCGCCGTGCGGCAGATCGCGCAGCGGCCCGGGCTGACCATCGGTATCGAGCCTCTGCTGGACCTGTGATACTTCGCGTCCAACTGCTGATCGCGTTCTTCTGCCTGGCGCTGATTTTCTATTTCGTGATGCTCACCCGCACTGCCGTCGCTCTGATCCGTTCCGGTACCCCGGCCGCCGTCGCACTCGGCATCGGCGTACTCATCCTGCCGGTGGTCGGGGCGTGGGCCATGGTGGCGACGTTGCGGGCCGGCCTGGCGCATCAGCGGCTGGCCCGATTGGCCGCCGAGGACGGGATGGAACTCGACGTCAGTGACCTGCCGCGGTTGCCGTCGGGCCGAATCGCCCGCGATGCCGCCGACGCGCTGTTCCAGACAACGCGGGCCGAACTCGACGCCGACCCGGATAACTGGCTGCGCTGGTACCGGTTGGCGCGCGCGTACGACTATGCCGGCGATCGCTCCCGCGCCCGGGAGACAATGCGTCACGCCCTCGCGCTACAGACCGCGAAGGGACGTCCGTGAGCACGCTGCTGATCGTCCACCACACCCCGTCACCGGTCACCCGTGAACTTCTCGAGGCGGTTCTTGCCGGAACCCGCGACCCCGAGATCACCGGAGTCGACGTGGTGGTCCGGCCCGCGTTGTCTGCCACCATCGCCGACATGCTCGACGCCGACGGCTACATCTTCGGCACCCCGGCCAACTTCGGTTACATGTCTGGTGCGCTCAAACACTTCTTCGACACTGTGTACTACCCGGTTCTGGATTACGTGGCCAACCGGCCCTACGGTCTGTGGGTGCACGGTAACAACGACACCGCCGGGGCGGTATCTTCCGTCGAGCGGATAGCAGATGGCCTGAGTCTGGTGCGATCAGCCGATGTGCTTGAGGTGACCGGCGGTGTCGACGGTGCCGTGCGAGAGATGGCGTACGAATTAGGCGGCACCTTGGCCGCCATAGTGATGAAGTGAGGGACTCATGCCCGGAATCGCAGAAATTGCGTTAGGAGCGGCGCCGATCGCCGGCGGGGCGCTGATGGGTCTGGTGGCGGGCAACCTCAAGGGCCCCGATTTTCGCGGCATGATCAAAACCGATCTCGAACTGCTCGAGATGATTCCGCCGGAGAACACCTCTTTGCGGGCAGACCTCGAGGCCAACATCAATCGGCGCATCAGCGACCTGATCGTCAGCACGGAGAAGAGTCGCGAACTGCGCGAGGCCGCCTCCAGCTACAAGGGAAACTGGCGTGACAGTGTGTTGTTCCTCTGCGCGGTGTTGTTCACCATCGTCTGGTGGAACGTTCCGCACAGCCGGAGCAACT
>JBMOKE010000222.1:0-3564 GCA_049315425.1 Mycobacterium sp. | reverse complement strand
TGCGTCCGGAATTGGCCGGGGAGACCGGTGTGCGGTCGCTGCGACAGCGTCTCGGCATCCATCCGGTGTTCAAAACCGTCGATACCTGCGCGGCGGAGTTCGAGGCCAAAACCCCCTATCACTACTCCAGCTATGAACTCGACCCCGCCGCCGAGACGGAGGTGGCGCCCCAGACCGAGAAGCCGAAGGTGCTCATCCTGGGTTCTGGGCCGAACCGGATCGGGCAGGGGATCGAGTTCGACTACAGCTGTGTGCACGCCGCGACCACGCTGAGCGCCGTCGGTTACGAGACCATCATGATCAACTGCAACCCCGAAACCGTCTCGACCGACTACGACACCGCCGACCGGCTGTACTTCGAACCGCTGACCTTCGAAGACGTCCTTGAGGTGTTCCATGCCGAATCCCGTTCCGGTGCAGGCGGTCCCGGCGTGGTGGGTGCGATCGTCCAACTCGGCGGACAGACGCCACTGGGACTTGCCCAGCGACTGGCCGACGCCGGAGTGCCGATCGTTGGCACCCGGCCAGAGGCCATCGACCTGGCCGAGGATCGCGGCCGCTTCGGTCAGGTGCTGATGAATGCCGGCCTGCCCGCGCCGAAATTCGGTACCGCGACCAGTTTTGAGGAGGCGCGCGAGATCGCCGCCCGGATCGGCTATCCGGTGTTGGTGCGGCCGTCCTATGTGCTGGGCGGGCGGGGGATGGAAATCGTGTACGACGAGGAGACCCTGCACGGGTACATCACCCGCGCCACCCAACTCTCACCTGATCATCCCGTTCTGGTCGACCGGTTCCTCGAGGACGCGATTGAGATCGACGTCGACGCGCTGTGCGACGGCACCGAGGTGTACATCGGCGGGGTGATGGAACACATCGAGGAGGCCGGCATCCATTCCGGCGACTCGGCCTGTGCGCTACCCCCGGTGACCCTGGGACGCAGCGATATCGAGGCGGTACGGCGAGCCACCGAAGCCATTGCCCACGGGGTCGGCGTCGTCGGACTGCTCAACGTCCAGTACGCGCTCAAGGATGACGTTCTCTACGTGCTGGAGGCCAACCCCCGGGCCAGCCGGACGGTGCCGTTCGTCTCCAAGGCGACTGCGGTACCCCTGGCCAAGGCCTGTGCGCGAATCATGTTGGGCACCAGCATCGCCCAGCTTCGCGACGAGGGTCTGCTGGTACGAACCGGAGACGGTTCCAACCCGGACCCCAACGCCCCGATCGCGGTCAAAGAAGCGGTGCTGCCGTTCCGCCGCTTCCGGCGGGTGGACGGTTCGGGTGTGGACTCGCTGCTCGGCCCTGAGATGAAATCCACTGGCGAGGTGATGGGCATCGACCGCGACTTTGGTAGCGCATTCGCCAAGAGCCAGGCCGCGGCCTACGGGTCGCTGCCGACCGACGGCACGGTCTTCGTATCGGTGGCCAACCGAGACAAGCGTTCGCTGGTCTTCCCGGTCAAGCGGCTTGCCGATCTCGGGTTCCGAGTGCTTGCCACCGAGGGCACCGCGGAAATGTTGCGCCGTAACGGGATTCCGTGTGACGTGGTGCGAAAGCACTTCGAAACCCCGGGCGAGGGCCGACCGACGATGACGGCGATCGACGCGATTAATGCCGGCGAGGTGGGCATGGTGATCAACACCCCGTACGGCAACTCCGGACCACGAATCGACGGCTATGAGATCCGTTCGGCCGCGGTGTCGATGAATATTCCGTGTATCACCACGGTGCAGGGTGCCTCGGCTGCGGTGCAGGGCATCGAGGCCGCCATCCGCGGCGATATCGGCGTGCGCTCGTTGCAGGAACTCCACGCATCCTTCGGCCGAGCCTGACATGACCGAGCCTGAGATGGCTGAAGCGCCGGCGTTCGGAACGCGGCTGGCGACGGCGATCGCCGCGCGCGGCCCACTGTGCGTGGGCATCGACCCGCATCCGGAACTGATGCAGGCCTGGGGGTTGCCGGTCAGCGCAGACGGCTTGGCTCGGTTCTGCGATATCTGCGTACAGGCATATGCGGGCTTCGCCGTCGTCAAACCGCAGGTCGCATTCTTCGAGGCTTACGGATCAGCAGGGTTTGCGGTGCTGGAACGCACTATCGCCCGGTTGCAGTCGGCCGGTGTTCTGGTACTCGCCGACGCCAAACGCGGCGACATCGGATCGACCATGGCTGCCTACGCCCAAGCCTGGGTGGGTGGGGGCCCGTTGGCGGCCGATGCGGTGACCGCATCGCCCTACCTGGGCTTCGGGTCGCTGGCACCGCTACTGGAGGTCGCGGCTGCTCACGGCCGCGGGGTATTCGTCCTGGCCGCGACCTCGAACCCGGAGGGCGCCGGGATCCAGCACGCCGTTGTCGATGGTCGCACGGTCGCCCAGTCGGTGGTCGATGCCGCGGGAGCAGCCAATCGTGCTGCGGCACAGGGCTTTGGCCCTGAGTTACTCGGCCCCGAGGTATTCGGCCCCGTGGGTGTCGTCATCGGAGCCACGCTGGACCAGGTGCCGGACGTGCGTGCCCTCGACGGTCCGGTTCTGGTGCCCGGTGTCGGCGCTCAGGGTGGTCGCCCAGAGGCGCTGTCCGGACTGGGTGGTGCGCGATTGGGTCAGCTGCTGCCGGCGGTGTCTCGCGAGATTCTGCGGGCCGGGCCTGATCCGGCGGCTATTCGCGGCGCGGGTGAACGGCTCCGCGACGCGGTCGCCTATCTGGCCTGAGGTCCGGATCGCGCCCGGCGCGACGCCTGCGACACGCGCGACACGCCGTGAGGTGCACAAACCGGGTGAAATTCATTCTGGCGACCGGATCGGCGCCCGTACGTGGCGTTTCCCGGGCCCGGGCCGGAGAGCTGAAACACCTGCTAGATGCCCATATCCGCAGCGAATCCCGGCTGTTTTGGGGGTGAGCGAGTCGGGTGTTCACTATTCGCCCAGGGCATGATCCAGGCGGTGATTGACGCTCGGTGTGCTGGGGGTTTGCGTTTCCGACGAGCGGGGCGGGTTAGATTTCGTCTGAGAGCCTGGGTACGGTCATCGGCGCTGGCCAAAGAACCCGGCCCAGGCAAAACAATGATTGCGATGAGACGGAGGAACCCGTGGCCCTTCCCCAGTTGACTGATGAGCAGCGCGCGGCCGCGCTGGAAAAGGCCGCTGCCGCACGTCGAATCCGAGCTGAGCTCAAGGATCGACTCAAGCGCGGTGGCACCAATCTGCAGCAGGTGCTCAAGGATGCCGAGACCAATGAGGTTCTCGGCAAGATGAAGGTTTCCGCTCTGCTGGAGGCCCTGCCCAAGGTTGGCAAGGTCAAGGCACAGGAGATCATGACCGAACTGGAGATCGCCCCGACGCGCCGACTGCGCGGCCTGGGCGATCGTCAGCGCAAGGCCCTGCTGGCGAAGTTCGACTTCTCCTAAGCAGGCCGATGGACGCCGGCGGTGGGCCGGACGGTCAGACGGTGACGCGAGGTCGCGTCCTGGTGCTGTCCGGCCCCTCCGCGGTCGGCAAGTCGACGGTCGTGCGGCGCCTGCGTGAGCAGGTGCCGGACCTGCACTTCAGCGTCTCGGCGACCACTCGGGCACC